>NZ_NEUE01000004.1 GCF_002910905.1 Streptomyces sp. SM11 | reverse complement strand
TGGGCTCGCCCCCGGCCGGCTCCGGCAGGGCCGCCGCCGCGCCGTAGCGCTCGGCCAGCGCCTCCGCCAGTTCGTCGAAGGCGCCGTACTCCAGGAAGAGCGTGGCCGGGAGGCTGATGTCCCATCGGCGGGACAGCTCCTCGGACAGCTCGACGCTCATGATCGAGCTCATGCCGTACTCCGACAGGGGCGCCTCGCGGTCGAGGGACGCGACCCGCAGTCGTTCCACGAGGAACGCCGCCAGCGCGTCGGCGACGCGCTCCGCGGCGTCCCCGGCGGCCGCACCGGAGCTGTCCCCCGCAGTTGCGGCGGCGGAGACCGGGGCGGAACCGGCACGGACCTCCGGGTCGTCCGGCTCGACGATCTCGGTGCCGGCGTCCGGGTGGGCGACAACGAGCTGCCGGGCGGGCCGCTCCGTCCCCAGTACGGCCATGAGGGCGTCCAGGCCCTCGGCGGTGGTCAGCGGCCGGACGCCGCGCGCCCGGAGCTGGTCCGCGACGGCGGTGCCCATGCCGACCTCGCCCCACAGGCCCCAGTCGACGCTGAGCCACGGCGCGCCGTGCGCGTGGGCGTAGCCGTCGAGGTAGGTGTTGGCGGCGGCGTAGCCGCCCTGCCCGAGGTTACCGAAGGTGCCGGAGACGGAGGCGAACAGCACCGCGAAGTCCAGGTCCAGCCCGGCGACGGCGGCGGCCAGCTCGCGTACCCCGTCGGCTTTGGGCCGCATCACGGCCGCGACGTCCTCGGCGGTGGCGCTGCGGATCAGCCCGTCCTTGAGGGTGCCCGCGGCGTGGACGACGCCGTGCACCTCGCCGTGCTTCCGGCGTATCCGCTCCACCAGGGCCGCCAGGGCGCCGGGGGCGGTGATGTCGGCGCTGTAGGAGACGGCCAGGCAGCCGTGGGCGGCGAGGGCGGCGGCCCGCTCGTCGGAGCCGGGGTTCCCGCCGGAGCGGGAGACCAGCGCGACGACGCTGGCGCCCTCTCGGGCGAACCGCTCGGCCACCTCCAGGCCCAGGCCGCCGTGGCCGCCCAGGACGAGATAGCGTCCGCCGGGCCGGATGGGGCCCTGCCCGGTGGGGCGGGGCGGGGTGTACGCCGAGCGGTCGCGCACCCGGACGGGCACGTGCCGGACGCCGTCGCGGTAGCCGGTCTCGACGGGTCCGCGGGCGCCGCCGAGGTCCGCCACGAGGGCGGGCAGCAGGGTGCCGGGGGCGCCGCCGAGGTCGACGACGCGCGGGCGCAGGCCGGGGTACTCGATGGCAGCGGTGCGCATCAGACCCCACAGGGCGGCACGGGCGGGGACCGGCCGGTCGCCTTCGGCGACGGGCTGGCCGTCGCGGGTCACGACGAGGAAGCGGGACTTGCGCTGCCGCTCGCCGAGGGTCCGCAGGGCGGCGAGGCAGGCGTACAGGCCGAGGCCCAGCTCCTCCTCCTCGCCCCGGCCGCCGTCGGCCGGGCTGTCGGCGTTCCACAGGTGGACCACGCCCGCGACGGGGTCGCCGACCTGCTCCCACAGCGCCCGGAAGGCGTCCAGGTCTAGGCGCTCCAGCGTCAGCTGGTCGGGACCGGGGGCGCCGTTCGGCGGCGCGGCCGGGCCCGCGGCG
>NZ_NEUE01000069.1 GCF_002910905.1 Streptomyces sp. SM11 | reverse complement strand
TCGCCGTCGCCCTCGGCGGCGAGGTGCCCCACCAGGCCCATCTGCCGGCCCTGGTGGGCGACACCCACGCGGACGCCGCGCTCGGCGAGCTCGCGGGCTGCGGCCTGCTCTCCCCGGCCGGCCCCCGCTACCGCCTCGCCGCCGGAGTCCTCGCCCAGCTGACGGCGGCCGGTTACGAGGACGACGCAGCCGTCCACGCCCGTACCGCCGCCCAGCACTACGCCTGGTGGACCTCGCACCCCTCGGTCACCCCCCGGCGGGCCGTCACCGAGTCCGACGCGATCGTCGCCTCCCTGGCCCGGCTGGTCCTGGGCGACGCGGTGGGAGCGGCCAGCGCGGCCGTCCTGCTGGCCCGCAGCGCCTCCCCGGCCTTCGCCGCCGGCCTGGGCTGGGGAGCCTGGGAGCGGGCCCTCAGGATCGGCCAGGAGGCCGCCAGGATCGCCGGCGAGGTCGCCGAGGAGGCCTACTTCCACCACGAGTTGGGTGTCCTCGCGCTCTGCGCCGGCAACCCGGACCGGGCCCGGACCGAGCTGGAGACCTCGATCGGGATGCGCGGCGCGCTCGCCGACAAGTCCGGGGCCGTCGCCGGACGCCGCGCGCTCGCCCTGGTCGCGGACCGCTCCGGCGACTTCCCACCGCTGGGCCGCACCCTCTCGGGCGACGAGGTGCCCGTCATACGCCAGGACGCCCCGGGCACGCCGCCCGGCGGGCTCCCGGGTGCGCCGCTGTTCGTCCTGCACACCGCCGAGGAGCAGCCCACCGTCGTCTCCCCGCTGCCGCCCGGCCCCGCCGCGCGCAAGGGTCCCGGCCGAGCCGCCGTCCTGGGCGGCGCCCGGCACAACCTGGCCGCCGCGGGCGCGGGCGCCCTGCTGATCGCGGTGCTCGGCACCGTCGTCACGCTCGGCGTCACATCCGGCGACGGCGACGAGCCGGGCAGCCGCAACGTCACCACCGAGCAGACGGCCACCGAGGACGCGACCGACGACGGCCCGCCCGCGGACGAGCCGGACGACGGCTCCGCCCCGACCGGGGAGACGGCCACCGGCGAGACGCCCGAGACCCCGGGCGCCTCGGACTCGGCGAGCCCCAGCACATCAGGCTCCCCGTCCCCGAGCGCCTCCACGTCGGGCGGTACACCGCCGGGGACGGACGGGCCGACGGACGGCGGGAGCAGCTCGCCGGACGAGCCGACGCCGACGAAGACCTCGCCCGAGCCCACGGCGAGCGAGAGCGAGGACGAGGGCGAGAGTCCGAGTCCCACGCCGTCCGAGTCGGATAGCGACTCGCCGACCCCGACCCCGACTCCGACGCCCACCGACTCGATCACGTCATCGAACTCGATGGAGGTCTCCTCCTCCGCGAGCGGCCCCGTCGGGTCGGCGAGCGCCCCGGAGTCCGACGCGGCCACCGCCGACCCGGCGGCCTGAGCACCTCGGGGCACAGGACATACGAGGGCCGGGCGGCTCACGCCTCCGCGTGGACCGCCCGGCCCTCGTCCGTGCCGGTCGGCAGGTCAGAACAGCCGCAGCTTGTCGTCCTCGATGCCCCGCATCGCGTCGTAGTCCAGGACCAGACAGCCGATGCCACGGTCCGTCGCCAGCACCCGGGCCTGCGGCTTGATCTCCTGTGCGGCGAAGACGCCCCGGACCGGCGCGAGGTGCGGGTCACGGTTCAGCAGCTCCAGATAGCGTGTCAGCTGCTCCACGCCGTCGATGTCGCCGCGCCGCTTCAGCTCCACGGCCACCGTCTGCCCGTTCGCGTCCCGGCACAGGATGTCCACCGGCCCGATGGCGGTGGGGTATTCGCGGCGGATCAGGGTGTGGCCCTCGCCGAGGATCTCGATCCGGTCCGCGAGCAGTTCCTGGAGGTGCGCTTCCACGCCGTCCTTGATGAGCCCCGGGTCGACGCCCAGCTCGTACGACGAGTCGTGGAGGACTTCCTCCATCGTGATGATCAGTTTCTCGCCCGCCTTGTTCACCACGGTCCAGACGCCTTCGTCGCCGTCGGCGCCCTCCTTCAGGGTGCACGGCGGCGACATCCAGTTGAGCGGTTTGTACGCCCGGTCGTCGGCGTGGATGGAGACACTTCCGTCCGCCTTCACCAGGATCAATCGGGGGGCGGAGGGCAGGTGGGCTGTGAGCCGGCCCGCGTAGTCCACGGAGCAACGGGCGATGACGAGACGCATGGTCGGCAACGCTACTCGACGACGGGGCCCGACGCGATTCCCACCCGTCGCCTCCTGTCACTCGGTGCACGCCGCGTCGCGGCGAAGCGGCCTTGCCCCTCTTTGCACCCCTTCGTAATTGGCCAGTTGTGTTCCCAATCTCCTGGTGCGGCCCCGACTGCGCGCATAACGTGGAAGCAGGAGGTCGCCGTCCGTGCACGCTGCGTCGTCGCCCCCCTTCCCTGCCCGTAAGGCCCCGGCCACTGCCCGGGGTCGCGAGAGGAGAACCCATGTCGCTCGACGTCTCACCGGCGCTGTTGGAACAGGCCGAGCGAGGCGAGGTCGACGAAGCCGACTTCGTCGACTGCGTCCGGACCTCCCTGCCCTTCGCATGGGAGATGATCAGCTCGCTGGTGGCTCAGCTGAAGGTCGACGGCGGACAGTTCGCCGACAACCAGACGCCGCCGCCGGACGAGCAGGCACGTGGTCAGCTGCTGCGCGCGCTCGCGAGTGATGCGATACGCGGCGCGCTGCAGCGGCACTTCGGAGTGCGTCTCGCATTCCAGAACTGCCACCGCGTCGCGGTGTTCCCGCTGGACGCCTCGGTCGACGACCGACTGGCCAAGTTCACCTCGGTGAGGGGCCAGTTGCTGAACCAGTCGCCCGAACTACGGGACTGCTGAACGCTTCTGCTGCCGTCCCGGGCCGCGGGAGGTGCAACTGGCTCCGGGGCGGCAGCTCCCGTACCACCGCACCACATGTCCCCCCTCCACATGTCCCACAGAGGTCCCGAGGGAATACCGGCGTGCGCAGGTCAGGTGAGCAGCGGCAGTACGTCGGTGCCCAGCCGCCGGACGTTCTCCTCGGTCGCCGCGAGATCGCCCGACCCCTCGGCCAGGAGGGCGAAGCGTGTGATCCCGGTCCGCTCGGCGGTGGCCGCGAGCCGGTCGGCGGCCAGCTGCGGCGGGCCCACCGGATGCAGCCCGCACAGCAATTCCGTGTACGCGACCGGGTCCCGCATCACGCGGTGCCTGCCGTCGACCGTGACATGGGCGTCGAGTCCCTGGCGCAGCCAGCCGGGCATCGCCTTCACCAGCAGCTCCGTGGCGTCCCCGGCGCCGTCCGCGATCTGGGCCACCCCGGCGGACACATGTGCGACCCCCTCCACCACCTCGGGCGGATGGCCGGCCTCCCGGGCGGCCTTACGCCACAGGGCGACCATCTCCGCCTTCTCCTCGTCTCCGCAGTGCATGCCCAGCAGCATCGGGAGCGCCTGCCGCGCCGCGAGCCGCACACTCTTCGGCGAGGTGCACGCCACGATGACCTCGGGCCCCGAAGTGCCCGGTTCCGCAGCGCCTGGACCCGTCACACCCGGCCCCGCGCCGGCCGGACCCTCCAGTAGCTCGTCCGCGCGCGGCACCACCGCCACCTCGCGGAAGCCGAACCGCTCGCCGCGCCCCGCGACGCGCGGCTCCCGCAGCCAGTCGAGCACCAGGCCGAGCGCCTCGGGGAAGCCGTTCTCGTACGCGTCGAGACCGCCGCCGAACACTTCCAGGTCCACCCACGGACCGCCCCGGCCCACCCCGAGCGAGAAGCGTCCGCCACTGGTCAGATGCAGCAGCGCGGCCTGCTCGGCGAGAGCGACCGGGTGGTGGTTGGGCAGCACGCTGACCGCCGTGCCGACCCGGATTCTGCGAGTGCGGCCCAGCAGCAGCGCGGCCAGCGTGGTCGCGGACGGACAGACCCCGTACGGCACGAAGTGGTGCTCGGCCAGCCAGACCGAGTCGAGACCGCTCTCCTCCGCGGCCTCGGTGGACCGGACGGCCCGGTGCAGGGCCTCGCCCGGCCCCTGTCCCGGGAACTGGGCTGCCAGAACGAACGTTCCGATGCGCATCGCCTATTGCCTCCTCGCGGCCGACGCGTTTCTCCCCCACCGGCAACAACGTCTGACACGTGCCAAAGGCACGGTCCCGGAGGAAGTTGTTGCGATTTTCCGCTAACTCACTCCACTGCCCGGCCGGACCGTCCGGGCTGCCCGGACGGCTGCCCGGACGCCAGGCTCTAGGCTTGGACGACTCGTGCCCGATCCACCCCGTGAGGTGTCCCGTGTCCCCGCGCCGTAATCGCCCCCGTGGCGGCGAGAGTCCCGACGAACGCCCCGGCCCGGCGCCCGGCAGATACGGCGGGGGAGGGGCCACCGAGAGCTGGCAGGGCGAGGAGTGGTCGGTGCGCCCGGTCAGCGGCGCGAGCGCCCAGGGCAGGCGATACCGGTGCCCCGGCTGCGACCAGGAGATCCCCTCCGGGGTCCCGCACCTCGTGGCCTGGCCCGAGTTCGGCGGCATCGACGACCGCAGGCACTGGCACAAGGCGTGCTGGAACGCGAAGGACCGCCGCACCACCCGGGTGCAGCGGTCCCGGAACGCGCCGCGTTACTGAGGGCGTGCGGCCCCTGGGACGTACGCGAGGCCTTGCACGTACGCGCGGCCCTACGGGCGTGGCCCCGTTCCTCAGACGTCGCGCCGGTTCAGTATCGCGACCGCTCCGCCCAGCGCCGCGGCGGCCAGGCCCAGCATCAGCGGCAGTGGCTCCCAGCCGGACGGGCCGGAGTCGATGAGCGTCGAGCCGTACAGTCCGCCCAGCTGGTTGGGGATCGAGTAGTCGATCAGGAAGCGCTGGAGACCCAGCAGGTTGTCGGCGAACATGAACAGCGCGAGGACCAGGGGCAGCAGCACCACGCCGATCATGATGGTGATCGCGCCCGCCGAGTGCCGCACGATCGCGCCGATCCCGAGCGACAGCAGACCGAGGGCCGCGATGAAGAGCCCGACCCCGACCGTCCCGCGCAGCCAGTCGCCGGCCGGCGCGGGGGCGCCGTCCAGGATCAGGCTCTGGAGCCCCGCCACCACCGTGGCGGTCACCGTCGTGACGACGAAGACCAGCGAGGAGAAGACGATCGACTTCGCCATGAGCACCCGGCCCCGGCCCGGGCAGGCCGTCAGCGTCGTACGGATCATGCCGGTGCTGTACTCGGAGCCGATGGTCAGCACACCGAGCGTGATCACACAGATCGATCCGAGCAGCACCCCGAAGAAGCCGAGGCCCAGGACCGGCTCGTCCGCGATGCTGCCGCCCTCCGCCGCGACCAGCAGCGCGGCGACGATCCCGATCGTCAGCATCAGCACGATCATCACGCCGAGTGTCCAGAGCGTGGCGCGTACGGAACGGATCTTGGTCCACTCCGAGGCGACCGCGTCGCCGAGCGTGGCGGGCCGGATCGGGATCGGCGACTCGTAGGAGACCGGCGGGCCGGCGTCCGGCACCTGCTGGTGGGCCCGCGGGGTGGCCGGCGTCGTCATCGGAGGTCCTTGCTGGTCTGCTCTTCGGCCGGGGTGGCGGAAGAGGGCTCGTCGGCGGGCCCGTAGCCGCGCCCGGGGACCTGGCCCGGAACGGGCGGCGGCGGGGCGTACCAGCCGTCCTGCGGCACCTCCACCGGCTCGGGGGGCGCCAGGTCGCCGACGTCGAGGAGGTTCCCGTACGCGTCCTCGGGAGGCGGCTCCACCAGGCCCGCCTTGGCGTCGTCCGTCGAGCGGTAGTCCACCAGGCCCTGCGTCAGCCGCATGTACGCCTCCTCCAGGGAGGCCTGGTGCGGCGAGAGCTCCCAGAGCCGTACGTCGCACCCGTGGGCCAGGTCGCTGATCCTCGGCAGCGGCAGTCCGGTGACCCGCAGCGCCCCGCCCGGCTCCGACATGACCCGGCCGCCCGCCTCGATGAGCGAGGCCGTCAGTTTCTCCCGCTCCTCGGGGCCGTTGTCCGGCACCCGGACCCGGGCGAAGTCGGCGGAGTTGGCGGAGATGAAGTCCGTGACGCTCATGTCGGAGAGCAGCCGGCCGCGCCCGATCACGATCAGATGGTCGGCCGTGAGGGCCATCTCGCTCATCAGGTGGGAGGAGACGAAGACCGTGCGCCCCTCGGCGGCCAGCATCTTCATCAGATTGCGGACCCAGTGGATGCCCTCCGGGTCGAGGCCGTTGACCGGCTCGTCGAACAGCAGCACCTGCGGATCGCCGAGCAGCGCCGCCGCGATCCCGAGCCGCTGCCCCATCCCGAGCGAGAAGCCCCTGGAGCGCTGCCTGGCGACGTCCTGGAGGCCGACGACGCCCAGCACCTCGTCCACCCGGGCCGCCGGGATGCCGGCCAGCTGGGCCAGGGACAGCAGATGGTTACGGGCGGTGCGCCCGCCGTGCACGCCCTTGGCGTCCAGCAGCGCGCCCACCTGGCGCGGTGCGTTCGGCAGGCTGCGGTAGGGGTGGCCGCCGATGGTGACATGACCGGACGTGGGGCGGTCCAGGCCGAGGATCATGCGCATGGTCGTGGACTTCCCCGACCCGTTGGGACCGAGGAAGCCGGTGACGGCCCCTGGCCGCACCTGGAAGGAAAGGTCGTCCACGGCCGTCTTCGCGCCGTAGCGCTTGGTCAGGCCGACTGCCTCGATCATTCTCCAGCCCCATCGACTCACTCTGTCGTTCGGGGCTCGGGCCACCCGGCCGCGTACCCCCGTAAGAGTTAGGAGGATAACCAGGCACGGACGGTTCCGGCCAAGTTGCGCACAGCCCGCTACCGGGCCGTCACCCGTATCAGGACACGTGCCGGGACACCCCTCACGCGTCCCGCTTCTTCAGGACCAGGAAGCCGCCGAGCACCGCCGCCAGCACCCAGAGCACCATGATCCCGAGCCCCGCCCATGGCCCGTACGGGGCCGGATCGCTGTTCATCGCCCCCGGGACGACCTGCATGATCTTCGCCCCGGCCTGGTCGGGGAAGTACTGGGCGACGTCCTTGGCCCCCGGCACGGCGGTCAGGATCTGCGAGATCAGGAAGAAGAACGGCACCAGGATGCCGAGCGACAGCATGGAGCTGCGCAGCATCGCCGCCACCCCCATGGAGAAGATCGCGATCAGCCCCATGTAGAGCCCGCCGCCGACGACCGCGCGCAGTACGTTCTCCGCGCCGATGCCGGTGCCCCGGTCGCCGAGCATGGCCTGGCTCAGGAAGAACGAGACGAAGCTGGTGAGCAGCCCCACGGCGAGGGCCAGCACACCGGCCACCGTGATCTTGCTCAGGAGGAACGTCGCACGCTGGGGCACCGCCGCCAGTGAGGTGCGGATCATGCCGGAGCTGTACTCCGTGCCGACCACGAGCACCCCGAACACGACCATCGCGAGCTGGCCGAGAAGGGTCCCGGAGAAGCTGACCAAGGTCGGGTCGAACGTGGCCTGCTCGGCCTCGGAGAGGTCGTCGAACGTGGCGTTCAGCAGGGCGCTCAGCGCCGCGCTCATCACGACCGTGACGACGAAAGCGGAGATGAGGGTCCAGGTGGTCGAGGAGACCGACCGGATCTTGGTCCATTCCGAGGTGAGAACCGCGGGTACCGATGCCATCGTCGTCACTCCCCCTCGTTGTCGGTGGTGCCCGGCTTCTTCCAGCCCTCGTCCCAGCCCGCGCCCACCGCGGGTGGTTCGGCGGCGGGGTCCCGTTCCGAATGGGCGTGGTACTCCACCGAACCGGCGGTCATCTGCATGAACGCTTCCTCCAGGGAGGCCCGCTGGGAACTCAGCTCGTGCAGCACCAACTGGTGCCGGGCCGCCAGTTCACCCAGCTCCTCGGTGGTCGCACCGTCGATCTCCAGGACGCCGCCCGCCGTCTCGACAACGGTGAAGCCCTCCTGGTGCAGCACGTCGCGCAGCCGCTCCTGCTGCGGCGAGCGCAGCCGCGTGTAACTGCGGGAATTCTCGTGGATGAAATCCGCCATCGACGTGTCGGCGAGCAGCTTGCCCTGGCCGATCACGATCAAGTGGTCGGCGGTCAGTGCCATCTCGCTCATCAGGTGGGACGAGACGAAGATCGTCCGGCCCTCCGAGGCGAGCGCTTTCATCAGATTGCGGATCCAGTGGATGCCCTCGGGGTCCAGTCCGTTGACCGGCTCGTCGAACATCAGGATCTCGGGATCGCCCAGCAGCGCGGACGCGATGCCGAGCCGCTGGCCCATGCCGAGGGAGAACCCCTTGGACTTCTTCTTCGCCACCGCGCTCAGGCCGACCATGTCGAGCACCTCGTCGACCCGGCTGCCCGGGATGCGGTTGCTCTGTGCCAGGCACAGCAGGTTGTTGTACGCGCTGCGGCCGCCGTGCATCGCCTTGGCGTCAAGGAGCGCCCCGATGTGCTTCAGCGGCTCCTGAAGTTCGTGGTAGTGCTTGCCGTCGATGCGTACCGTGCCGCTCGTCGCGTGGTCGAGGTCGAGCATCATCCGCATCGTGGTGGACTTGCCCGCCCCGTTCGGGCCGAGAAAGCCGGTCACGATGCCCGGTCTGACCTGAAACGACAAATGATCGACGGCGACCTTGCTGCCGAATCGTTTGGTGAGTCCTTCGAGCTCGATCATGCGCACACGCTAGAGCGCCTGAGCGCCCGGCGCCACCACAAATGGTGGAACCGGGCGCACACGGGGGTGAACAATCCTGCGCGAGCCGGGGGTCAGCGGCTCTGCTGGGCCGGGACACCGCGGGTGGCGGGTTCGTCCTCCACCGGGGAACCGGCGGCGGCCACGGCGGCGCCGGTCAGCGTCGCCAGCATCTCGCGGACGTTGGTCAGCTGCGCGTTGATCGAGTCGCGGCGGTTGGTGAGCGCCGCCAGCTCGCGCTCCGATTCGCTGCGGATCCGGTCGGCCTTGGCATTGGCGTCGGCGACGATGTCCTCGGCCTGGCGCTGGGCGGTCTCCACCGTCTGACGGGCCCGGCGCTCGGCGTCCGTGCGGAGCTTCTCGGCCTCCAGGCGGAGCTGCTCGGCGCGGTGCTCGATCTCGGCGAGACGCTTCTCGGCCTTGGCCTGGCGGGACGCGAGGTCGCGCTCCGACTGCTCGCGGCGCTTGGCGAGGTTGGTCTCGAAGTCGGCCGCGGCCTGGGCGGCCTTGGCGCGGGTCTCCTCGAAGAGGGCGTCGGCCTCCTCGCGCTTCTGCTGGGCGTCCTTCTGGGCGTCGGTGCGCAGTGTGTTCGCCTCGCCCTGCGCCTTCTCGACGATGCGGACGCCCTCGTCCTCGGCCTTCGCCTTGCGCTCGGCGGCGAACGACTCGGCGTCGTTGCGCACCTGCTGGGCCGCCGACTCGGCGAGCTCACGGTGCTGTTCGGCCGCGCGGCGGGCCTCCTCGCGCAGGTCCTTGGCCTCCTCCTCGGCGAGGCGGAGAATCTTCTCGACACGGGCGCCGAGACCGGCGTACGACGGCTCGGCGTCGTTTACCTGGGCCTGGGCGTTCTGCGTTTCGAGGTGCAGCTCCTCGATGCGCTTTTCCAGAGAGGTGATTCGGGCCAGGGCACTGTCACGGTCGGCGATGAGCTTGGCGATGCGGTCGTCCACCTGACCGCGGTCGTAGCCACGTCGCACGTGCTCGAAGCCGAAGGGGGAGGAAGGGTCACTCATGAGGTTCCTGTCGAATGAGACCGGTGAGGTGATAGGGGAATCCTAGGGGCCATGGCGGCGTGTCAACGTGCAGATGCCGGTTTGATCTGGAGAATGACACCCCTTTTGAGTGGCTGACCCCCGGAGTACTTGCCACCGAGAGGGTTAAATCCATGACGAAGCACGGCACACCGCGGACCGGCTACCGCTCGGACGACTTGCCCCCCGATCGAGTGCCCGCCGTCGCCGGAGCCTTGACGCCTCCCGCGGAACCTCCGGCCGGTTTCCCGCCCCCGGTCGGAGTCTCGAAAGACTCCAACGCCTCCAGCACGTCCTGGACACGGGAGATCTCAGCATTGATGTCCTCGCGCCTGCGCACCAGAACGTCCAGCTCGCGCTTGCCCTCGTCGACCGTCCGCTTCGCCTCGGCCTCGGCGTCGGCATGCAGCTTCTCCGCCTCGCGGATCAGTCCGGCCTTCTTGGTCTCGGCCTCCTTCAGCAGCGACTCGGCCCGTTTCACCGCTGCGATACGGACCTTGCTCGCCTCCGAATTTGCCTCCGCCATCAGCTCCTTGGCCTTCGCCTCGGCCTCGTCGCGCTGCTCGGTCGCCGCCTTCATCAGGTTGTCGACGCGCTCGCCGGCGGTCTTCATCTGCTCGGACGTCTCCCGGCGGGCCCGCTCGTGCAGCTCCTCGATCTCGCTCTCCAGCCGGGCCCGCAGCTCCTCGGCCCGCTCCCGGATCGCGGTCGCGTCGCGCCGGGCGCCGACCAGCAGCTCGTCGGCGTCGGCACGGGCGCGCTCCACCAGGGTGTTGCCCTCGACGGTCGCCTCGGAGGTGATGCGCACCGCCTCCTTGCGGGCCGCGCCGACCATCGTGTCGGACTGCCCCTCGGCCTCGGTGGCCGTACGAAGCGCCTCTTCCCGCGCCTTGTTGATGAGCTGGTCCGCCTGCTCGGCCGCGTCCGCCCGGCGTTTCGCCGCCGCCTCGCGCGCTTCGTCCAGCACCCGGTCCGCCTCCTGGCGGGCCTCCGAGCGCAGCTCCTCCGCCGCCGACTCCGCATCCGCGCGCAGCCGTTCGGCCTCCTCACGGGTGCGGGCCGCGTGCTCCTGCGCGGAGCCGAGCCGCTCGGCCGCCTCCGCGCGCAGCCGCTCGGACTCGGCGGTCGCCTCGGCCAGCATCCGGTCGGCCCGCTCGGTGGATTCGGCCCGGCGGCGGTTCGCCTCCGTGGTGGCCTCGACGACGAGCTGCTCGGAGGCCTGGGCCGCCTCGTCGCGGATGCGCTCGCTCTCGGTGGTCGACTCGCCGATCAGCAGGTCCGACTGGGCCGCCGCCTCCGAACGGATCCGGTTGGCGTCCTGCCGGGCCTCGGCGCGGGCCTTCGACGCGTCCTGCTCCGCCGACGCCAGGGCGTCGGACGCCTCGGTGCGCATCCGCTGGCTGTACTCGGAGGTGTCCGCGCGCAGCCGCTCCGACTCGCTGATCGCCTCGGAGACCGTCCGCTCGGCCAGCGCCTTGGCGGCCTCGGTCTCCTCGTGGGCCTCCCGCCGTAGACGGTCCGCCTGCTCGTTCGCCTCGTTGCGCAGCCGGACCGCGTCCTCGGAGGCGCGCTCCCGCTCCGCGTGCGCGTCGGCGCGGACCCGGTCCGCCTCCTCCTGCGCCTCGGTGCGGGTGCGCTCCGCGACATGCTCCGCCGTCGAGCGCAGCCCGGAGATCTCCTCCTCGGCCTGCTCCTGGAGCCCCGCGACGGAGTCCCGTACCTGCTGGGCGGTCTGCTCGGCGGCCGCGACCAGCTCGGCCGCCCGGGCGTCCGCCTCCTCGACGAGCCGGTGCGCCTCGGCCTCCGCGTCCTCGACCCGCTTACGGGCGGAGGCGAGCAGCTCCTCGCTCTGCTCGCGGGCCCGCTCGCGCTCCTGCTCCGCCTCGGTCCGGGCCGCACCGAGGATCTCCTCGGCCTCCCGGCGGCGGCGCGTGGCCTCCTCCTGGGCGGCGTCCAGCGCCTCGGCGGCCTCGGCGGCGACCCGCTCGGCGG
>NZ_NEUE01000068.1 GCF_002910905.1 Streptomyces sp. SM11 | reverse complement strand
CGTCGTCCTGCTGACCCTGGGGCAGATGCTGCTGGTCCCCGCCGCCCGGGGCCTGGTGCCGGACCTGGTCGAGGACCGGCAGCTCGGACTGGCCACCGGCGCGCTGTCCTCCGTGTCCGGGATCGCCGTCCTCGGGGGGAGCGCGGCGACCGGCGCGCCGCTCGACGCGCCGGCGCCCGTGCGGTGGGCGGTGCTCGCGGCGGTCCCGCTGGCCGGGGCGGCACTGGCGTTCACTCTTCCGGCGGGACGCGGCGGGAAGGAAGCGGGGGCGGGTGCCGTTACGGGGTAGAAGCATCGGACCGGCCGCCCCGCAGGCATTCAGGAGGACGTACGCATGACCGCCGCACTCTCCGCCGAGCTCAAGAACCTGCTCGACAGCCCCGTGTTCGTCAACATCGCCACCATCCAGCCCGACGGCAGCCCCCAGGTCTCCCCGGTCTGGGTCAAGCGCGACGGCGACGATGTCCTGATCTCCACCACCGTCGGCCGCCGCAAGGAGAAGAACCTCCGCCGCGACCCGCGCGTCACCGTGGTCGTCCAGCCCTTCGACGCCCCGTACAGCTACGCCGAGATCCGCGGCGAGGCGACGCTGACGACGGACGGCGGGCAGGAACTGATCGACGAGCTCTCGGTGAAGTACACCGGCAAGCCGTACGCGGAGTTCAACCCGAACTCCGGCGCCGACGACCCCCGCGTGGTCGTCCGCATTTCCCCGCGCAAGGTCGTCGGCAGCCTGTAGAGCCCCGGAGCCCCGCGCAGAGGGTGGGAGAACGTTCTCCGTGGCCTCCGGCGGCCGGTTCGGACCATCCCGGTACCAGAAAGTTGTCCCCGCGATCCCCAAGGGTCGCGGGGCACTGGTGCGGGCCTACTACCCTTGAGGCGTGACTCTTCGCCTGCACGACACCAACGCCCGGCAGATCCGTGACTTCGTCCCGCTCACAGCGGGCTGTGTCTCGATCTACCTCTGTGGCGCCACTGTCCAGGCGGCACCGCACATCGGCCACATCCGCTCGGGCCTGAACTTCGACATCATGCGCCGCTGGTTCACGTACCGCGGCTACGACGTCACGTTCATCCGGAACGTCACCGACATCGACGACAAGATCATCGCGAAGTCCGCCGAACAGGGCCGCCCGTGGTGGTCGATCGGCTACGAGAACGAGCGTGCGTTCAACGACGGCTACGACGTGCTCGGCTGCCTGCCGCCCACCTACGAGCCCCGCGCCACCGGCCACATCCCCGAGATGATCGAGATGATGCGCGGGCTGATCGAGCGAGGTCACGCGTACGAGGCCGACGGCAACGTCTACTTCGACGTGCGCTCCCTGCCCGGCTACCTGGAGCTCTCCAACCAGGAGCTGGACGATCTGCGCCAGCCCTCCGGCGACGGTGAGACCGGTAAGCGCGACCAGCGCGACTTCGCCATGTGGAAGGCCATGAAGCCGGGCGAGCCCAGCTGGGAGAGCCCCTGGGGCCGCGGCCGGCCCGGCTGGCACCTGGAGTGCTCCGCGATGGCCCACAAGTACCTGGGCTCCGCGTTCGACATCCACGGCGGCGGCCTCGACCTGATCTTCCCGCACCACGAGAACGAGATCGCCCAGGCCAAGGCGTACGGCGACGCGTTCGCGAACTACTGGGTGCACAACGCCTGGGTCACCATGTCCGGCGAGAAGATGTCGAAGTCGCTGGGCAACTCCGTCCTCGTCAGCGAGATGGTCAAGCACTGGCGCCCGATCGTCCTGCGCTACTACCTCGGTACCCCGCACTACCGGTCGATGATCGAGTACAGCGAGGAGGCCCTGCGCGAGGCCGAGTCCGCGTTCGCACGGATCGAGGGCTTCGTCCAGCGCGCCACCGAG
Organism: Streptomyces sp. SM11; assembly: GCF_002910905.1. Classification (GTDB taxonomy): domain Bacteria; phylum Actinomycetota; class Actinomycetes; order Streptomycetales; family Streptomycetaceae; genus Streptomyces. The sequence continues at coordinate 1,498 of NZ_NEUE01000068.1, read as the reverse complement.
AAGGCCGGGGAGACCGTTCCTCCCGCCGCCGAGGTGCCGCCCGCCTTCGCCGAGGCGATGGACGAGGACCTCGGCGTCCCCGGGGCCCTCGCGATCATCCACACCACCGTCCGCCAGGGCAACAGCGCGCTCGCCGACGACGACAAGGAAGCCGCCGCCGCCCGCCTCGCCGAGGTCCGGGCCATGCTCGGCGTCCTCGGCCTGGACCCGCTCGACCCGCACTGGGCGGGCGAGAGCGACCGGGGCGAGGAGCTGCACGGCGTCGTCGACACCCTCGTCGGCCTCGTCCTCGACCAGCGGCAGTCGGCCCGTGACCGCAAGGACTGGGCCGCCGCCGACGCCATCCGCGACCAGCTGGGCCGGTCCGGCCTCGTCATCGAGGACAGCCCCACCGGCCCCCGGTGGACGCTGGGACCGCGCTGAGCACCCGCTCCGAGCAGTGAGATTGTGCCGTCCGGCGATCCGGGCGGCACACTTTCCTTATACGTACGTCTGAAAGCAACGAAACAGGTAGATCATGGCCGGGAACAGCCAACGCAGGAACCGCCGCACGTCCAACAAGAAGGGCATGCAGGTCGGCAGCGGTGGCCAGCGACGCCGTGGTCTCGAAGGCAAGGGACCGACGCCGCCCGCCTCCGCCCGCAAGGGACACAAGAAGAACCGGGTCGCCAACGCCCAGGCCAAGCAGGCCGCGGCCCGCCGTCCCGCCCCCCGGCGCGGCGGCGTGAAGGGCACCTCGGAGATGGTCGTCGGCCGCAACCCGGTCTACGAGGCCCTGCGTGACGGCGTGCCCGCCGTCACCCTGTACGTCCAGCAGTACATCGACAACGACGAGCGCGTCCGCGACGCCCTCAAGCTCGCGAGCGAGCGCGGCAACATCAACCTGATGGAGGCCCCGCGTCCCGAGCTGGACCGGATGACGAACGGCCTGAACCACCAGGGCCTCGTCCTCCAGGTCCCGCCGTACGAGTACGCGCACCCGGAGGACCTCACCGCCGCCGCGTACGACAACAACGAGGACCCGCTGATCGTCGCCCTCGACGGCGTGACCGACCCGCGCAACCTCGGCGCGATCGTCCGCTCGGTCTCCGCGTTCGGCGGCCACGGCGTGGTCGTTCCCGAGCGCCGCGCGGCCGGGATGACCGCCGGTGCGTGGAAGTCCTCCGCCGGCACGGCGGCCCGCACGCCCGTCTCCCGGGTCACCAACCTCACCCGCGCGCTGGAGGGCTACCAGAAGGCGGGCCTCACGGTCGTCGGCCTGGCCGCCGACGGCGAGCACACGGTGGAGGACCTGGAGCAGTTGGGCGGGCCGGTCGTCATCGTCATCGGCAGCGAGGGCAAGGGCCTCGGCCGACTCGTCGGCGAGACCTGCGACTACCGGGTGCGGATCTCCATGCCCGGCGGCGCGGAGTCGCTCAACGCCGGTGTCGCGGCGGGCATCGTGATGTACGAGGTGGCGCGCCGTCGCGGATAGCCGCGCGCGGAGCCGGCGCGTGGG
>NZ_NEUE01000067.1 GCF_002910905.1 Streptomyces sp. SM11 | reverse complement strand
CGGGCGGCCCAGTCGGGGGCGGCGGCGAGGACCGCGCCGGAGGTGTCGTACAGGGCGGCCCAGCCGTCGATGTGGGCGGCGAGCCGGGCGAGGAGACCGGCGGGCCCGTCCCCGGCGAGCGCGGCCCTGGTCAGCTCGCGCTGGGCCTCGAAGCCGGCGGTGACCGCGCGGTACTGGTCGGCGGCGATGGCGGCGGAGACGGCCTTGCTGATGGCGAGGAACGGGGTGCGGCGGGGGACTTCGAGGAGCGGCAGCCCGGCCTCCTCGGCGGCGTCCACGAGGGCCGCCGGGATGTCCTCGTAGTTCACGCCGACCCCGAATCCGACCCCGGCGACCCCGGCTCCGGCCAGCCGCCGCACGTACCGCCGCATGGCCTCGGCGTTCTCGGCGTCGAGGTTGGTGGCGGTCACGAGGAGGAGTTCACCGCCGTCCATGTACGGGACGGGGTCGGCGAGCTCGCTGGCGTGGGCCCAGCGCACGGGCGTGTCGAGCCGGGCCACGCCCGCACGCACGGTGAGCTTGAGTGCCGAGTGCTGGACGAGCGAGGCGAGCGTGGGGGGCATGGGCCGGGAACCCTCAAGGTCGGGGACGAGGTCGCGGCGCCAGCGAGCGGAGGGCCGGGTCGCCGGCCTGGTCGATGGCACCGATTTCGCCGTCCCGTATGAACGGCTTCCTCCGATTCTGCCAGGGCGGCAGGGTGCCGGTGACCGCTCCCGGCCGACCGTCGCGCTAGACCCACCGGCAATTGGTGGGGTGGGAGAAGGAGCGGGGCTGGGTGCGTGCAGCTGCAAGGCGGAGGATCGAGTCAACGCGGATGGGGCCTCCCCTGCTCGAGCGAAGCCGAGAGCTGCCGAGAGCTTGGGGGAGTGCGTGCCCGGCCCAGCGACGCCGCCCCCCAATCGCCGGTGGGTCTTACTTCCCGGTAGGTGGCTCAGCCGTCGAGGTGGACGAGGAGAGGGGGTGCGTGTTCGCCCTGGACGGTGGCCAACCGGATGACCGCGTGGCCCGCCGGGACGGCGTACGCCAGCTCCGAGGCCGACCAGCGCTCCCGCTCGACCTGCCGTACGGTCACCGCGTCCGTGGTCACGGCCTTGCCGGTGACGAGTTTGCGCAGGGCGTGCAGGGCGCGGGTGAACGGCTGGTCGGCGAAGACGGTGTGCTGGGCGACCTCGCGGGTCTCGACCCATTCCTTGCCCCAGGCCTCGGCGAAACGCTTGCCGTCCCAGGTGGTGATGCCGGAGAAGGCCGCCGTGCAGCCGACCGCGCCGAGCAGCGGGGTGTGCAGGGCTTCGGGGACGTCGTCGACGGTCCGCAGGGCGAGCACCGCCCCGGCGTTGACCGAGCGCAGCCGGCGGATGCCGCGGACGGTCTCGGCGGTCACGGCGTGGGTGGCGTCGTCCAGGACGAGGCAGGCGAAGAGGGTGGTGTCGGTGCGGGCGGCGGTGATCGCGGTGAACTGGGCGAGGAGCAGCCGGGTGAGCAGCCGGGACGCCTCCGCGTGGCCGCGCTCCGGCAGGTCGACACGGACCCGCAGCGGGTGCTGGCCGAGCGCGCGCAGCGAGAACGGGCGGGCGTCCGGGCCGGTGGCGAAGAACCCGGTGAACGCCGGCCGGTCGAGCAGGGCGACCCGGTCGGCGAGGGCCGGTGCGGGGTCGCCGGGGCCGCCCGCCTGCCGGGACCGGGCGTCCAGCTCGCGGAGCATCGTGTGGTGGCCGGCGGCTTCGAGACAGGAGCGGAGCCCGGCGAGTGCGGCCGGCATGCCGTCGAGGAGTTCGCGCAGTTCGGGCACGGAGGGGAAGTGCCCGTGGGCGGCGTGGTACGGGCCGAGCAGCTGGGCGAGGACGGTGGCGGCGCGGCGGCTGTCGAGGCTGCCGACATCGCCGACGAGCCCTTCGGCGAGGACGGCTGCCGCCTCGTCGGGGTCGGTGGTGCCGCCGTACAGGTCGATGTCGTGGGCGGAGCCGGGGTGGCCGATGCGGACGACGACGTCGAAGGCGTCGTCCGGCCCGAGCGGCGCGCCCGCCCCGCCGACGGCGAGGACCGCGGCCTGTCCGGCCAGCGCGCGCAGCGCGAGGGCCTCGACGACCGGCCGGACCAGCCGGGCGGACTTCCCCGCGCCGGGCGGTCCGACCGCGAGCAGTGAGGTGCCCAGCAGCGCGGGTTCCAGGGCGAGGCCCGTGCCCCGGCGGACGTAGGGGTTGTGCGGGTCGTCCGCGCACCGGCCGATCCTGACCTGGCCGGTGAGCACGTCGTGGCGGGCGGTGCGCCGGGGCAGGTCGCGGTGGCCGGAGGGGTGCAGGGCGGCGGCGCCCCCGGTCCGCAGTACGGCCTCCGCGAAGGGGGCGAGCCGGTCGGGCCGCCGGGTGGCGAGCGTCCAAGCGTGGCGCAGCCGGGCCACGTCCACGTCGTTCATCCGGCCGGTGCGGACCTCGGCGGTGAGGGTGTCCGCGGCGTCGGTCCAGCCCGCGGCGCGCAGCTCGGGCCACTGGTCGGCGGAGGTCGTGGTGGCGGGGGCCGTGCCGACGTCCGGCGCCGGGGCGCCGCTCCCCCGGCGGGCGGCGATCAGTTCGCGCCAGCGGCCGAGCCGGGCGAAGGGCCAGAGGACGGCGGCGGCGATCAGCGCGTAGATCACGTTGACGACGGTCTGGCTCTGGTAGATCTCGCCGCCCGCGACGGAGGCGACCAGGACCAGGACCGGGCGGACGACCGGAAGCGTCTCCTTCCAGACGAGCAGCTGGGCCAGGCCCGCCGCGCCGGCTGTCGCGAGGGCGAGGAAGGGCTGCCCCCGGTCCGCGACATGGCGGCGGAACAGCTCGGACCAGTTGCCGATCCGGCCGCAGCCGTAGGCCAGCAGCCCGAACAGGATCGCCTCGTACACCGTGAGGGCGTCGCTGCCCTCGATGGTGCGCGGGCCGCCGGACGTTCCCGGGTTCCACCACTCCCCCGGGGTGAAGAGCTTCAGCGGGACGAGGCGGTAGGGGAGGTAGCCGTTGCGCCACAGCGACCACAGCAGCAGCGCGGAGAGCAGCGAGATCAGGGCGCCGACCAGCAGCGACCGGTCGGACACGCGCTCGGACGCCTCGGGCGGGGGCGGGGTGTACCCGTACCGCCAGACGCCCGGTTCCTGGGGCGGGCGGGCTGTGCGCAGCCAGGCGTCGAGCGGGGCCCCGGTGGGCGGCTGCACGACGGACGGGGG
>NZ_NEUE01000066.1 GCF_002910905.1 Streptomyces sp. SM11 | reverse complement strand
GGTGGAGGCCGCTGACCAGGTCGGCGGTGGCCCCGACGCCGTCGTGGATGGTCGGCGCCATGCTGGTACCGGCCAGGAAGAAGCCCAGCAAGGCACAGACCAGTGCGTGGGAGACCTTCAGCCCGCCGTTGCGCAGGAAGATCACTGCCAGGATCAGCAGAAGCAGCACCAGTGAGATCGAAATAGCCATGGCCAACCTCCTCCGCCGCGCCGGATTTGCGGCATTCGGCCGCCAGTGTGGCGCAGCGGAGGAGCTGTTCGGCGCACTGGCGTGTCCGCCGAACGGGTACTTCCGGCCCGGGGAGTGTTACGGGGTCGGGGCGCCGTTCCCGCGAGCACGGAGAAACCGTTCGAGTCCGGCCAGGTCGTCGGTGTTGAGGTGGTCGACCCCGGCGGCGAGCAGTTCGGACCAGACGGCTTCACGTTCGGGTCCTGGCAGGTCGGGCGTGGCCCAGAAGCGGATGCGGCGGCCCTCGCGGTGGGCGGCGGCGGTGAGGGCGCGGAGCCGGTCGCGCTCCGCCCGGGGGAAGGGGCCCGCGCCGAGCCAGCCGAAGTTGTGGGTCCAGTTGGCGCTGACGAGTGGGGCGAACGAGGCGGGAGCCGCGGCGCCGAGGTCGTCGAGGCGGCCGTCGTAGAACGCGTACCGGGTGCGCTGCGCCTCCATGGGGACGCGGGCGGCGCGGTCGCCGGAGATCACCGGGGTGACCGCGCCGGGGCGGACGCGACCGTGGCTGTAGCGGGTGAGGATCCGGTGGTGGCGGCGCAGCTGCCGGTCCAGTTCCCGGTAGGCGGCGACGCCGTCGGCCTTGATGTCGATGAGGAGTTGCAGCGGGGCACCGTGGCGCGGGTGGACGCCGCCGCGCCCCGCGCGGACCAGGGCGGCGAGCGGGTCCAGGTAGAGCGAGGCGAGGGTGCGGGTCGGGTCGAGAGTGGCGGGCTCATGGGCGACGAGCAGCTCCCCGCCGACGAGGAAGACATCCGCCTCGACGCTGGTGAAACCATGTGCGAGCGCGTCGTGCAGCGGCCTGGGGTGCAGGTAGTCGTTGTGCGCGTGGGCGTGACGTAAGGGACGCGGGCCGCGCGGGCGGGCGGGTGCGGCGACCGCCGTCGCGGTGGGGACGGCGACGCCCGCGGCGGCGGTGGCCAAAGCGACCGTGAGCGCGCGGCGACGGGTGGGGTGGGCCACGGGGACTCCCTGGGCGGTGGACGGGTGGGGTGGACGGTCGCGTCGAGTATGGGGGCGGATCCTGCCGTCGGTCAGGTACCTGCCAAGCGTTGGCCGGACCGTCGCCGTCGGCAGGCCGGGCCGCACCCGTTGTTCGCCGATCCCCGGGCTGCCCGCCGTTCCCTGTCTGTCGGCCCTTCCCCGTGCGGCCGGCCCTTCCCCCTAGCTGTTCGCAGCCCCCGTGCGCGGAAGGTGCTCAGCCGGCCGCGACGGGCTCGCTTCCGGCGGCCCGCTCGCCCCAGCGGACCGTACGGTCGCACCAGCGCTCCAGCAGCACCCGGTCGTGGCCGACGGCCAGCAGGGCCGCACCGGACTCGGAGCGGTAGCGCTCGACCACGGCGACCAGAGCCGCCGTCGTGGACGCGTCGAGCATCGCGGTCATCTCGTCGCAGATCAGCAGCCGGGGCTCCAGCACCAGGGCCCGTGCCAGGCAGGCCCGCTGGAGCTGGCCGTCGCTCACCGCGTGCGGGCGGCGCTCCAGCAGCTCCGCGGAGAGGCCGACCAGCGCGGCCAGTTCCGCCACCCGCCCGGGGACGTCCCGGCGGCGTCCGGTGGACCGCAGCGGCTGGGCGATCAGTTCCCGCAGGCCGAGCCGGGGGTCGGCGGAGAGCCGGGGCTGCTGGAAGACGACGCCGACGGCCGTGCGCTGCTCGCGCGGGGCCCGGTGCCGCCAGCCCCGTATCACCGTGCCGTCCAGGGTCATGGTTCCGGCGTCCGGGCGGTGCAGGAGGGCGGCGACCTTGGCCAGGGTGGACTTGCCGCAGCCGCTGGGGCCCAGCAGCCCGACTGCCTCGCCCGCCGCGACGTGCAGGGAGACATCGCGGACGACGGGGTCGCGGCGGTCGTATCCGGCGGTGATCCGGGTCAGCTCAAGCATCGGCGGCCTCCTTGAGGGGGTGCGTCCGGCCCGTCAGCGCGTGGTGGCAGGCCAGGTCCGCCTCGAAGGCCGGCTGCTCGCCGGTGCAGCGGGCATCGGCGGACGCGCAACGGGCGGCGAAGGCACAGCCGTCGGGCAGCGCCCCCAGCTCCGGCGGCATGCCGGGGATCGGGGCGAAGTCCCGCTCGGGCAGGGCGTCCAGCAGACCCTTGGCGTACGGGTGGCGGGGGCCGGGTGCGCCGAAGAAGGGGGCGGCGTCGGCGATCTCGACGATCCGGCCGGCGTACATGACGGCGACCCGGTCGGCGATGCGTTCGGCTGCGGCCAGGTCGTGGGTGATGATCAGCAGCGCCCGGCCCTCGTCGGTATGGCGGCGCAGTTCGTCCACCGTCCGCTCGACGAGGTCCCGGTCGAGTCCGGTGGTCGGTTCGTCGGCAAGCAGCAGCAGGGCGTCGCCGATCAGGGCGAGGGCGGTCGCGGCGCGCTGGGCGAGGCCGCCGGAGAGCTCGTGCGGGTAGCGGTCGAGGTGGCCGTCGGGGAACGAGGCGCGGGCCGCCGCCACCACGGCGGCCTTGCGCAGGTCGCTCCCCCGCACCCCGGTCAGCTCGCGCAGGCTCTCCTCCAGCTGGGCCCGGACGGTGCGCACGGGGGTGAGGTGGGCGGCAGGACTCTGCGGTACGAGGCCGATGCGCCGTCCCCGTACCGTGCGGGCGAGGGTGCGCTCGTCGGCGGTGAGCAGGTCCGTGTCCCCGCCGAGCACAGCGCTGCCGGTGGTCGCCGCGTTGGCGGGCAGCAGTCCGAGCAGGGCGGAGGCCAGGACGGACTTGCCGCAGCCGCTCTCGCCGACCAGGGCCAGGCACTCCCCCGGTGCGACGGAGAAGCGGGCGTCGGTGACGGCGGCGATGTCCCGGCCGCCGCGCATCCGGAAGCGGACGGACAGGTTCTGGGCATCGAGGACGGGGGCATCGGCTCCCGAAGCGGTCGGCTCATGAGTGCGGGTCACAGCATCAGCTCCGATTTCCGGCGCGGATTGATCCGGTCGCGCCAGGCTCCGGCGAGCCCCGCGAGCGCGAGGGTCGGGATGATCAGGAAGAGGCCGGGGAAGAGGGTGGGCCACCAGTCCCCGGCGAGCAGCGAACCGCGCGCGGACTGGACGAGGTTGCCGAGGCTCGCCTGATGGGCCGGGAGCCCGAGCCCGAGGAAGGAGAGCGCGGACTCGTGCCACATGGCGTGCGGCACCATCAGCACCGCCGCCAGACCGGCCTGCGGGAGCACGCCGGGCAGCAGGTGCCGCACGATGACCCGGGTGCGGGAGGCGCCGCCGGAGACGGCCGCGTCGATGAAGGGGCGCGAGCGCAGCGAGAGCACCTCGGAGCGGACGATCCGGGCGGTGGAGATCCAGTGCGTCAGGGCGACCGAGATGATCACCGGCCAGACGCCGGGCCGGAACATCGCGACGATGAAGATGCCGAGCAGCAGATGCGGGATGGAGGACAGGGCGTCCACGACGCGCATCACGACCCGGTCCGTCCAGCCGCCGAACGCCCCGGCGAGCGCGCCGATCGCGGTGCCGATGACGGTGGCGGTGAGGGCCGCGACCAGGCCGACGAGCAGTGATACGCGCAGGCCGTAGACACAGCGCAGCAGGAGGTCGCGGCCGACGTCGTCGGTGCCGAACGGGTGCGCCCAGGAGGGCGGGTCCAGCTTGTTGGCCAGGTCGACGGCCTGCTGGTCGAGCTGGGCCAGCGGCGGCACGACGAGGACGGCGAGCGCGACGGTGACGACGATCGTGGCCGAGGTGATGATCCGGACCCGGCGGGTGGTGCGGCCGGGGAGGGCGAGCGTGGTCTCAGCCATCGAAGGCCACCCGGGGGTCGGCGAGTCCGTAGAGGAGGTCGGAGAGCAGGTTGCCGAGCAGGACGGCGGCGGTGGCGAGCACGGTGAGCGCGGCGAGCAGGGAGAAGTCCACCGAGGTGGCGGCCTCGACGGTGGCGGCGGCGATGCCGGGCCAGCTGAAGACCGTCTCGACGAGCAGCGCGCCGGTGATGAGTTCGGGGACGCGGGAGCCGATCAGGGTGAGCATCGGCAGCATCCCGGAGCGCAGGGCGTGGCCGAGGAGGACGGTGCGCTCGCTCAGGCCCCGGGCGCGGGCGCCGCGGACCGGGTCCTCGGCGAGGGCGTCGGCGACACCCTGGCGTACGTACAGGAAGAACCACGGCAGCTGGGAGACGCCGAGGACGGCAGCGGGCAGCACGAGGTGGGAGGCGACCTGGCCGAAGGTGACGGCGTCGCTGGCGGCGTCGGTGAGCCCGCCGGCCGGGAGGACGTCCAGCTTCAGGGCGAAGAACCAGATGGCGAGCAGTCCGAGCCAGAAGGCGGGGGCGGCTTCCAGGGTGTACGCGGCGGAGCTGACGCACCGGTCGAGCCAGCCGCCGGGCCTGCGGGCGGCGAGGACGCCGAGGCCGGTGCCGAGCAGGATCGCGACGAGGAAGGCGGTGGCGGCGAGCAGGACGGACCAGCCCATGCGCTCGGCGATGACGTCGGCGACCGGCTGGCGCATGACGCTGGAGTCCCCGAGATCGCCCTGGAACGCGGAGGTCAGCCAGTCCCACCAGCGGGCGACGAGCGGCTGGTCGACGCCGAGGTTGGCCCGCAGCTGGTCGAGGTTCTCCTGCGATGCGGTGAGCCCGGCGGTGCCCGCGTAGGCCTTGACCGGGTCGAAGGGGGACGCCGCGGCGACGGCGAAGACGCCGAAGGTGACGACGCCGAGGACGGGGACGGCGAACAGGACCCGCCGTCCCGCCATCCGCGCCATCGGCCCCCAGGGGAGGCGGTGGCTCACTTCTTCGAGCCTCCGGCGCCCTCGGTCGACCACTTCTCGACGTTCCACCAGGGGCCGGAGGCCAGCCCGTGGTCGTGCGGCTCGACCTGGGTGGTGAGGGGGCCGAAGCGGTCGTCGACGACGTAGAGGTGGTCGATGTGGGTGAGGAAGGTGTAGCCCGGGTTCTTCACCAGTTCACGCTGGACGGTGTCGTACGCCTTCTTGCGCTCGGCCTTGTCACCGCTCCTGCGGCCCGCTTCGATCGCGGCGTCGACAGCCTTGTTGTCGTACCAGGCCATGTTGTTGAAGCCGTCGCCCGCGAGGGAGGACTTCAGCAGGGTGTACTGGTCGAAGTCGGGGTCGGCGGGCGAGCCGCCGCCCGCGAGCACGGCGTCGTGCTTCATCCGGGGTTCGATGACCTCCCAGGTACCGGCCTCGGCGGTGATGGCGATGCCGGCTTTCTTGGCGTCGGAGGCGTAGGCGAGGGCGTGCTCCTGGCGGAGCTTGTCGCCGGTGAGGTACCAGAGCGGGAAGGCGGCACGCACGCCGTCCTTGACCCGGACGCCGTCCTTGCCGGGCTTCCATCCGGCCTCGTCCAGGATCTTCTTCGCGGCGGCGAGGTCATGGGGGCGCTCGGTGCCCTGCGCGAACCACTCGCTGTCGGTGGGGACGGGCCCGTAGGCGGGCTTGCCGTCGCCGTTGAGGATGGCGTCGACCATGGTGGCGCGGTCGACCGCCACATCGAGGGCGCGGCGTACGGCGGTGTCTCCGGCGACCTTGTTGTGGGTCGGGAGGGTCACCGTGCGGTAGTCGTACGTGGTGGCGGCGTACGTCTTCTTGCTCCGGTCGTCCGCGAAGCCCTTGGCGAGATTGGGCGGCAGGATCGCGCCGTCGAGGTCGCCGGAGCGCAGCCTGGTGGCGCGCACGTCGTCGTCCTTGATGATCGCCATGGTGAACTTCTTCACCTCCGGTTCGCCGCCCCAGTAGTGAGGGTTGGCGGTGAAGCTGAGCTTCTCGCCCCTGGACCACTTGGTGAGGACGTAGGGGCCGGTGCCGATGGGGCGGGTGGTGAAGTCCCCGGTGTTGACGTCCTGCTTGCCCGCGATGTGCTCGGGGGCGATGGGCAGGACGGTCCGCTGGGCGAACGGCGCGTAGGGGTACTTGAGGGTGAAGACGACCGTGTCCTCGCCCTTCGCCGTGACGTCCCCGACGGCGTCCAGCTCGGTGCGGGAGGCGTTGTTGGTCTTCTCGTCGAGGATGGTGCGGTAGGTGAAGACGACGTCCTTGGCGCCGAACGCCTTGCCGTCGCTGAACTTCACGTCCTGGCGCAGCTTGTACGTGTACGTCAGGCCGTCGTCGCTGACCTCGGGGAGTTCGGCGGCGAGGGCGGGGCGGAGCTTCATGTCCGCGTCCAGGGTGAGCAGCCCGTCGAAGATCTTGGAGTTGCCGTCCTTGCCGTAGCCGAGCAGCGGACTCAGGCTGTCGGGCTCATAGGCGATGCCGACCACGGCCGAGGTGGACCCCGGCCCGGATCCGCCCTGGGCGCTGTCCGGATTCGAGCAGGCTGCCGAGGTCAGGGACAGGGCGGTCACCAGCGTGGCGGCGACCGCCACCCGTATCGATCGGGCCGTCATACTCTGCACATCCCTGTTCAAGATCGACTGTTATTACGAACCGTGTGCAATTAAACAGCATGTGTTCCACTGCACCACTGCGACGAGATTCCCCTCGTGACGTGAGGTCGCCGACAGCAGGGGTGTCGGTCGTGACGGCGGAGAGCGTCGGAACTTCGGGCGGAGTTCCGTGAGAGGGCGGTACACGTCGTGACGAGACCGGGGAACCGGTCCCCGAGGTCGCGGGGGACCTGGGGATCAACAAGCGGCGCGGCCGTCAGCCCACCGGGCGCGACCTGATCACCGACGCCGATCGGAACGGGGGATCCACCCTGCCTCCCGCACTCCTCGACCGCGTCGCGTCGTCCCAAGGCCGCGCCGACGAGGAACGCACGATCCTCGGTCAATGGCCAAGGGCTGCTCGAGCTCCCGGCGATGATCCACGGAGTTCGACAATTACCCGCTATCGGATGGACGCCCACGCATCGCGCATGGGTCCAAGGGAAGCTCTTCACTCCGTGCACAGCATCATCGTGGTGCCGCCGGGCTGCAGTGGGCCCGCCGGCCAGCTCAGGATCGCCCCGGGGCAGAGCCTCGCCTTCGGGCGGGCGGCGGAAAACGACCTCGTCATCGCGCACCCCGGTGTGTCACGGACCGCCGGGACGATCACCGCACACCACTCGTTCCGGATCCTGAGCAACGACAGCAGCAGCCAGACGTACGTCGTGGAGAACCCGGAAGGAGCCGGCGAGCACGTCAAGATCGCCCCCGGCCGCCAGGACTCCCCGATCCCCTTCGAGTTCGCCCGAGTGGTCCTGCCGGCCGCCCACGACCTGCTCGGCTTCGAGGTCTGGGCACCGAGCCACAGCTACCGGCGCCGCGCCGTCGGTGACGGCCCGGCCACAGCCCCGGCATTCGCCCCGGACCGTACGAAGCGCTACTTCGCCGTACTGACCGCCCTGTGCGAGCCCCGGCTGCGGGGTGCCCCGCACGCCCCGCTGCCCACGGTCGACGAGCTGTCGAGCGGCTGCGCCCCACCTGGCCCGCCGCCAACCCGTCCTCCGTCTACTGGAACGTGGACTACCTGGCCGTCAAACTCCGCCTCCGTCCCGAACCGGACACCGCCGGGACGGGCCGGCGCCTCAGCGGTAAGAAGGAGTCCCTGGCCTCGCTCGCGCTGCGCTTCGACCTGGTCTGCGAAAACGATCTGATTGTTCTCGCAGCCCCCACCGGCAGCGAGGTGGCGCTGTGACGGGACACGAGGGGGCGTCGCACGTCGTCCCCGTGCCCAAGGGCTACCGGGTCGGCCGCTGGGAGATCCGGCGGCCGATCGCGTCCGGCGCTTTCGCCACGGTCTACGCGGCCCGTATCCTCACGCCCGCCGACGGGCTTCCGACCTGGGCAGCGCTGAAGTTCTGGCGACCGGCACCCGCACACCACGCCAGGTGCACCATCTGCGCGACCTGGCCGAGAGGGAGGTCGCACTCCTCAGCCGCCTGCGGGCGCCCCGCCTCATCCGTATGCTCGAGACGCTCACCGTCGACGACCCGGACAACCCGGAACTCGACGGTGCCACCGTTCTCGAACTGGAACAGGCAGAGGACTGCCTCAGCACCGTCCTGGACCGCACCCCGCGCCCCGCCTCCGGCTCTCTCGTCCTCGCCCAGGTCTGCGAGGGCCTGCACCAGCTCCACCAGGCGGGTTGGGTTCACGCCGACCTCAGGCCGGCGAACGTCCTGTTGATGGAGGACGGCACGGCCCGCCTCGCTGACTTCAGCACCTGTGCGGAACTCGAGGGCACCCACGCATACTCCCCGGCCTTCGCCACCCGCGACTACACCCCGCCGGAACTCCTCTGGCCCGAGACCAGCGCCCGCGGGACTCTGATCCGGCCCACCGCCGACATCTGGGCCTTCGGTGTCCTGGCCCATCTCGTCCTCACCGGCACCCACCCCCTGCCCGGCGCCACCCCCGATGCCCGCTGCGACGCGGCGGCCCGCTACGCGCAGGGCACGCAGGAGCTGCGCTTGTCGCCCGAACTTCCCGAACCCTGGCGGGACATCGTCTACGACTGCCTGGCCCGCACCCACGAGGAGCGGGCCACCGCACACGATACGGAGGCCCTCCTGCCGCGGGTGGAACAGGCCGCGGGCGGGGCGGGTCCGGTACGCAGGCGCCGCCGCCGCGCGGGCTCACGGCGCCGCCGCCCCGTGCTGGCCGGGGTTCTCGCGAGCACTCTCCTGGCGACAGCGTGCACGACGGCCGCCGGGTACGCGTACGTGAACCATGAGGACGGAACACCCGTGTACGCGGCGCTACCCGCGGCCTCGAAGGCCCCGAACGCCCTGGACGGGCAGGCCGCCTACGGCTACCACCGTTGCCCCGAGGACTCTGTCTGCTTCTTCAGCGAACACAACGGCAACGGCGAGATGTGCGATTGGCAGGACGAAGACACCGACTGGCTGACGGGCGAGGCGAACTGCGCGTGGGCCGGAAGCCAACCGGTCCGCTCCGTCTACAACAACATCGCGGCCGCGCGGCGCCTGAAGGGCGTGGCCTACTTCCGCGGCCTCGACTTCCGCCCCGCCGACGCCGACCGCAGCCGCACCGTCCAGCGCACCGGCTGCACCTCCATCAACAGCATGGGCAACCTCGCCGGCACCTACGCCCCACGATCCCACCGACTGATCTCCGACTGCTCCTCCTTCACGGCCGCCATCGACACCCTCACCCGCTGGTGAACAGCTACAAGGCCCCGCAAGGGCTGCACTGCCAAGGGCAAGAAGGGCAACCTGGCCGGCACCTACAAGCTCCGCTCCCACAAGTGGGCCACCAAGTGCTGAGCCTGACGTAGCGTCTGGGGCCCCTCGGTACGGTACCGGCGGGGCCCCTGGTCGTTCGGCGCCGCGGATCTGACCGTGGCACTGCCGAGGCCAGAGCAGAACCCGCCTCCAGCGCCTGCCGCCGTCGCCGTCGGTTTCGGGCGACTCGGCGGTCCTACGGCGCCGGCAGCTCCACCAGCTCCGCGACGGACTGACGATAGCTGCCCGCCGAGCCGCACGCGATCGAGTCGGCCTTCGCCCGCTTCAGGTACAGGTGCGCGGGGTGTTCCCAGGTCATCCCGATCCCGCCGTGCAGCTGGACGCACTCCTCGGCGGCGTGGACCGCGACGCCCGAGCAGTGCACCTGAGCCACCGCGACGGCGAGCGGGGCGTCGGTGCTGCCGGTGGCGAGCGCGTCGGCGGCGTTGCGGGCGGCGGCGCGGGCCGAGACGATCTCCAGCCAGAGCTGCGCCATCCGGTGCTTGAGCGACTGGAACGACCCCACGGGACGGTTGAACTGGTGGCGTTCGCGGGTGTACCGGACGGTCTCGGCAAGGCACCACTCGGCGATCCCGAGCTGCTCGGAGGCGAGCAGTCCGGCTCCGGCGAGCAGTCCGCGCCGTACGGCGCGGGCGCTCGTGTCCGCGTCGGCGAGCAGGGTTCCGGCCGCCCCGGTCAGGGTGACGGCAGCCAGGGGCCGGGTCAGGTCGAGCGGGACGAGGGGCCGCACGGCGACACCGGGGTCCGCGGCCTCGACGGCGTACAGGCCCTCGAGGGTCGGCACCAGTAGGACGTCGGCGACCACCGCGTCGGCGACGCCGCGTACCGTCCCGCCCGGCGGAACGAGTGCCGCCGCCCCGGCGGGCTGAGTCGCGAAGGACACGGCGAGCACGGCCGTACGAGCGCCCGAGGCCAGGTCGCGCAGGAGCGCGGCGGACGGGCCGTCCTGCCCGCCCAGCGCGAGCAGCGTCTCGGTCGCCACGACGGAGCTGGTCAGGTACGGGGCGGGGGCGACGCTGCGGCCCAGCTCCTCCAGGACGACGGCGGCCTCGCGGTGGGACGCGCCCTGGCCGCCGAGCTTCTCCGGTACGAGGAGTCCGGCGGCGCCGATGCCGCCGGCGAGCGATGCCCACAGCTCCGGGTCGTACGGCGTGTCGGACTCGGTCGCGGCGATCACCGTCGGCGCGTCGGCCCGGTCGGCGAGGAGGGCGCGCACGGCGGAGCGCAGGTCCTCCTCGTCCTGCGAGTAGAGCAGGTCGGGGGTGGCGGGGGGCTGGGCGGGCACGGTCATCGGCTCAGGTCCTTCCAGGCGACGGCCTTGTCGTTGCGGGGTTCGGAGGGCAGGCCGAGGACGCGCTCGGCCACGATGTTCAGCAGGACCTCGCTGGTGCCGCCCTCGATGGAGTTGCCCTTGGAGCGCAGGTAGCGGTAGCCGGCGTCCCGCCCGGTGAAGTCGACCAACTCCGGACGGCTCATGGTCCAGTCGCCGTACAACAGACCCTCGTCGCCGAGCAGTTCGACTTCCAGGCCGCTGATCTCCTGGTTGAGCCGGGCGAAGGCGAGCTTCATGCCCGAGCCCTCGGGCCCCGGCTGTCCGGCGGCGAGCTGCTGGCGCAGCCGCTCGCCGGCCAGCCGGGCGACCTCGGCCTCCACCCAGAGGGTCAGGAGGCGCTGGTGGGTGTCGGGGGTGCGCAGTTCGGGGCGTTCGCGCCAGGTCCGCGAGACCGGGCCGATCATGCCGCCCTCACGGGGGATGCGGGAGCCGCCGATGGAGACGCGCTCGTTCATCAGGGTGGTCTGGGCGACCTTCCAGCCCTCGCCGACGGGACCGAGGCGGTGGCTGTCGGGGATGCGTACGCCGGTGAGGAAGACCTCGTTGAACTCGGCCTCGCCGGTGATCTGGCGCAGTGGCCGGACCTCGACGCCCGGGTCGGTCATGTCGCAGATGAAGTAGCTGATGCCCTGGTGCTTGGGCAGGTCCGGGTCGGTGCGGGCGATGAGGATCGCCCAGCGGGCCAGGTGGGCGCTGGACGTCCAGACCTTCTGGCCGTCGACGATCCAGTCGCCTGTCCCGTCCTGGACGGCCCGGGTGGCCAGGGCCGCGAGGTCGGATCCGGCGCCGGGTTCGCTGAACAGCTGGCACCAGACCTCCTCCCCCACCCACAGCGGCCGCAGGAAGCGCCGCTTCTGCTCGTCGGTGCCGAAGCCGAGGACGGTGGGCGCGGCCATGCCCAGGCCGATGCCGATGCGGCGCGGGTCGTTGTCGGGCGCGTCGGCGGCGGCGAGTTCGGCCTCGGCGACCTGCTGGAGGGAGCGGGGCGCGTCGAGTCCACCGAGGCCCACCGGATAGTGGACCCAGGCGAGGCCGGCGTCGAAGCGTGCCTTCAGGAAGTCGGTGCGGTCGGTGGTGGCGGGCGGGTGTGCCACGAGCAGCTCGCGGGTGCGGCGGCGGACCTCGGCGGCTTCGACTGCGGGGCTCATCGGGCGCCTCCGGGCAGGACGACGATGCGGCCGGTGCTGGTGCCGTCGGCGACGCGCTGGACGGCGTCGGCCGCTTGGGCCATCGCGACACGCTCACTGACCAGGGGTTTGACGATGCCCTGTTCGGCGAGCGCGGTCAGCTCGTCGTGGCAGGCGCGGATGGCCGCCGGGTCCTTGGTGTTGTAGAGGCCCCAGTGCAGCCCGACGACGGAGTAGTTCTTCACCAGGGCGTGGTTGAGGCCCGGGGTGGGGATGACTCCGCTGGCGAAGCCGACGACGAGGATGCGCCCCTCGAAGGCGACGCACTTGACGGACTTGGCGTACGCGTCGCCGCCGACCGGGTCGTAGACGACGTCCGCGCCGCGCCCGCCGGTGGCTTCCTTCACCGCGGCGACGATGTCCTCGCTCCGCCGGTCGATGACCAGGTCGCAGCCGAGCTCCTGGGCGACGGCCGCCTTCTCCG
This sequence comes from Streptomyces sp. SM11, assembly GCF_002910905.1. Lineage (GTDB taxonomy): Bacteria > Actinomycetota > Actinomycetes > Streptomycetales > Streptomycetaceae > Streptomyces. The sequence goes on along the minus strand of NZ_NEUE01000066.1, from coordinate 8,715 downwards.
GGCCGCCGACGACGCCGATGACCTTCGCGCCCGCGGCCCTGCCGAGCTGGACGGCCGCGCTGCCGACACCGCCGGCCGCCGCGTGGACGAGGAGGGTCTCGCCGGGCTGGAGGCGGGCACGGCGGTGCAGGCCGAACCAGCCGGTCTGGTAGCCGATGTGCAGAGCAGCCGCTTCGGCGTCGTCCAGGGCGTCGGGGGCGGGCAGCAGGGCCGCCTCGTCCGCGACCACGTGGCCGGCGAAGCCGCCGTGGGGCAGGGCGGGGGTGGCGAGGACCCGCCGCCCGTCCTCGGTGGTGCCGCACACCTCGACCCCCGGGGTGAACGGCAGCGGTGGCCGTACCTGGTACTGCCCCCGGCAGAGCAGGGCGTCCGGGAAGTTGATGTTCGCCGCGCGGACCTCGACGAGCACCTGCCCGTCGCCGGGCGTGGGCCGGTCCGCCTCCTCCAGCCGCATCACCTCGCCCGGCTCGCCGTTCCGGTGTACTCGCCATGCCTGCATGAGGGGCCTCCACAACGCTGTCGGCATCAACCGCTGCCGCGGTCGGCATTACCACTGCTGCGCCGCATACTAAGCGGTCGCTTGCCTATCTGGGAACACCCTCGCGCCATGCCCGCACCTGGCCCCTGGGCTTCAGCCGCGCTTCGGCTTCGCCCTCACGTGCATCCGCTCGCCCTGCGGGCCGAACAGGCTGATGAACTCCACCGTCTCGTCCTCGGCCGGGCCGAACCAGTGCGGCAGCCGGGTGTCGAACTCGGCGGCCTCTCCCGGTTCCAGCACCAGATCGTGTTCGGCCAGCAGCAGCCGCAGCTTCCCGGAGAGCACGAACAGCCACTCGTACCCCTCGTGGGTGCGCTGTTCCGGCGGGCCGCCGCTGCCGGGCTCCTGGATCAGTTTGTACGCCTGGAGGCCGCCCGGCCGGGCGGTCAGCGGCAGCATGGTGCGGCCGTGCCGCACGATCGGCTTGGCCCGCACCCGGGGGTCGCCGACCGGCGCCGCGCCCACCAGGTCGTCGAGGGGCACCTCGTGGGCGCGGGCGATCGGCAGTATCAGTTCGAGGCTGGGGCGACGGCCGCCGGACTCCAGCCGGGAGAGCGTGGAGAGGGATATGCCGGTGGCTGCCGAGAGGGCGGCGAGGGTGACCCCCCGGTCCTTGCGCAGCCGGCGCAGGCGGGGGCCGACCCCGGAGAGGACTGTTTCCAGTTCCGGGTCGTCCCGGTCGTGTTCCTTCATGCGGCCATTGCAGAATCGGCAAGCCCATTTGTCAATACGGTCGGGACGGTCGGGACACGGAGCCCGGGGCTGCCGCCGGGGCTCAGTGGGCGAAGACCTCGAAGGTGACCGCGGGCCGGCCGCCGAACTGCTCGGCCGCCTCCTTCGCCATGCCCTCCAGGAAGGTCCGGCAGTACCGCTCCGGATCCTCCTGGGTCAGCGCCTCGATGTACGTGCGGTGTTCCAGCAGCGACCGGACTGAGCGTTCGAGGCCGGCCGTCGCGTCGACCGCGTGGGTGGGCCGGTCGGTACCCGCCACCGCGGTCCAGCGCACCCCGTCCCACGGCCGGAGTCCCCGCTCGCCGAGTTCCGGGAAGATCCAGCGGTTGCCCGCGTCGGCGACGGCGTCCAGCGCGGCGCGCCCGACCGCGCGGTGGTCGGGGGTGTTCCAGGCGACCCCGCCCCAGGTGTCCCGGTGGTTGAGGGTGACCACCAGCTCGGGGCGGTGACGGCGGATGGCCGCGGCGATGTCGCGCCGCAGCCCGATGCCGTATTCGATCACCCCGTCGCGGTGGTCCAGGAACTCCACGGTCCGCACGCCGACGACGGCTGCGCTCGCCCGCTGCTCCCGCTCGCGCACCGGGGCGCACTCCTCGGGCGGCAGGGTGTCGATCCCGGCCTCGCCGCGGCTGGCGAGGAGGTAGACGACCTCGCGGCCGCCGTCGGTCCACTCGGCCACGGCGGCGGCCGCCCCGTACTCCAGGTCGTCGGGGTGGGCGACCACGGCCAGGGCGCGCTGCCAGTCGACGGGCATGGGTTCGAGTCGCTGCGGCGTCATATCGGCAGGCTACCCATGTACGGCCGTACGGACAGGCCGTCCAGGCACACGGGGCACTCGGGAACACGTCGGACGTCTGGCCCGGGTGAGGGGCCCGACCGGCCGGAGGCCGATGGCGGTGCCGGGCGTGCGACGCTGGAGTCCGGCGACCACCGCGAACACGGCCGACCCGGCCAGTCCGGGTCGGGTGGGAAGGCTCTTCTCCCACCCGCCGCCCCGGCGAACGAAAGGAAAACCGCCCGTGCCCAGCCCCGCATCCCTCTCCCCCGCCCAGGCCGCTGCCCGTCTGGAGGAGTTCACCGTCGTCGACGTGCGGGCTCCGGGCGAGTACGCCGCCGGGCATGTCCCCGGCGCCCTGAACATCCCGCTCGACAAGCTGCCGGACGCGCTGCCGGCGCTCAAGTCCGCCTCCGCGCGCGGTTCGCTGCTGGTGGTGTGCGCTTCCGGGGTCCGGTCCACTCGGGCCTGCGAGATCCTCGCGGGCGCGGACATCGAGGCCGTGACGCTGACCGGCGGCACCTCGGCGTGGGAGGGTGACGGCCGGGGCCTCGACCGCCCCGAGGGCGCCCGCACCACGTGGCCCATGGAACGTCAGGTGCGGCTCGCGGCAGGGTCCCTGGTGGTGGCGGGACTGGTGGCGGGCATCCGCTTCCCGGCGGCGCGCTGGCTGTCCGCGGGCATCGGCACGGGCCTGGTGTACTCGGCGGTCAGCAACACCTGCGGGATGGCCGCGGTCCTCTCGAAGCTGCCGTACAACCGGGCCCCGCGGGCCGCCGGTGACCTGGGCGCCACGCTGGAGGAGCTCCAGCGCTGATCAGGCGGGGCCGGCCGGTCCGCGACCGGCCGGCCCCGGGGCGGGCGCACAGGCCCGCCCGGTCAGGCCTCTTCGCGCACCAGCGCCAGCAGCCGGTCCAGGACGCGGGGCCCGCCCGCGCGCAAGCCGTCGTGCTCGTACTCGTTCGTCACCCAGGTCCGCAGCCCCCGGATCGCCGCCGCCGTGCGCAGCGAGTCCTCGGTGTCGACGTACATGTCGTCGTGGTAGACGGCCGCCGCGACCGGGACCTCGTTGACGGCGAGCCGCTCGGGGTCGTACAGCACGGGCCAGTCGGTGCGCTGTGCGAGCAGTTCGGCGGTCTCGCGCAGCGGGCGCAGCGCCGGGTCGACCTCGAAGTGCCAGGGGTGGACGGTCTCGCCGGTGAAGAGGACCGGGCCGTCGCCCGCCAGCGCCGTCGCCGCGTCGAACCGCGGGAACTCGGCCCGTACGCGGTCGGCGGCCCAGGCCGTGGCGCGCTCGCCCTGCCCGTAGATGGCCTCGTGCAGCAGGGCGTACAGCGGGTGTCCGGCATAGGAGGCGGCGGTGCGCATCGCTTCCTGGAAGGTGTCGGAGAGTTCGGTGCCGTGCGGGGTGTGGACGAAGGCGTTCTCCAGCAGGTAGTGGAGCTGGTGGCTGCCGCTGCCGGAGCCGAGCATGATGCCGAGCGACTGGAAGCCCTCGGGTGTCAGCCGGTGTCCGGCGCTCTCGGGCCGGTGCTCGGCGAGGTGGGCGGCGATGGCGCGGGCGCGCTCGACGTCCTGGGGGTAGCGGGCGTAGTGGGCGGCGGCCTTCCGCTCGATCCGCGGGTACGCGGCCCGGTAGACGTCGTCCGCGTGCGCGTCCAGCGAGGGCAGTCCGCCGGTGATCAGGACCGCCCGCAGCCCTTCCGGGGCGGCGGAGAGATAACGGACGGCGCAGAAGCCTCCGAAGGACTGGCCCAGGACCGTCCAGGGTGCTCCGCCGGTGAGCTGCGGCCGGATCAGTTCGCAGTCGCGGACGATGGAGTCGGAGCGGAAGTGCGCGAGGTAGCCGGCCTGTTCGCGCGGGCCGCCGCGCAGCGGGAGGGTCTGCCGGTTGGCCGGGGTGGACAGTCCGGTTCCGCGCTGGTCGAGGAGGAGCACCCGGTAGTCGCGCAGGGCACGCCCGAACCAGGCTTCCGTGCCGACGAGGCGGCGCGCGCCGAAGCCGGGGCCGCCCTCCAGGTAGACCAGCCAGGGCAGTTCCTCACCGGCCCGGGAGGTGGCGACCGCTTCCCGGCCGTAGACCTCGATCTGCTCGCCGCCGGGGTCGCTGTGGTCGAGGGGCACGGTGAAGCGCCGGTCGGTGAGGACGACACCGGGCTGCCGGTAACTGCTCACGGGGAACTCCTGAATCCGGGGTGCGGGCTGATCCGGGCGAAAGGGCCAGTTCAGCACATGCCCTCCCCCGCGAACGGCCGAGGGGCCGTGCCCCGGACGGTCCCGGCCCGTGTACGTCGCGGCCGGGTCACTCCTACCGTGCAGACATGATCCGGTTCGAAGAGGTCGGCAAGGTCTATCCGGACGGGACGACGGCGGTCGACGGGCTGTCCTTCGAGGTGGCGGAGGGCGAGCTGGTGACCCTGGTGGGGCCCTCCGGCTGCGGCAGGACGACCACGATGATGATGTGAACCGGCTGATCGAGCCGACCTCGGGCCGGATCCTGGTCGACGGCGAGGACATCGCCGGGATCGATCCGGTGAAGCTGCGCCGCCGGATCGGCTATGTGATCCAGCAGGTGGGCCTCTTCCCGCACCGCACGGTCCTGGACAACACCGCGACCGTACCGGCGCTGGTCGGCTGGAAGCGCGCGCGGGCCCGGGAGCGGGCGGCGGAGCTGCTGGACCTGGTGGGCCTGGACCCGAAGACGTATGGCTCGCGCTATCCGGCGCAGCTCTCCGGCGGCCAGCGCCAGCGGGTGGGCGTGGCGCGGGCGCTCGCGGCGGATCCGCCGGTGCTGCTGATGGACGAGCCGTTCGGGGCGGTGGACCCGGTGGTGCGGGAGCGGCTGCAGAACGAGTTCCTGGCCCTGCAGCAGCGGGTGCGCAAGACGGTCCTCCTGGTGACGCACGACATGGAGGAAGCGGTGCGGATGGGCGACCGGATCGCGGTGTACGGGGAGGGGCGCATCGAGCAGTTCGACACCCCGGCCGCCGTACTCGGCACCCCGGCGACGCCGTATGTGGCCCGGTTCGTGGGCTCCGACCGGGGGCTGAAGCGGCTGTCGGTCACCGCGATCGAGCCGGAGGACCTGGAGGAGCCGCCGGTGGCCCTGCTGGAGGAGCCCGCCCGGGAGGCGGCCGCCCGGCTGGTGGCGGCGGGGGCCCGGTGGGCGGTGGTGCTGAACGGCGGGGGCGAGCTGCACGGCTGGGTGTCGGCGGAAGCGCTGCGGCCGGCCGGGGAAGTCGACGCACTGCGGCACGGCGTACGGGCGGGACTGCGTCCGGTCCGTGAGGAGGCGCGGGCGTGACGGGGAGCGCGACCGGGGCGGACACCCGGACGAAGCTCCTGGAGGGCACGCTGCGCACGCTCGCCGACCAGGGCATCGCGAAGGCCTCGGCCCGCGCGGTGGCGGCTTCGGCCGGGGTCAACCAGGCGCTGGTCTTCTACCACTTCGGCTCGGTCGACGAGCTGCTGGCGGCGGCCTGCCGGCACGGGGCCGAGCAGCGGGTGGCCCGCCACCGCGAGCGGCTCGCCGCCGTCACCACCCTCGCCGAGCTGGTGCGGTGCGGGCGCGAGCTGCACGAGGAGGAACGGACCGGCGGCCATGTCGCCTTCCTCGCCCAGTTGCTCGCGGGGGCCCGGACCCAGCCCCGGCTGGCGCCCGCGACCGCGGCCGGCCTCGACCTGTGGACCGCCGAGATCGAGAAGGTACTGGTCCGGGTCCTGGCGGACTCGCCGCTGGGCGAGTTCGCCGATCCGGTGGGCCTCGCCCGTGCCGTGGCCGGGTCGTTCGTGGGCCTGGAGATGTACGAGGGCGTCGATCCGGACGGGGCCGTGCGGGCGTTCGAGGCGCTGGAGCAGCTCGCCGAGCTGGCGGGCGTGCTGGACGAGCTCGGCCCGGTCGCCCAACGCGCGGTGCGCCACCGCCTGCGGCGTACGGGGAAGGCGTAGCTGCGGCCCGCGGGGCGGCCGGACCGTCGCCGGAGCGCGGTGCGGCGGGAGCCGCGCGTACGGTGAAGAGACGGGACAGTGCACGTGTACGCCCCGGACGGACGGCAGGTACCCGCGATGGCCGGTGAGATCTCCTTCTTCGAGCTCGGCGTGGAGGACCCCGACCGGGCGCGCGTCTTCTACGGCGAACTGTTCGGCTGGACCTTCGAGCCGGGCCCCTCGGGCGGCGGGTTCGCGATCACGGCCCCCCGGGACACCGGGCGGGGTGCACGGTGGCGACCCCGGCACCGTGCCGTACGTGTTCTTCCGGGTCGACGACCTGGGCGCCGCCCTGGCGAAGGTCCGTGAGCTGGGCGGCACGGTGGACGAGGCGGACCTGGTGGAGGACGACGAGTCGGCCGCCCGGTTCGGGCGCTTCCGGCTCTGCCATGACGACCAGGGCTCCTCGTTCGGCCTGCACCAGCCGCCGACCACCGCGTAGCGCTTGAAGCGTGCGAGTACCGGCACTCGTACGCGTACAGCGCGAGCAGGAGCTTTCGGCACACTTTCGGACGCGGGAACAGGATCGGAAGCGAAAGCTGAACGACCTGGGCCACGCGAGCAACCCTCCATGCCCGGCTGCCGCCTTGATCCATGACAGGACGGTTCGCCGCGTACGACCAGCGGCGGCCGGCCCCCCATGATCCGGGCCTGCGCGACCGGCCGCCTATACCCCTCATGTATACACGGAGGGGATAGTGGCCCCGGCCGCGGGCCCGGCACCGCGCGGAAGGCACCCATGCAGGCCAAGGCACTGGCGCCCGAGTACCAGGGAGCTCTCACCAAGATGTCGGTGAACGCCTCCCTCACCGACGTACTGGCCGAGGGAGTACGCCACCTGAGGGAGGCCGAGCTCTCCGGATCGCAGGAGGAGGTGGCGCGTTCGGGCCTCGCCGTGGCCGAGGCGCACCGCAGGCTCGGGCAGGTGGCGGAGGCCGACCGGGCCTGGAAGGCCAGCTACCGGGCCGCGCGGGCGGCCGGGAACACCGGGGCGATGGCCTGGGCGCTGTGGAGCGGCGGCACGCTGGCGCGGCAACGCGGGGCGCTGCGGCTCGCGTTCCGGCTGCTCGGCCTCGCCGCCGAGCTGGGGAAGCAGGGCGGCGACGTGGTCGCCCGCGGCTACTCACTGGCCGGGCTCGCCGAGACCGGACGGATCCAGGGCGACTACGCCACCGTCGCGACGCTGCACGAACAGCTGCTGGCCGAGGCCCGCGTCCGCGGAGAGGCCCGGCACACCGTCTGGGCACTGGAGGGCATCGCGCAGATCCACCGCAACACCGGTTCGCTGGACACCGCACTGGAGATGTTCGAGGAGGCGGCCGTCCTGGCGGGCGACGCGGACGACCGACGGGGCCGGGCCTGGGCACTGCGCGGCATCGCCGACATCGTTTCCCTCCGGGACGGGGCGACCGGGCACGCACTCGATCTGCTCTCCGAGGCCGAGGTCACCTGCCGCGAGATGAAGCTCTCCAGCGCCCTGGCGTACAACCACGAGATGCGGGCCAACGTACTGTTCCGCGCCGGGCGGTACGAGGAGGCCCGCACGGTCTACGAGCAGGCGCTCGGCGAGTTCCGCGCGATGGACGAGCCGCGGGGCGAGGCGCTGTCCTCGCTCGGCCTGGTCAAGGCGCGGGCCAGGCTCGGCCGGGACCGCGACGCCACCGCCACCGAGCTCGACGAACTGCGTGGCAGGCTCAGCCGGATCGGGCTGCTCAACGCCCGCGAGATGGTCGAGAAGGCGTACGCCGAACTCGGCGTGGCACCGGCCGTGGCGGGCGGGAGGGACGACCGCCGATGACGCTCTCCACGACCCGCCGGGCGAGTGCGCCGCAGATACTGGACCGGTGCCGCGAGCTCGTGCGCCCGGCCCTGGTGGATTCGGTGCGGCGGCTGCACCCCTGGCACGCGGAGACGGCGGCCTTTACGCTGGGCTGGAACGGGACCGGCGGCGAACCGGTGCCCGGGTCGCAGGGCAAGGGGGTCCGCCAGGCGCTCGCGGTGCTCGGCGCGGAGGCCGCGGGCGGCAGCGGGTCGGACGCGGTGCTCGGCGCGGTCGCCGTCGAGCTGATCCACACCTTCTCCCTGATCCACGACGACATCATGGACGGCGACGAGACCCGTCGCCGTCGGCCGACGCTCTGGAAGGCGTACGGCACCGGTCCGGCGGTCCTCGCGGGGGACGCCCTGTTCGCGCTGGCCGTCTCCACACTGGCGGAGGCTCCGGGCCCGGGTGGCCCCGCGGCGGTGCGGCAGCTGGCGGGCGCGCTGGGCGATCTGGTGCGCGGTCAGGCGCAGGACCTGCTCTTCGAGTCCCGGCCGTGGACCGGGCCCGGGGCGGTCCTGCCGCACGAGTACCGGTCGATGGCGGCCCTCAAGGCGGGCTCCCTGCTCGGTTGCGCGGCCGCCCTGGGCGCGGTGCTGGCGGGTGCTCCGGCGGGCACCGTCGAGGCGCTGGACCTGGCGGGGCGGCATGTGGGGGTGGCGTTCCAGGCAGTGGACGACCTGCTCGGGATCTGGGGCGATCCGCAGGTGACCGGCAAGCCGGTGCACAGCGATCTGCGGCGGCTCAAGAAGACCTGCCCGGTGCTCGCGGCCCTGTCCGCCGACCACCCGGCCGCCCGGCGCCTGGAGGCGCTGCTCGCCTCCGCCGGACCGCTCGACGACCGGGCGGCGCACCGTGCGG
>NZ_NEUE01000065.1 GCF_002910905.1 Streptomyces sp. SM11 | reverse complement strand
TCTCGCCGGCCGCCCTGGTGCCCTGCTGGGCGGCGCTGTCCACGGTGTCGCCGAGACCGGCGCCGTCCAGCGCGGTCAGCCCGCCCAGGTCCGGGCTCGCCGGGAGATCTGCGGCGCTCGCTGCGCCGGCCGCACCGACCACGGGGGCCGCGCCTGCGGCGATCAGCAGCGCGGCACGAGCGATCCGACGGGTCAGGGGGAGGGACATGATGCTCCTTCAGCGGGTTGTGCACGAATCTGCCTGTCCGGTGATCGGACGCACTGACAACCGCTTCGGGGGAGGGGGAAGTTGCGGTGGGCAAAGGTAAAGACTGAGTAATGCGTCCGATTATCCGCAGCGGAAGAACCCGGGCAAACGATCCATACCGCCGCAGCTCGACGAACCGTCACTTCCCTTGGGCGGCAAGGGAATCGAGGCAGACCGAGCAGGCCGTGGGGAGCTCTGAGGAAAAGGTCCGGGGTCGTGGCCCCCAGGGTCCGAACGGGTGACGGGCCGTACTACTGAGCGACCCGGATCCTGACCGCCGACGTGCCCGTTTCCGTACCCTTCGCGCTTTCCGTCCGCCAGCCCTCACCGGCGTTCCAGACCCGGTTCGCGTAGCTCACGCGCTCGATCCGCAGCGCCTCGGACTGTGCCACGGCCCAGTGCGCCAGCTCCCAGCCGCGCCGGGGCGAGGACGTGTCCTCGCCCCGTGCCGAGGTCGCCGGGACGGGCACCGACACGGTCGAGGCGGCGGGCGAGCCCGCGGCCTTCGCGCCGGACAGTACGTCCTCGCCGAAGGCGCGCACGAGTTCGGCCCGCACCCGCGCGGCGTCCCCCGGACCGTCCGCCGTGGCCGTGGACGGGGTGCAGTTCAGCGAGGCCGGCCTGCGCCCGGTCAGCACGGCGGCCAGCAGCGCGGCGTCCGGCTCGTGCTTCGCGTACGCCTGCGGGAAACCACTGCGCTGCACGCGCTGCGCGGCCACGGTCAGCGGCAGCCGCGAGTAGCCCGGGACCTCGGCGAGATGGTCGTAGAACTCACCGGCGGAGTAGACCGGGTCCATGAGCTGCGCGGGCGTGCCCCAGCCCTGCGAGGGGCGCTGCTGGAACAGTCCCAGCGAGTCCCGGTCCCCGTAGTCGATGTTGCGGAGCGTGGACTCCTGGAGCGCGGTGGCCAGCGCGATCGTCACCGCCCGCTCGGGCATGCCCCGGGTGGTGCCGACCGCGGAGATCGTCGCCGCGTTCACCGCCTGGGCCAGACTCATCTCGTAGGTGTGGGTCGCCCCGCCGTCCTCGTCCGAGGCCTCCACGACGCAGCGGGGCGGGTTCTTCGAGCCGGAGGAGTCGTACTGGACGGCCAGATAACCGCCCAGGGCCGCGAGCACGGCGAAGGCCACCGCGCATCGGAGGAGGCGGCTGCGGCGGGCGGGGCGGGCGGTCCGGGGCACGGGCCCACCGTACTGGAGGCCCCAGCTGGTGCCGATACCCAAGTCCCTTATGGTCGGGTCCATGGCCGACAGCACGCTTGACCTCACCCTGGACGGACCGGCGCTCACGGCCCGGCTCGTCGACTTCCCATCGGTCAGCGGAGAGGAGGAGGCCCTCGCCGACGCGATCGAATCGGCCCTGCGCGCCCTGCCCCACCTCACCGTCGACCGCCACGGCAACAACGTCGTCGCCCGCACGAACCTGGGCCGCGCCGAGCGTGTCGTCCTCGCAGGGCACATCGACACCGTGCCGATCGCCGACAACGTCCCCTCCCGCCTCGACGGGAACGGGATCCTCTGGGGCTGTGGGACCTCCGACATGAAGTCCGGCGTCGCCGTCCAGCTCCGGATCGCCGCGACGGTCCCCGAGCCCAACCGCGACCTGACCTTCATCTTCTACGACAACGAAGAGGTCGCCGCGCACCTCAACGGCCTCGGCCACATCGCCGACGCCCACCCCGACTGGCTCGCCGGAGACTTCGCCGTCCTCCTGGAGCCCTCCGACGGCGAGGTCGAGGGCGGCTGCCAGGGCACGCTCCGGGTCCACCTGCGGACGCCGGGGGAGCGGGCCCACTCCGCACGCAGCTGGATGGGCTCCAACGCCGTCCACGCCGCCGCACCGATCCTGGCGAAGCTCGCCGCGTACGAGCCCCGCCGCCCGGTCATCGACGGCCTCGAATACCACGAGGGGCTCAACGCCGTCGGCATCGAGGGCGGCGTCGCCACCAACGTCATCCCGGACTCCTGCACCGTCGTCGTCAACTACCGCTACGCCCCCGACCGCGGCGAGGAGGAGGCGATCGCCCACGTCCGCGAGGTCTTCGCCGACTGCGGAGTGGCCGAGATGGTCATCGACGACCACTCCGGCGCGGCCATGCCCGGCCTCTCGCACCCCGCCGCCCAGGCGTTCATGGCCGCTGTCGGCGGCGCCGCCAAGCCCAAGTTCGGCTGGACCGACGTCTCCCGCTTCGGCGCGCTCGGTGTCCCCGCGGTGAACTACGGCCCCGGCGACGCGCTCTACGCCCACAAGCGCGACGAGCACGTGGCGGTCGAGAAGATCACCCACTGCGAGGACCGGCTGCGCTCCTGGCTGACCACCTGACGCACGGCATTCCCCCGTACGTAACCTCCGCCGATCTACGCTGGCCGTACGCAGTACGACACGACCCAGCACGACGCGGGTCGGTGGAGGGAGCGGAACATGGGCAACGCCGAGGACGCACGGATCCCTGAGGGTGCGGAGGTTCCCGAGGGCGCGGTCAGCCCCGGGGAACAGTGGCTGGGCCCGGTCCTGCGCCGCAGGGAGCAGGTCCAGCCCGGCACGACCGACCAGCGGCTGCTGGACTCCGAGGGTGATTCCGAGTGGGTGCACACCGACCCCTGGCGGGTGATGCGCATCCAGTCGGAGTTCGTCGAGGGCTTCGGCGCGCTCGCCGAACTGCCGAGCGCGATCAGCGTCTTCGGCTCGGCCCGCACCCCGGTCGGATCACCGGAGTACGAGGCCGGGGTCCGGATCGGCAGGGCACTGGTCGACGCGGGCTTCGCGGTGATCACCGGCGGCGGTCCGGGCGCGATGGAGGCCGCCAACAAGGGCGCCCGGGAGGCGAAGGGCGTCTCGGTCGGCCTCGGCATCGAGCTGCCCTTCGAGTCCGGCCTCAACCCGCACGTCGACATCGGCGTCAACTTCCGCTACTTCTTCGTCCGAAAGACGATGTTCGTGAAGTACGCCCAGGGCTTCGTGGTCCTGCCCGGCGGCCTCGGCACCCTCGACGAACTCTTCGAGGCGCTGACCCTCGTCCAGACCGGAAAGGTCACCCGCTTCCCGATCGTCCTGTTCGGCACCGCCTACTGGGGCGGCCTGATCGACTGGCTCCGCGACACGGTGGTGGCCCAGGGCAAGGCCTCGGAGAAGGACCTGCTGCTGTTCCACGTGACGGACGACGTGGAGGAAGCGGTGATGCTGGTCACGAAGGAGGTCGGCCGGTGATCCTCCAGCCCGGCTGGCCACCTCAGGCCGGCTGGCGAACCCCGGCCCGCCCGGCGACTGAGGGCATCGGTTCCAGCCGATCCGGCGCTTGAGGAGCGGGGTCCAGGGGCAGCGCCCCGGACCCCGCCCGCCGGGCAGGCGGCGGACGCCCCCTACGCCAGCCCCCGCCGCGCAACGGCAGGAGGCCGATGCCCGGCGATGGACGCCACCATGTCCAGGACCTGCCGCGTCTCCGCCACCTCATGCACCCGGTACACCTGCGCCCCCAGCCACGCCGAGACCGCTGTCGTGGCCAGCGTGCCGATCACACGCTCCTTCACCGGCCGGTCCAGCGTCTCCCCGACGAAGTCCTTGTTGGACAGGGACACCAGCACCGGCCACCCCGTCTCCGTCATCTCACTGAGCCGCCGCGTCGCCTCCAGCGAGTGCCGGGTGTTCTTCCCGAAGTCGTGACCCGGGTCGATCATGAGCCCGTCCGCCCGCACCCCGAGCTCCACCGCCCGCTCGGCCAGACCCACCGTCACCCGCAGGATGTCCGCCATGACGTCGTCGTACGCGACCCGGTGCGGCCGGGTCCGCGGCTCCGCGCCGCCCGCGTGCGTGCACACCAGGCCCGCCCCGTACCGCGCGGCGACCTCCGCCAGCTTCGGGTCCACCCCGCCCCACGCGTCGTTCAGCAGGTCCGCCCCGGCCTCGCAGACCGCCTCGCCCACGTCGTGCCGCCAGGTGTCCACGCTGATCACCACGTCCGGGTGACGGCGGCGGACCTCGGCGACGAACCCGACCGTGCGGCGCGCCTCCTCCTCGGCGCTCACCTCCTCGCCGGGGCCCGCCTTCACCCCGCCGATGTCGATGATCGCGGCGCCTTCGGCCACCGCCTGCTCGACCCGGGTGAGCGCCGGCTCGTCCTGGAACGTGGCGCCCTGGTCGTAGAAGGAGTCCGGGGTCCGGTTCACGATCGCCATGATCACCGGCTCGTGCGGACCGAACTCCCGCCGCCCCAGCCTGAGTGCACCGCTTCGCATCCCGATCTTCCTCCCAGATAGCCCGCCTGCGACCCTAACGGTCGGCCCCGACTGTCCGTGCCGCATGGCACGATCGGACCCGGACGAGGTTTCCGCCCCGGGGAGATGCGCGTGTTCTGGTTCTTGCTGCTCACGATGGTCGTGGTCGTCACCGCGGTCACCCTCGCGGTGGTCGGCGGCGGGGGGAGCGCGGTGCTCCAGGACGTTCCGCCCGAGCGGTTCACCGACCCCCTGCCCGCGACCCGTCCGGTCGGCCGGGCGGACATCGAGGCACTGCGCCTGCCGATGGCTCCCCGCGGCTACCGGATGGCGGACGTCGACGAGGCGCTGTCCCGGCTCGGCGCCGAACTGGCCGAGCGCGACGCCCGAATCGCGGAGCTGGAGTCCACCCTGGCCGGGGCGCAGGCGGCCGCGGTGACGACCGGTACCGACCTCTTCGAACAGCCGGGTGACCAGCGGCCGGGCGACCGGCGGACCGGCGGCCCGGACCGCACCGAGGAGGACGGGCGATGAGCGGCGGAGCCCTGGCCGCCCCGGACGGCGGGCTGCGCTGCCCGTGGGGCCTGTCCACCGAGGACTACTTCGCCTACCACGACACCGAGTGGGGCCGGGCGGTCCACGGGGACGACGCCCTGTTCGAACGGCTCTGCCTGGAGGCCTTCCAGTCAGGGCTCTCCTGGCTCACGATCCTGCGCCGCCGCGAGACCTTCCGTACCGCGTTCGAGGGATTCCGGATCGAGGCGGTCGCCAAGTTCACCGACGCCGACCGGGAGCGGCTCCTGGCCGACCCGGGGATCATCCGCAACAAGGCCAAGGTCGACGCGACCCTCGCCAACGCGAAGGTGCTCGCCGACTGGCCGGCCGGGGAGCTGGACGAGCTGATCTGGTCCTACGCGCCCGACCCGGCCGGCCGGTCCGTCCCGCGCACGCTGTCGGACGTCCCGGCCGTCACACCGGAGTCCACCGCCCTCGCCAAGGCGCTGAAGAAGCGCTCGATCCGCTTCGTCGGCCCCACCACCGCCTACGCACTGATGCAGGCCTGCGGACTGGTCGACGACCACCTCGCGGACTGCGTGGCGCGCGGCGGCGGCAGCGCACCGCGCTGAGCTGTGGCTACTTCCCGAGGTAGACGGGCTTCTCCTTGGCCAGGAACGCCTCCACCGCGATGGTGTGGTCCTGCGACGCGCCCGCCCGGGTCTGGAGTTCGTCCTCCTTCTCCAGCGCCTCGGCGAGCGTGTGCCCGGCCCCGTACGCCATCGACTCCTTCAGCGCCGCGTACGCCACCGTGGGGCCGTCGGCGAGGGCGCGGGCGACCTCCGCCGCCTGTTCGGCCAGCTCGGCCGCCGGGACGACCCGGTTGACGAGCCCCAGCTCCAAAGCGTCCTGTGCGGAGACCGAACGCGGGAAGAACAGCAGATCGGCGGCGCGGCTCGGCCCGATCAGCCGGGGCAGGGTCCAGGACACGCCCGAGTCGGCGGTGAGTGCGACGCCCGCGAACGAGGTGTTGAAGGAGGCGGTGTCGGCGACCACCCGGTAGTCGGCCGCGAGCGCGAAGCCGAACCCGGCCCCGGCCGCGACGCCGTTCACCCCGGCGACGACCGGCTTCGCCATCCCGGTGATCGCCCGCACGATCGGGTTGTAGTGCTCCCGCACCGTGCTCAGCGCGTTCCCGTCGCCCGCCTCGCGGGTGGCCGTGAGCGTGGCGACGTGCTCCCTGAGGTCCTGGCCGACGCAGAAGGCGCGCCCGGTGGCCGTGAGCAGCACCGCCCGTACGCCCGTGTCCGCCGACGCCGCCAGCAGCGCGTCCCGGAGCGCGACCTTCGCCGCGGTGTTCATGGCGTTCATCGCGCCGGGTCGGTTGATCGTGATCGTCGCGAGACCCTCGCTCACGTCGTACAGGACGGTGTTCGCCGGCTCGTCGGCCATTTCCGGTATCCCCTCGCTGCTCGGGCATCGTTGCCACTGCAGGCAAGCATGGCCGATCCGGAGCCGGGCAGAGATGTGACCTGCGTCTAACAATTGGCTCTCACCTGGGGGGCCGGGGTGGCGCAGTATCGCAGCCGGATCGCCGAATTGGGTGGTTTTGCGAGAGTGCGTTGCGCAAGCGATGCAGACCGATGTTGGTCATCGGGGTCCCTGATGCGGGATAATGGCGAAGAAGCAATGTGTTCGATGCCGGTGAGGCAGCGCCTGTCATGGGGCCGCCGGTTGCGATGAGCTGGTTTCAGGAAGGGGAACGAGCATGGCGGCCATGAAGCCGCGGACGGGCGACGGCCCGCTCGAGGTGACAAAGGAGGGGCGGGGCATCGTCATGCGCGTTCCGCTCGAAGGCGGCGGTCGGCTTGTTGTCGAGCTGACTCCGGACGAGGCCGATGCCCTCGGCGACGCGCTGAAGAAGGTCGTCGGCTGACGCGGAACGCCCATCACCTTCACCACTGCCCGGTACGGCCTCCGTACCGGGCAGTGGTGTGTCCTGACGCGGATCCACGTGCCCACCACGAGGAGCTACGCGCTCAGCCGCGCCGGACCGCGCAGAGCAGGCCGTCGCCGACCGGCAGCAGGGTCGACATCAGTTCCTGGCTCTCGCGCACCGCCCGCAGCAGATCCCGCAGCCGCAGCACCTCGGCCGGCTGGGCCGCGGAGTCGACGGTGCGGCCGTCCGCGAAGACGCCCTCGAAGCAGACCAGGCCGCCGGGCCGCAGCAGGCGCAACGATTCAGCGAGCACATCGAGGCTCTCCAGCCGGTCGCCGTCGCAGAAGACGAGGTCGTATCCGCCGTCCGCGAGCCGGGGCAGGACGTCCAGCGCGCGGCCGGGGATGAACCGGGCCCGGTTGGTGGCGAAGCCCGCCTCGCGGAACGCCTCCCGGGCGAACTGCTGACGTTCGGGCTCGGGGTCCACCGTGGTCAGGACCCCGTCCGGCCGCATTCCGTGCAGGAGATAGATGCCGGACACGCCGGTGCCCGTGCCGATCTCCGCCACCGCTTTGGCGTCCGCGGCGGCGGCCAGCAGGCGCAGCGCGGCGCCGGTGCCCGGTGACACCGAGCGAAGCCCCAGCTCGCGAGCCCGGTCCCGGGCCACGTGCAGTGCTTCGTCCTCGGCGACAAAGGCGTCGGCGAACGCCCAGCTCGTCTGCCGGTTGGCGGTAATGACCCTCTCCTGTCCCCGTAGTTGGCGCAACGGTGACTGTATCCGCTGGACCCGGGAACCCGCAGATGGGACCGGGCGTTGTGCAAGGCGTGGGGAAAGCGCAGCGACCGGGTCCGCGGATCGGACCGGCGAGCTGCGGGGAAGCCCCGGGCGATGCCCGGCCCCAGCAGGGAAAAAGGCTTATCCGGAGCTAACGGGCGAGGTGGCTATGGTAGGGGCTCCACTGGACACCACCAGAGCCGATAGGGGAGGTGCGGCTGCGCCTGTGGACCGAAGAGGGGTGCTGAGGCGCCTGCTCAGGTCGGCCGGTGAGCCGAAATCCGTGACCAACATTGCTGACCGTTCTTCCGAAGACTCCGCACCGACCGCGACCTTCGCCTCTGATGCGGATTCTCAGGCGTGGACACCGCCCTCATGGGAAGAGATCGTCAGCACGCACAGCGGTCGCGTGTACCGTCTCGCCTACCGGCTGACGGGAAACCAGCACGACGCCGAGGACCTGACCCAGGAGGTCTTCGTCCGGGTGTTCCGCTCGCTGTCGACGTACACGCCCGGCACCTTCGAGGGCTGGCTGCACCGCATCACCACCAATCTCTTCCTGGACATGGTCCGGCGCAAGCAGCGCATCCGGTTCGACTCCCTCGGCGACGACGCGGCCGAGCGGCTGCCCAGCCGTGAGCCGTCCCCGCAGCAGGTCTTCAACGACACCCACTTCGACGCCGACGTGCAGCAGGCGCTGGACACCCTCGCGCCCGAGTTCCGCGCGGCCGTGGTCCTCTGCGACATCGAGGGCCTCAGCTACGAGGAGATCGCCGCGACCCTCGGGGTGAAGCTCGGCACCGTCCGCAGCCGTATCCACCGCGGTCGCTCGCACCTGCGCAAGGCGCTCAAGCACCGTTCGCCCGAGGCCCGCGCCGAGCAGCGCTCCCTGGCGGACGCGGTCCTGGCGGGGGAGGGCGGAACGGCGTGAGCGGCACAGGACCCACCCCCGCGGAGGCGCACCTGGGGGACCGCCTCGCCGCGCTGGTCGACGGCGAGCTGAAACACGACGCCCGTGAGCGGGTCCTGGCCCACCTGGCGACCTGCGCCAAGTGCAAGGCCGAGGCCGACGCCCAGCGCCGCCTCAAGAGCGCCTTCGCCATGTCCGCCTCGCCGTCACCCTCCGAGGGGTTCCTGGCCCGCCTGCAGGGCCTTCCCGGAGGTCCTGGCGGCGACGACACCGGCTCCGGCGGACCGTTCGGCGGCCGGGGGCCCTTCGCCGACGAGTTCTTCCCCGGGCTGCGGCCCTCCGGCGGCAGCACCCGCGCCGACAGCGCGCCCTCCCCGCTGGACGGCTTCGGATATCTCCCCGCCACTCACGGCTCCACCGCCGTGCTGCCCGGCGGCTCGGCATCCGGTTCGGTCTTCCGCATACACGAGGTGGCCCGCGACGCGGACCGCTCGCCGTGGCGCGGGCGGCGTTTCGCGTTCGCCGCGGCCAGCGCCGTCTCCCTCGCGGCCATCGCGCTGGGCGGCACCATGCCGCTGGACTCCGGCCCCGAGTCCTCCCTGCGCGCCGAGGGCACCGGGAACAACGTCACCCCGCTCGACGCCGAGACCCGCGCCGAGAGCGGCACCGAAGCGGTCAGCCGCCGGAGCGGCGGCGCCCTCGCGGTGACCGGAGACGGCCGGGCGGCCGAACGGCCGGTGTCCGGCACGGCCCCGGCCGGGAAGAACGGGCTGCCTCCGTCGCTCGCCGGGGCGACCCCGGTGGTTCCGGCTGCCACCCCTCCGGTGAACCGGCAGGGGCTGCCGACCGCTCCGCTGCAGTTCGGCGTCCCGCCCTCGGGCGCACACCCCTTCATGCTCCCCGTGCTGAACGTGTCCGTGTACCCGTTGATTCGCCCGACCGTGTCCGGCGCCCCGCTGCTTGCGGCAGCGCTCGGCAGCGGTGCGGCGCCGAAGGCGATCCCCTCCGCAGTCCCCTCGGGGCCGCCCCCGGGCTTGCCCGCCAACGATCTGGCGAGCACGCTTTCCCCCCGGCCCTGACCGGACCCTGCGCGACGATTCGCAAACCTGGTTGAATTCCGGTGAGGGACGCCTCGGTGGGGCGTACAGAGGCCAGTTGCGGGGAGAACATGGACGACGGGAAGCCCACCGGGCCGCAGGCGAAGTGGT
>NZ_NEUE01000064.1 GCF_002910905.1 Streptomyces sp. SM11 | reverse complement strand
GGGGGCGGTCGGGGGCGCGTTCCTCGGTGGCCGGTTCCGTCATGCCCATCGAGGTCAGCTGCTTGGAGCGGACGATGGCGATGAGAACGGGCGCGCCGATGAGGGCGACGATGACGGAGACGGGCGCCTCGAAGGGCCGGGAGACCACGCGGGCGGCGATGTCGGAGACCGTCAGGACGCAGCCGCCGATCAGCCCGGCGAGCAGCAGCCGGGCCGCCAGCCGGGTGCCGGCCAGGGCGCGGGCGAGGAAGCCGGCGAGCAGGCCGAGGAAGGAGATGGGTCCGGCGAGCGCGACGGCGGCGGCGGTCAGAAGGGTGACGCCGATGGCCACGACCGTACGGATCACGGGGGGACGGTGGCCGAGGCTGCGGGCCAGATCGTCGCCGAGCGCGAGGGCGGAGAGCGGGCGGGCGACCAGGAGGGCGACGAGGAAGCCGGTGGCGAGGACGGGGGCGAGGCGGCCGAGTTCGCCGAAGCCCTCGACCCCTGCGAGGGAGCCGAGAACCCAGAAGCGGAATCTGTCGTAGGTCTCGGCGGAGTTGACGACGATGACGCTGGTGAGCCCGCCGAAGGTCGCGCCGAGCGCCGCACCCGCGAGGACCAGGCGCATGGGAGAGCCGCCGCCGCGTCTGCCGGAGATGAGGAGGACGAGGCCGCTGGCGACCACCGCGCCGACGAACGCGCAGACGAGGTAGGCGAAACCGGAATCGAAGCCGAGGAGTGCGATGCCCGCGACGACGCCGAGGGACGCGCCCGCGTTGACGCCGAGCAGTCCGGTCTCGGCCAGCGGGTTGCGGGTGACCGCCTGGAGCAGACACCCGGCGACGCCGAGGGCGGCTCCGACGAGCAGCGCGGTGAGGGTGCGCGGGAGGCGCAGGTCGCCGACGACGAGGGAGAGCCGGGCGTTGTCGCGCGCGCCGTCCCGGCCGAGCAGGTAGTCCAGGACTCCGCCGGGGCCGACCTCGCCCGCGCCGATCGAGAGGGAGAGGGCCGTCAACAGGACGACGGCGAGGGCCAGTCCGGCGACGGCGACCACGACGGTCCGCCGTCGCGGATCGGCCGTTGAACCCGAGGCGCCGGGAGCCGGCCGGGGGCCGGGGAGCTGTCCGGTTCCCGACGCTGTTCCCTTTTCGGTTCCCGAGGATGCTCCTGCGTGTCCGGCGGACGGGGCCTCCGACCGCCGGCCGGCTTCGCCCCCGCCCAACTGGACGGTCGAGGAGTCATATTCGGGAGCCGAGGCCGTGGTCCCCGTGCGCGGCATTTGCATAAGGTGAGGCTAGCCTAAGTGAGCATCGCCAGTTCGACACCCTTACGAGTGATCGATTCATTTAGGTTACCCTTACCTAACAACCGGAGGAGGTTGCTCATGCCTGAGCACATACCGGGCCGAAGCGGCGAGTTCAACGGCCGCACCGCCCTGGTCACCGGTGCCGCACAAGGCATCGGCGCGGCGGTCGCCGACCTGCTCGCCACCCTCGGCGCCCGCGTGGCCGCCACCGATCTCGCCCTGCCCGGCATCGAGGCGCTGGCCACCGAGTGGACCCGGACGCAGGAGAAACTGCCCGGCGACGAGCGTTCGACAGGCAGCCTGGACCCATATGTGATGGACGTCACCGACCGCGGCTCGGTGGAGAGCACCGTGGCCCGCGTGGAGCGCCGACTGGGTCCGGTCGACGTCCTGGTGAACGTCGCGGGCATCTTGCGCACCGGCCCGGCGGCCGTGCTCTCCGCACAGGACTGGGCGGACACCTTCGCGGTGAACGCCACCGGCGTCTTCCACGTCTCCCAGGCCGTCGCCCCGCTCATGGCGGCCCGCGGATCCGGCGCGGTCGTCACCGTCGGCTCCAACGCCGCCGGGATCCCCCGCACCGGCATGGCCGCCTACGCCGCGTCCAAGGCGGCCGCCGCCATGTTCACCAAGTGCCTGGGGCTCGAACTCGCCCCCAGCGGCGTGCGCTGCAACGTCGTCGCACCCGGCTCCACCGACACGCCGATGCAACGAGCGCTGTGGACCGATCCGGGCGCCGAACAGCGCGTCATCGACGGGGACCCCTCGACGTACCGCACCGGCATCCCGCTGGGCCGGATCGCCGACCCCGGGGACATCGCGGAGACGGTGGCGTTCCTCGCCTCGGACCGCGCCCGCCACATCACCCTGCAGGAGCTGTACGTCGACGGCGGAGCGACGCTGCGCTGACCGCCCGGCCGCCTCTCCCGTCTCTTCCTTTCCTTCACCTCCCATCCAGCCCCCGCACCCGCTGACGGGACCATCGAGAATGGAGTCCCCGTGTCGACGGCATCCCAGGTCGCCACGCACACCGCCCCGGCCGATCCGGCCCACCCGGCCGTAGGAGCGGCCACCTCGCTGCTGGACGCCTACACACCGGGCGACCACTTTCTCGCCACCCCCGGACGCACACTGCTCGCACGCGGCCCGGGACGCCAGGTCCCCCATGACGGGAGACCGTTGACCGCGCGGGTGGACGCCACGCTCGCCGCAGCGGTCGCCGCCGGACAGGAATCGCCGGTGGTTCTCGGCGCCATCCCCTTCGACCACACCGCCCCGGCCGCCCTGAGCGTCCCGGAGTCCGTACGCACCGCACCTCCGCTCGCCTCCGACCCGCTCATCGCCCTGCCCGCCGGTGCGCCCACCGCGGGTACCTGGGAGATACGCCAGGTGCCCGAACCGGACATCTACGGCAAGGGCGTCGCCTCCGCCGTGGAGCGCATGTGGCGCGGCGAGTTCAGCAAGGTCGTCCTGGCCCGCACCCTCGAACTCACCTCCGATACCCCGCTCGACCTGCCCGCGATGCTCCAGCGCCTCGCCCGCCGCGACCCCTCCGGCTATACCTTCGCGCTGCCGACCGGCCCCGGGCGCACCCTGATCGGTGCCAGCCCCGAGCTGCTCGTCTCCCGCCACGGCCGGCAGGTCGTCGCCAACCCGCTGGCCGGGTCGACCCCGCGCAGCGCCGACCTCGCCGAGGACGTGCGCCGGGCGGCGACGCTGCTGGAGTCCGCCAAGGACCTGCACGAGCACGCCGTCGTCGTGGACGCCGTCCACCAGGCGCTCGCCCCGCACTGCACGGAGCTGACCGTCCCGCCCCGCCCGACACTCATCCGCACCGCCACCATGTGGCACCTCTCCACCACGGTCACCGGCACCCTGCGCTCCACCGACGCCTCGGCGCTGGAGCTGGCCGTCGCGCTGCACCCGACGCCCGCCGTGTGCGGGACGCCGACGCCGACGGCCCGTCAGGTCATCGCGGAGACCGAGCCGTTCGACCGCGGGTTCTTCACCGGAGTGGTCGGCTGGGGCAACGCCGACGGCGACGGCGAATGGGTCGTCACGATCCGCTGCGCCGACGCCGAGGAGCGCACGCTGCGCCTGTACGCCGGAGCGGGCGTCGTCGCCGCCTCCGAGCCCGCGGCGGAGACCGCCGAGACCGCGGCCAAGTTCCGCACCTTCCTGAGCGCCGTGGGAGCCGAGCTGTGAGTACGGACGCGGCGCCCACCTGGCCCGCCGAGTTCGCGGCGAGGTACCGGGCGGCCGGCTGGTGGCGTGGGGAGACCTTCGGGGAAATGCTGCGGCAGCGCACCGCGGACCATCCGGACCGGGTCGCGATCGTCGACCCCGTGGCGGGGAGCCGGTGGACGTACGCCGATCTCGACCGGCGCGCCGACCGGCTGGCAGCGGGCTTCCTCGCCCGCGGCATCACCAAGGGCGACAGGGTGGTGGTGCAACTCCCCAACATCGCCGAGTTCTTCGAGGTGATCTTCGCGCTGTTCCGGATCGGCGCGCTGCCCGTCTTCGCGCTGCCCGCGCACCGCGAGAGCGAGATCACCTACTTCTGCGAGTTCACCGAAGCGGTGGCGTACGTCATCGCGGCCGAGCACGGCGGCTACGACTACCGGGTGCTGGCGTCGAAGACCCTCGCCCAAGTGGGCACGGTGCGCCACGTGTTCGTCGCCCAGGGGGATTCCGGCGAGTTCGAGGCGCTGTCCGAGGTCGCCGAGGAGCCGGTCGGCCACGGCGGTCCGCGCCCGGACGACCTGGCCTTCCTCCAGCTCTCCGGCGGCAGCACCGGCGTACCGAAACTGATCCCCCGCACCCACGACGACTACATCTACTCGCTGTGGGGGTCCAACGACATCTGCGCGGTCGGCGAGCGCAGCGTCTACCTGTGCGTCCTGCCGGCCGCCCACAACTTCCCGCTCTCCTCCCCCGGTTCGCTCGGCACGCTGTACGCCGGGGGCCGTGTGGTGCTGTGCCCCCAGCCCTCGCCGGAGGTGGCGTTCCCGCTGATCGAGCGCGAGGGCGTCACCATCACCGGGCTCGTACCGCCGCTGGCCCTGCTGTGGACGGAGGCCGCGCCGAGCACCGTGCACGACATCAGCAGCCTGGACGTCCTGCTCGTGGGCGGCGCCAAGTTCAGCGAGGAGGCGGCCCGCCGGGTGCGGCCCGCACTCGGCTGCACACTCCAGCAGGTCTTCGGCATGGCCGAGGGGCTGGTCAACTACACGCGGCTGGACGACCCGGTCGAGATGATCGTCACCACGCAGGGCCGGCCCATCTCGCCCGACGACGAGGTCCTGGTCGTCGACGACGAGGACCGGGAGGTGGCCCCGGGCGAAACGGGGCACCTGCTGACCCGGGGCCCGTACACCATCCGGGGCTACTGGAACGCCCCCGAGCACAACGCCCGCTCCTTCACCGAGGACGGCTTCTACCGCACCGGCGACATCGTGCGGACCACCGCGACCGGGCACATCGTCGTCGAGGGGCGCGCCAAGGACCAGATCAACCGGGGCGGCGAGAAGATCGCCGCCGAGGAGGTCGAGAACCACATCCTCGCCCACCCGGCCGTGCACGACGCCAACGTGGTGGCCGAGCCCGACCCGTATCTGGGCGAACGCGTCTGCGCCTATGTGATCCTGCGCTCGGGCGCGGGTCCGCTCAAGGCGGTGGCCGTCAAGCGGTTCGTACGCGAGCGGGGTCTGGCCGCCTACAAGGTGCCGGACCGGGTCGAATTCGTCGACGCGTTCCCGCAGACCGGTGTGGGCAAGGTCTCCAAGAAGGACCTGCGCAACGCCGCCGCCCGCACCACTTCTTCGTCCCCGTCCCACTGAACGACTCCCCGAACGGAACCCTCTCCACCATGGCTCTGCCCGCCATCGTCCCCTACCCCATGCCGTCCGCCGACGAACTGCCCGCCAACCGGGTCGACTGGACCGTCGACCCCGCGCGTGCGGTGCTCCTCGTCCACGATCTGCAGAACCACTTCCTGTCGGCGTACGACCGCCGGGCCGCACCCGTACCCGAACTCCTCTCCCGTGTGGCCGAGTTGAAGAAGGACGCGGCGCGGCTCGGCGTGCCGGTGCTCTACACCGCGCAGCCCGGCGGCCAGAGCGCGGTGGAACGCGGCCTCCAGCAGGACTTCTGGGGCCCGGGCCTCCCGGCCGACGAGCACCTGGCGGCCATCGCGGACGAGGTCGCGCCCGACGCGGGCGACACCGTCCTCACCAAGTGGAAGTACAGCGGCTTCGTCCGCACCGACTTGCTGGAGCGTCTGCGCGAGCAGGGCCGCGACCAGATCGTCATCACCGGCGTCTACGCCCACATCGGCGTGCTCATGACCGCGTGCGACGCCTGGATGCAGGACATCCAGGCGTTCGTGGTGGCCGACGCGGTGGCGGACTTCTCGGCCGAGGACCATGCGATGGCGCTGCGGTGGGCCGCGGGCAAGTGCGCCGTCGTCACCACCGCCCGGACCGTCTTCGAAGGGAAGTGACCGCTGTGGCGCTCACGCTCGAACAGCTCCGTGCCGATGTCGCCGACGTGCTCGGCGAGGAACCCGAGGAGATCCCCGTCGACGAGAACCTCGTCGACTACGGTCTCGACTCCGTCCGCCTGATGTCGCTGGCGGCCGCCTGGCGCCGCGACCACGGCATCGAGGTGGCCTTCGCCGACCTCGCCGAGAAGCCCGCGCTGGAGTCCTGGGCCCCGCTGCTGGGCGTGACCGGCTGACCCTGCGGCCCGGCTGCGGCCCGTACGTGGTCACCGAGGGCGGTGGGAACCCGAACACCGGGTTCCCACCGCCCTCGACGCGTGTCCGGCGCGGGTGCGACGTCTGTCCGACGAAGGTTCCGACGCACGCCCGGCGCACAGTGGTACAGTGCGATGAGCACATGTGCATGCCCCTTCTCATCGGGCACCGGTGCTGATTTCTCTCCACCGCTGTTGCGCCCGTCCTTTCCGACCGGCGATCCAGCTTCTTCCCAGCGTTGTCGCTGTCGCTCCGGCCCAGGGCTTCCGTGCCCCCGGTGCGTGGCGTGATGTCCGCCGCCCCTCCGTACGCCGTCCCCTCATTCGCCTGTCCGCGAAAGGACCCCTCCCATGACCACCACACTCGAACGCCCCGTAACCAGGGAACAGCGCCCCGTCCGGGCCGCCGGCCTCCTCGACACCACCGACAACGGACACGGCACGCTCAGGGTCCACGGCGGCCGCCCCTCCCCCGACGACATCCAGGTGTCGTCGGCCCTGATCCGCCGCCACGGACTGCGCAAGGGCGATGCCGTCGAGGGCGGCTGCGACTGGCCGCGCACCCTGTCCTCGGTCGACCGCGTGAACGGGCTCGCTCCTGAGGACCTGCGGGGGCGCCGCCGGTTCCACGACCTGACTCCCGTCCACCCCCGCGACGGCTGCGGCTGGAGACGCCGAACGGCGGGCCCGCACCGCGCGTCGTCGATCTCGTCTCGCCCGTCGGCAAGGGCCAGCGCGGCCTGATCGTCGCACCGCCCCGGACGGGCAAGACGGTGCTGCTGCAGCAGCTGGCCGCGGCCGTCGCCACCAACCATCCCGAGGCGCACCTGATGGTGGTGCTGCTCGACGAACGGCCCGAGGAGGTCACGGACATGCGCCGCTCGGTACGCGGCGAGGTGTACGCGTCGACCTTCGACCGGCCCGCGCGGGAGCACATCGCCCTGGCCGAACTCGCCGTCGAGCGCGGCCGACGCCTCGTCGAGCAGGGCCGGGACGTGGTGATCCTGCTGGATTCCCTCACCCGGCTGTGCCGAGCCCACAACAACGCCGCCCGCGCGGGCGGCCGGACCCTGAGCGGCGGCGTCGACGCGGCGGCCCTGTCCGGCCCCAAGAAACTGTTCGGCGCGGCCCGTTGCGCCGAGGAGGGCGGTTCGCTGACCATCCTGGCGACGGCCCTCGTGGAGACGGGCTCACGGGCCGACGAGTTCTTCTTCGAGGAGCTGAAGGGCACCGGCAACATGGAGCTCCGGCTTGACCGCTCCGCGGCCGAGGCACGGATCTTCCCGGCCGTCGACATCACCCGATCCGGCACCCGACGTGAGGAACTCCTCTTCGGTACGAGTGAGTTGGCAGCCGTACGAGCTCTTCGCCGCGCCCTGAACGCGCGGGACGGGCAGGGCGCCCTTCAGGTACTGCTCGACCGGGTCCGGCGCACCCCGGACAACGCCGCCTTCCTGCGACAGGTGCGGCCGACGGTGCCGGACACCTGAGCCCCGGCACCGTCGGCGGCCCGGACCGCTGCTATGCCCCGCCCAGCGCTTCGGAGACGAGCGCCCTGGCCTCCTCCTGGACCTGGGCGAGGTGGCCGGGGCCCTGGAAGCTCTCCGCGTACACCTTGTAGACGTCCTCGGTGCCCGAGGGGCGGGCGGCGAACCAGGCGCTGTCGGTGCAGACCTTGAGGCCGCCGATCGGGGCCCCGTTGCCGGGGGCCTCGGTGAGCACGGCGGTGACGGGTTCTCCGGCCAGGGTGTCGGCCTTGACCTGCTGCGGGGAGAGGCGGCCCAGAACGGCCTTCTCCTCGCGGGTGGCGGGTGCGTCGATGCGGGCGTACGCCGGTTCCCCGAAGCGGGCGGTGAGGTGCCCGTAATGCTGGGAGGGGGTGGATCCGGTGACGGCGGTGATCTCGGAGGCGAGGAGGGCCAGCAGGATGCCGTCCTTGTCCGTGGTCCAGACCCGGCCGTCGCGGCGCAGGAAGGAGGCCCCGGCGGACTCCTCGCCGCCGAAGCCGAGGCTGCCGTCGTAGAGGCCGTCGACGAACCACTTGAAGCCGACCGGGACCTCCACCAGGGTGCGGCCGAGGTCCTGGGCGACCCGGTCGATCATGGACGAGGAGACCAGGGTCTTGCCGATGCCGGTCCCGGCGGCCCAGCCGTCGCGGTGGGTGTAGAGGTAGTCGATGGCGACGGCCAGGTAGTGGTTGGGGTTCATCAGGCCGCCGTCGGGGGTGACGATGCCGTGCCGGTCGGCGTCGGCGTCGTTCCCGGTGGCAATGGCGTACGCGTCGCTCTGTTCGATCAGCGAGGCCATGGCGTGCGGGGACGAGCAGTCCATCCGGATCCTGCCGTCCCAGTCCAGCGTCATGAACCGCCAGGTGGGGTCGGCGAGCGGATTGACCACGGTGAGGTCGATCCGGTGCCGCTCCGCGATCCGCCCCCAGTAGGCGACGGACGCACCGCCGAGCGGGTCTGCGCCGATGCGGATGCCCGCGTCCCGTACGGCGTCGAGGTCGAGGACGGAGGGCAGGTCGTCGACGTACGCGGTCAGGAAGTCGTGCCGGCGGGTGGTTTCGGCGGTCAGGGCGCGGGCGTACGGGATCCGGCGGACCTCTCCGAGTCCGGCCTCGATCAGGGCGTTGGCCCGGTCCTGGATCCAGGAGGTGGCGTCGGATGCGGCCGGCCCCCCGTTCGGCGGGTTGTACTTGAAGCCGCCGTCGGCGGGCGGGTTGTGGGACGGGGTGACCACGATGCCGTCGGCCAGGCGCCCGGCGCGTCCCCGGTTGTACGTGAGGATGGCGTGCGAGACGGCGGGGGTCGGGGTGTAGCCGTCCTCGCTGTCGATGAGGACGGTGGCCCCGTTGGCGGCGAGCACCTCCAGGGCGGTGACCCGGGCGGGTTCGGACAGCGCGTGGGTGTCCGCGCCGAGGAACAGGGGCCCGTCGGCGCCCTGGCGGGTGCGGTAGTCGCAGATCGCCTGGGTGGTGGCGGCGATGTGGTCCTCGTTGAACGCGGCGGCGAACGCGGAGCCCCGGTGGCCGGAGGTGCCGAAGGCCACCCGCTGGGCGGGCTCGGCCGGGTCGGGGTGGAGGGCGTAGTAGGCCGTCACCAGCCGTGCCACGTCGACCAGGTCTGCGGACTGTGCCGGCTGCCCGGCCCGTTCGTGCACCATCGGGTCTCCTCGTACGTCTTCGTCGTCGGCCGGCCCGCGGGGAGACGGGCCCGGCGCACCGGGGAAACGATCACCCCGGTCCGTACCCGATTCTGCTCTCCCGGCCGCCCCGGTGCGCGACCGGTTCACGCCTTCCTCGTGTCGCGCCCCGGCCGGAACAGTGCCGCGCCCCCCGTCCGGAGCGGACGGGGGGCGCGGGAAACGTGCGGGCGGGGGCTCAACGGCCCTGGAGGGACTTCACGTTGTCGCCGAACGTCCAGCCCTTGGAGCCGTCCCAGTTCAGGGACCAGGTCATCAGCCCCTTGAGGGAACCGTTGTAGTGGTTCCAGGCCTGCGAGACGAGTCCGGTGGACATGTGGCCGCCGCCGGCACCGGGCTGGGCGGGGAGGCCGGGGACCTGCTTGTCGTAAGGCACCCTGATGGTGGTGCCCTGGATGACGAGCCCGTTGTTCAGGCAGTCGGTCTGGGCGGTGAAGCCGGCGACGGTGCCGGCGGAGTAGGAGTCGCCGGAGCAGCCGTACATGCTGCCGTTGTAGTACTGCATGTTCAGCCACCACAGGCGGCCGTTGTCGGCGTACTTCTTGATGATGGGCAGGTACGAGCCCCAGATCGAACCGTAGGCGACGCTGCCGCCGGTGACGTACGCCGTCTCGGGGGCCATGGTGAGACCGAAGTTCGACGGCATCGCGGCGAGGACGCCGTCGATGATGCGGATGAGGTTGGACTGCGACGCGGACAGCTGGTTGATGTTTCCGCTGCCGACGAGGCCGGTCTCGATGTCGATGTCGATGCCGTCGAAGTTGTACTTCTTCAGGATCGGCACGATCGTCTCGACGAACCGGTCGGCCACCGTGCTGGAGCTGAGGTCGATCCCCGCCGCGGCTCCGCCGATCGACATGAGGGTGGTGAGGCCGGAGGCCTTGGCCCGGCACATCTCGGCAGGGGTGGCGACCTTGACGGTGCGGTCCATGCCGTCCTCCCAGAGGACGGTGCCGTCGGAGCGGATGACGGGGAAGGCCGCGTTGATGACGTTGTATCCGTGCTGGGTGATACGGGAGTCGGTGATCGGGATCCAGCCGAGCGGCGGGTGCACACCGTTGGCCGCCCCGTCCCAGTTCTCCCAGTACCCCTGGAGCACCTTGCCGGTGGGCTTCGACTTGACCGCGCAGGTCACGTCGGCGGCCGCGCTGTTCGTCTCTGCCGCCTCCGGCGGAGCGGCTCCGACCAGCATCGGTAGGACGAGCGCCGCCGCCAGGCCGACACCCAGCAGTCGTGAGGTTCGACTCATGATCCGTACGTCCTTCCAGCCCGGGTCCGCCGCCGACGGTGCGAAGGGTTCGCCCCGTCCCGCCCTGTGTCGTGACCCTGCCAAACCGTAGAATGGTCCAGACCTTCGGTCAAGAGGTCTGGACCTGACCGTCCGCCAGGAGCGGTGGCGGCGGACGGTGGAGCGGTTCCTTGAGGGCTCCCGTCCGCTTCGCCGCCCGGGCGGGGTCCAAGAGTTCCCGTACAATATGACCGCCCTACGCCCCTGTTAGGCCCCCTGAAAGGGTTGCAGCACCGCTTGAGATCCGATAGGTCGACCATAGCCGC
>NZ_NEUE01000063.1 GCF_002910905.1 Streptomyces sp. SM11 | reverse complement strand
CGCGGGGGCGGGCGCCGGGCCTCCGGCCCCCGCCTTCGACGCCGGCTGCCAGCCGGGCCCGCGGAAGACCCGCCCGGCCCGCTCGCTCCAGGTGTCGGCGGCCCGGACGTCCCGGACGATGGCGGCGTACTCGTGGGTCGCGACGCGCAGCGGGTTGTGGGTGGAGATGTTCTTGGTGAGCCCGTAGACGGGCCGCTCGGTCTCGGCCGCGAAGGACCCGAACATCCGGTCCCAGACGATCAGGATCCCGCCGTAGTTGCGGTCCAGGTAGCTGCCCTGCGAGGCGTGGTGGACGCGGTGGTGGGAGGGCGTGTTGAGGACGTACTCGAAGGGGTTCGGGAGCTTGCCGACCCGCTCGGTGTGCACCCAGAACTGGTAGACCAGGTTGGCCGACTGGCAGAACGCGAGCGCCGCCGGGTGCACCCCGCAGGCGATCAGCGGCAGGTAGAAGGGCCAGACGGTCGCGGAGGTCCAGGGCTGGCGCAGCGCGGTGGTGAGGTTGAACTTCTCGCTGGAGTGGTGCACCACATGGCAGGCCCACAGGATCCGGATCACGTGGTGGCCTCGGTGGGACCAGTAGTAGAAGAAGTCCTGGGCGAGGAGCATCAGCAGGACGGTCCACCACAGCACGGGCACCCGCAGCGGCGTCAGTTCGTAGACCCCCATGTAGATCGCCAGGACGGGGATCTTCCACAGCAGGTCGAAGCCCAGGCTGCCGATGCCCATGGTGAGGCTGGTGGCGGCGTCCTTGGTCTCGTACCCGGCGGCGCCCTCGTCCGGGTGGAGGCGGTAGCTGACCATCTCGATCACGGTGAGCAGCACGAAGGCCGGTATTGACCACAGCACGACATCGGGCAGGTTCGGCTCCATGCGAGCACCGTAGGGCCGCGGGCCGGCGAGGGCTAGACGTTGTTACCCACAAGTATGCGAGACCTGGCGTCAGCAGTCTTTGGTGCCTTCCGCCAATCTCCACGGGACGCGGGATGCACGGGACGCGCGTCGTCCGCCTCGCCGGGGCCGCCGGCAGTACGTGGCGCGCCTCAACGCACCTCCCCGGCCTCCCTCTTGCGCGGGGCGGCTCCGCGCGGGTTCGCTCTGACGCCAGGTCCGCACACGGCACTCGCCCGGCCGAATAGGGAACTGTCAGTCATGGCCCGTATTCTCTGTGACCATGCTCGACGACCGCCAGACAGCCGCACCATGGCCGACCGCCTACCCCCAGGGGTACGCGGTCGTCGACGTGGAGACCACCGGACTCGCCCGCGACGACCGGATAGTGTCCGCCGCCGTCTACCGGCTGGACGCCCTGGGCAATGTCGAGGACCACTGGTACACGCTGGTCAACCCGGAGCGGGACCCCGGTCCCGTCTGGATCCACGGGCTGACGAGCGATGTGCTGGAAGGCGCGCCGCTCTTCCCGGAGGTTGCGGCCGCACTGTCGGAGCGGCTCGCGGACCGGGTGCTCGTCGCGCACAACGCGGCGTTCGACTGGTCGATGATCGCCCGGGAGTACGCACGGGCCTCCACGATCGCTCCGGTCGAGCACCGGCTGTGCACGATCGCGCTGGCCAAGGAGCTGCGGCTGCCGCTGCCCAACCACAAGCTGGCCACCCTCGCCGCGCACTTCGGGGTCGTACAGCAGCAGGCCCACCATGCCCTGGACGACGCCCGGGTGCTGGCCGAGGCGTTCCGGCCGAGCCTGCACGCGGCGGCCCGCGGCGGGGTACGGCTGCCGTTGCTGGAGTGCCGGCCGCTGACCGAGTGGTCCGACTCCCCCGTCGCCCCGCGCGTCGGGTATCAGCCCTCCCGGCAGCAGAACAGCTGGCGGCCCTCGCGCAAGCGGCCGGCCTGCCCGTATCCCAACCCGGGGCGGTACGAGAAGGAGAAGCCGCTCCGGCAGGGGATGCGGGTGGCCTTCTCCGGGGACACCTCGATCGACCGGGAGCTGCTGGAGGACCGGGCGGTGGAGGCCGGTCTGCACGTGGCGACCAGCGTGTCCCGGCTGACCAGTCTGCTGGTGACCAACGACCCGGACGCGGCCACCTCCAAGACGCAGAAGGCCAAATCGTTCGGGACGCCGATCCTGGAGGAGAGCGCCTTCACCCATCTGCTGCGCGATGTGGCCCCCGCCGAACCGGGTCCGGGGACGACACTGCCGCACCAGGCCCCCGCACCGTCATCGGAGTGAACCGGGCACGACTCGCCCGGCAGCCGCTCGCCCCGTGACCGCCGGGCGTCCCACCCTGTGGCGCATGGCACGTTGTGAGGTTTGCGGAAACGACTACGGCATGTCCTTCGAGGTGCACGCGCAGGGCGCGGTGCACGTCTTCGACTGCTTCTCCTGCGCCATCCACCGCATGGCGCCGATCTGCGAGCACTGCCGGGTCCAGGTGATCGGGCAGGGCGTCGAGGCCGACGGGCACTGGTACTGCGGCGCCCACTGCGCCCGCGCCGAGGGGAAGGCAGGCATCGTGGACAAAGTATGACGGAACATCCCTTGACCGGACCGCTCCGGCCGCACCCCTGAGTGCCGCACCCCATGACCCCGGTTGTACGGTCATGGGGTGTACCGCTTCCTGTTGACCCGGCAGTGGGTGATCCTCACCCTGCTCGGCGTCGTGCTGATCCCGACGATGACCGAGCTGGGTTTCTGGCAGTTCCACCGGCACGAACACCGGGTCGAGCAGAACGGGCTGATCTCGCGGAACCTCGACGCACAGCCGGTCCCGGTCACTGATCTCACCTCCCCCGGGCACACCGTCCCGCGCTCGGACTACTGGCGGGCGGTCACCGCGACGGGGACGTTCGACACCGAGCACGAGGTGGTCGTCCGCCGACGGACCTCGGACGACGACCGCATCGGCGTCCATGTCCTGACCCCGCTGGACCTCAAGGGCGGCGGCACCGTCCTGGTCAACCGGGGCTGGGTGCCGGCGGCGCCGAACCAGACCGCCTTCCCCGACGTGCCGCCCGCTCCCCGGGGCGAAGTGACCGTCACCGGCCGCCTCAAGGCGGACGAGACGACCGGCAGCAGCGGCATCAAGGACCTCACGGGACTGCCGGACCGGCAGGTGATGCTGATCAACAGCGACCAGCAGTCCCAGCTGCTGTCCCGGACGGTCCTCGGCGGATACATCGAGCAGACCGCTCCCCGGCCGACGGGGGATCTGCCCGAGCAGATCTCCTCCCCCGACGACAGCTCGATCGGCCCGCACATGGCCTACGCCGTCCAGTGGTGGCTGTTCGTCGCCGCGGTCCCGGTCGGCTGGATGATTCTCGTACGCCGTGAGAAGCGCGACCGTGAGCAGGCCGCGGCCGAGAACGCGACGGCCGACGCCCCGGAGCAGCCCGCACCGACGAACGCCTGAGGGCAGTGACACATCATCGGGCTGGTTGACAACGGCCCGGTTCGGGAAAACGCCAGGTGTGACCCCACGCATCGAGGACTACGCCCTGATCGGCGATCTGCAGACCGCCGCGCTCGTCGGCAGGAACGGTTCCGTCGACTGGCTCTGCCTGCCCCGATTCGATTCCGGTGCCTGCTTCGCCGCCCTGCTCGGCGACGAGGAGAACGGCCACTGGCGCATCGCGCCCAAGGGGGCAGGCGCCTCGGACACCTGCGCCCGGCGCGGCTACGTGGGTGACTCCCTGGTCCTGGAGACGTACTGGGAGACGCGGACCGGGACGGTGAAGGTCATCGACTTCATGCCGCAGCGCGACGCGACGCCGGACCTGATGCGGATCGTCGAGGGCATCAGCGGCAGCGTCGACATGAGTTCGGTGCTGCGGCTGCGCTTCGACTTCGGATCCGTGGTGCCCTGGGTGCGGCGTTCGCACGGACACCGGGTGGCGGTCGCGGGCCCCGACTCCGTCTGGCTGCGCAGCGAGCCGCCGGTCAAGACGTGGGGCCACCAGTTCAGCACCTGCTCCTCGTTCACCGTCGCCGAGGGCGAGAGCGTGGCGTTCGTGCTGACCTGGCACCCCTCGCACGCCCAGCGCCCGAAACTGATCGACCCGCGCAAGGCGCTGAAGCACACCCTGCACGACTGGGCGAAGTGGACCGGCGTCTGCACCTACGAAGGCCCCTACCGCGACGCCGTGCTGCGCTCCCTGATCACTCTCAAGGCGCTGACGTACGCCCCGACGGGCGGCATCGTGGCGGCCCCGACCACCTCCCTGCCGGAGGAGATCGGCGGCGTACGGAACTGGGACTACCGCTTCTGCTGGCTGCGGGACGCGACGCTGACCCTCGGGGCGCTGGTCTCGGCCGGCTATCTGGAGGAGGCGGCGGCCTGGCGGGACTGGCTGCTGCGGGCCGTCGCCGGGGACCCGGCCGACCTCCAGATCATGTACGGGCTGGCGGGCGAGCGCCGGCTGCCCGAGACGGAGCTGCCCTGGCTCGCCGGATACGAACACTCCCGGCCGGTGCGCACCGGCAACGCGGCCGTCCGTCAGCGCCAGCTCGATGTGTACGGCGAGGTCATCGACGCGCTCCGCCTCGCCCGCGTCGCCGGGCTCGACAGCAAGCCGCACGCCTGGAACCTCCAGCTCAGCCTGCTCGGCTTCCTGGAGTCGACCTGGCGCGAACCGGACGAGGGGCTGTGGGAGATCCGCGGTGCCCGGCGGCACTTCGTGCACTCCAAGGTGATGGCCTGGGTCGCCGCCGACCGGGCGGTGCGCTCGCTGGAGGAGAACCCGGAGCTGCCCGGTGACCCCGACCGCTGGCGGGCGATGCGGGACGCCGTGCACGCCGAGGTCTGCGAGAAGGGGTACGACCCCGAGCGGAACACCTTCACCCAGTCCTACGGGTCACGGGAGCTCGACGCCTCGACGCTGCTCATCGTGCGGACCGGATTCCTGCCGCCGGACGATCCCCGGGTCATCGGCACGGTCGACGCGGTCCGCGACGAGCTGGGCAGCGACGGCCTGGTCCGCCGCTACAGCACCGCGGGCCACTCGGTGGACGGACTGCCGGGCGACGAGGGCGCGTTCATCGTCTGCTCG
The DNA here is from genome assembly GCF_002910905.1 of Streptomyces sp. SM11. GTDB lineage: Bacteria > Actinomycetota > Actinomycetes > Streptomycetales > Streptomycetaceae > Streptomyces. Next base: position 3,740 of record NZ_NEUE01000063.1, on the reverse strand, counting down.
TTCTGGCTGGTCGACGCGTTGCAGCGGACCGGCAGGCCGGACGAGGCACGGGCCCTTTTCGAGCGGCTGCTGGAGCTCCGGAACGACCTGGGGCTGCTGGCCGAGGAGTACGACCTCGCGGCGGGGCGGCAGCTGGGCAACTTCCCCCAGGCCTTCAGCCATATCGGGCTGGTGAACTCCGCTGTCGACCTCGCCGGTGAGGACCCGGCAGGATAGGGCCATGGATCTTGGACTGCAGGACCGCGTCTACATCGTCACCGGAGCGACCCGGGGCCTCGGCAACGCCACGGCTCGCGCCCTGGCCGCGGACGGCGCGAAAGTGATCATCAGCGGCCGGGACGAGAACGACGTCACGGAGGCCGCCGCCGAGCTGGGCCCCGACGCGGTCGGGCTCGCCGCCGACAACGCCGACCCGAGCGCCGCCCAGCGCCTGGTCGACACGGCGCGGGAGCGCTTCGGACGGCTCGACGGCATCCTCATCAGCGTCGGCGGACCGGCCCCCGGCTTCCTTGCGGACAACACCGACGACCAGTGGCAGACCGCGTTCGAGACGGTTTTCCTGGGAGCGGTACGGCTCGCCCGGACGGCGGCGGACGCGCTCGGCGAGGGCGGCGTGATCGGCTTCGTGCTCTCCGGATCGGTCCATGAGCCGATCGCGGGGCTGACCATCTCCAACGGGCTGCGCCCCGGTCTCGCCGGTTTCGCCAAGTCGCTGGCCGACGAGCTGGGCCCGCGCGGTATCCGGGTGGTGGGCGTGCTGCCCGCCCGGATCGACACCGACCGGGTCCGTGAGCTGGACGCCCTGTCCGGCGACGCGGAGGCCGCCCGCACCGCCAACGAGGCACGGATCCCGCTGCGGCGCTACGGGACGCCCGAGGAGTTCGGGAAGACCGCGGCCTTCCTCCTCTCCCCCGCCGCCTCGTACCTGACGGGGATCATGGTCCCGGTCGACGGAGGATCACGGCACGGCTTCTGACCCGCCGGGCACTTCCCGAACGCGGCCGGCCTCGCTCCCGTACCGGTCGTACGCCGTCGAGCTCGGCCCTCCGTACGCCCAAGGGCCGTCAGGACACCCGCTCCGCGCGGTGCTTGACGGCCTTGAGGCGTACCTCGGCGGGAAGTCCGTCCAGGCCGGCCGAGTCCCTGGCGTGCGCCAGCGCTCCGTCGGCGACCGCGTTCAGCGTCCTCAGCGGCGCGGCGTGCGGCTCCATCAGCAGCCGGAGCCGGGCCCGGGGCGCGGTGCGGCGGCCGGTCAGCATCGCCTGGGCGCGGGCCACTCCGTCCAGCTCGCCCGCCTCCCCGGCGAGCACGCCCTCCAGGGCTCGGCCCCGCAGCTGCGCCCCTTCGCCGTCGCCGCTGTCCACCAGCACTTCGGCGAGCCGGCCGCGGCGGAGCTGGGCGAGGAACCACCACAGGGCGAGGACCACGAGCACGGCGAGGACGGCGATCACGGTCGGCCACCACCAGCCCTCGTCGCGCCAGCGGAGCCGGTCGGCCGTGCTGAGCAGCACATCGGTCTTTCCGTCCCAGGGCCACCACGACGGCACGGACGCGCCGAGGCCGGCGGCGAGCACGGCTCCGCCGACGGCGACCAGCACCAGCCCGGCCAGGGCCAGCAGGACCCGGTTGACGGTGGAGCGCATGCGGCTCATCCCTTCTTCGGCGGTCGGTGCACCTGGACGGAGAGGGCCGGCGGCTTCGCCAGTCCCAGTTCCCGGACGGCCGTCTCCAGCACGGCGTCCAGGTCGGCGCGTACGTCGTCGAGTTCCCGGAAGTGCGAGAGCGCGCGCACCTTCGCCCTGCGCCGTCCCATCCCGACCCGCACGGACTGCACACCGGCCACTTCCGCGGCCCGGTCCCGCAGGACCAGTGCGGCGGCGGTGCGGTCGAGTCCGGCCCGGACCTCGGCGCGATCGCGGCGCATCGGCAGCAGGTCGCGCAGTCCGGGGGTGAGTGCCTGCAGGATCAGCCAGAGGCCGATCAGCGCCGCGACGCCCGCCCCGATGAGCACCACCAGGTCGTCCAGGTGCCGTTCGGCCAGTCCGTCGGCGAGGGAGCGCCGCCACCGCATGGCCGGACGGTCGGCGCGTACTGCGGCGATGTCGTAGAGCAGCAGTCCGGCCGCGCCCAGGAGCACCAGGGCCAGCAGGGCGGCCGGGACCCGGCGCGCGGACCAGAAGCGGCCGGCCCGGCCGTCGCCCTGGTCCAGGGTGGGGACCGGTGCGCGGGCCTCGGCCGACGCGTCCGGGACCGGCACGGTCGCCTCGCCGTCGCTCTGCTCGACGGTGGGCATCCGCCGGGTGGAGCCGGTCGGTTCACCGGGTTCGGTCATCGGATCCTCCCCTGTGCGGCGGCGCCGGCTCCGGCGGGGTGCAGCCGTTCGACCTGCACGGCCACTTCGGGCACCTCCATGCCGGCCAGCGCCTTGACCCGCTGGACGACCCGGCGGCGTACGGCGCCGCACTGGCGGCCGATGTCGCAGGGGTAGCCGAGCTCCAGGCTGACCCGGACCCGGGCGGCGTCGCGGTGCACGGTGACCGTGGCACGCGGCGACGCCCCGTCCGCGGGCGGTGCGTCGACCGCTTCCTTCGCCGCCTGGGCGGCGATCTTGGCGACGACGCGGTCGGCGATCCGGGTCTCGCCCCGTTCGGCGGCGGCGACCCGGCCGGTCACCGCCGTCACCGTCGCCGGTCGCCGCGCTCGCGACTCCGGAAGAAGTCGCCGGGCTCCAGGTCGCCGTCCAGGAAGCGGCCGGCGATGAAGCCGATCGCGCCCAGCGCGGCCACCAGTACGAAGGCTCCGAACCCGCCGAAATATCCGGCGAACCCGAGCGCCATGCCGGCCAACAGGCCGGCGACAGCCATGCTCATCGTGTTCTCTCCTCAAGTGCCGTGCGACGGAGATACGGAAGGACTACTGGACCCGCTGCTCGGGCTCGTCGTCGTCCTCCTCGTCGGGCAGCTTGACGTCGCTGACCGCGATGTTGACTTCGACGACTTCGAGGCCGGTCATGCGCTCCACCGCGGCGACGACGTTCTCGCGCACGTCGCGGGCCACGTCGGAGATGGACACGCCGTACTCGACGACGATCTCCAGGTCCAGGGCCGCCTGGGACTCGCCGACCTCGGCCTTCACTCCGCGGGTGACGGACTTGCCGCCGCCGGGGACCCGGTCGCGGACGGCGCCGAACGTCCGCGACAGGCCGCTGCCCATCGCGTGGACGCCGCCCACGTCGCGTGCCGCCATTCCGGCGATCTTCTCGACGACGCCGTCGGCGATGGTGGTACGGCCCCGGGTGCCGGGGGCGCCGCCGCCGTGCTTGCCGAGGGTCTTGTCGCCCGAACCGCTGGTGGGGGTGTTGCGCTGGGAGGTGTCAGTCATCGCCGTTCTTCCCTTCGGGGCAGGGTTGGACTTCCTTGTCCACGTTAAGTGCGCTTTCCCCATCTCGCGCCATGGATGCGGCAGGCTGGGACGATGACAACGGCGCGGGGCCCGCAGAGGGCCGACGGATGGACCGCCGCGGTACGGCAACGGCTGGGCCTGGGCAGGCTGCTGCCGCTGGGCCGCCCGGCGGACGGCACGTGGATCGCGGAGACGGCTGCCGCCTCGGTGCTGCGCGGGGCGGCGGCTCGCCCCGGGACGGTGCTGGGGAAGCTGCGGATCGGCCCGGCGGGGGAAGCGGTGGCCGGGGCCGGCAGACTGTGAAAGAGAGATCCCACAACCCCGCATGCGCAACCCCT
>NZ_NEUE01000062.1 GCF_002910905.1 Streptomyces sp. SM11 | reverse complement strand
GGCCCCGGCCAGCCGGTGCAGGGCGACGACCAGCGCGGTGCCGGTGTCGTCCGGGGCGTCCACGTCGATCCGCACCGAGACGGTGTCGCGCACGGCGTGGGCGATCTGCGCGGCGGCGGCCAACGCCTGGTCGGCGGTGTGCGCCCCGACTCCGGGGAGCTGCCGGAGCTCGTAGCGGTTCGTGCCGTGGACCTGCCCGACCGTGCCGAACCCGGCCTGCTCCAGCGCGCCGAGACGCAGCCGCCCATCGGTGACGTCCTTGAGCCGGGAGACGGGGATGGCGGCCAGCTCCCGGCCCACCAGGGAGTCGAGGAGAGGATCGAGCACGGAACGCACGGCGTCCACGGCGCTCGCCCGGTCCGCCGGCACGGCACGGGCGCTCTCCAGGAGCCGT
>NZ_NEUE01000061.1 GCF_002910905.1 Streptomyces sp. SM11 | reverse complement strand
GCCGCCGAGCTCGCCGCACTGGCGTCCGGCGCCCCGGAAGGCTCCTCCGGTGCCGACCCGGCCGACGCGGGGACCACCGTCGCCGCCTACCGGCAGGGCGTCCGCTACGTCCCGGAGACCGAGCCCGCCCGGCCCGGCCGCCCGTACTTCCTCCCGGACGAGGGCTACTGCCTGGTAACTGGAGGACTCGGAGCCGTCGGGCTGCGGCTGACCGAGCGTCTCGTCGCGCGAGGCGCCCGGCGCGTCGCCGTCGTCGGCCGGTCGGCCCTCGACGCCACCCGCGCGCAGGCTCTGCGGGAGCTGGCGGACAGCGGCGCCGAGGTCGAGTACCTGCCGTGCGATGTCTCCGACCCGGCGGCCCTCGCCGCCGTCGCGGACCGGCTCGGCCGGCGCTGGGGCCGGCTCGTCGGTGTGGTGCACGCCTCCGGCCGGGTCAACCCCTTCGGGGCGATGCACCGCCGCCCCTGGAGCGACGCCGAGAAGGTGCTCGCGCCCAAGGTGGCCGGCTCGCTGCACGTCGTCCGCCTGGCCAAGGAGCGGCGCGCCGACTTCGCCGTCCTCGTCTCCTCCATCGCCGGCACCCAGGCCCTGGCGGGCCGCGGACTGGTCGACTACAGCCTCGCCAACGCTTTCCAGCTGGCGCTCGCCGAGCGGGAGGACGACGAGTTCACCGCAGTCACCGCGCACGCCTGGCCGAACTGGACAGGCATTGGGATGAAGGCCGACGACACCTTCTCCGCCGCGTACTCGGTCGGCGCCGAGGAAGCGCTCGACGTGTTCATCGACCACCTGCGGTCGGGCGGCGCCGTCATCTTCCCCGGTACCGCGCCTGCCACGGCTGGGGAGCGGCCCGCGGCCACCGCCGCCCCGGTCATCCCGGCCGCGGTACCGGCCGCGGTACCGGCCGCGGCCGGGACGGAGGCGGCGGGAGCCCGGCGGGACACCACCGCCATGCGCGCCCGTGTCCGGGACGCCTTCCTCCACGTGCTGGGGGAGGACCCCGGTGACCGGCCCCTCCAGGGGCTCGGCCTGGACTCCCTGATGATCGCCGAACTGACCACCGCCCTCGAACGGGGCGGCGGCCTCACCGTCGACCCGTCCCTCCTCATGCGGGCCCGTACGGCCGACGACATCGCGGCCGAACTCGCTGCCCTCGCCGTACCCGCCGCCGGTCCTCCGGCGCCCGTAGCCCCGCCCGCGCCCGCACCCGCGGTGCACACCTCCGCGCCCGACCACGACGGGACCGCCGGCTCCGCCCTCAGCGCCCTGCTGCGCCCCCTGCTCGACCGCGACGGCGGACGCGGGGTGGTCCGGGCATGACCGGCGAGCGACACGAAAGGACAACTGTGAGCGAGCTAGACACCCGCATCGCCGTCATCGGCCTTGCGGTAAGGCTCCCCGGCGCCGAGGATGTGACCGACCTGACGGCCATGCTGGGCGGCGACGGCGTCGAGGTCGGCGAGGTCCCGCCGAGCCGATGGGCCCGCCACCTGTACCTCGGCGAGGCGCCGCACCGCGGCACCCACCACCGGGGCGCCTTCCTGGTCGACCCGTTCTCCTTCGACCACGAGGCCTTCGGCATGACCGCCGAGGACGCCGTCCTCCTCGACCCGCAGCAGCGGGTCATGCTGGAGGTCGGCGCCCGGGCCCTGGAGGACTCCGGCTACCTGGGCGCGCGCCGCAGGCTCGACGCGGGCGTGTTCATCGGCGCCCGGATGAACGCCTACGGCTTCGACCGGGGCCGCGGCACGGTCGCGCCCGGCGGCCTCCCGGACCCGGCGGCGCCCGCCCCAGCCGACGCCGCCGGGCCCGGCCCGGCCGCCCTGTGGGGCCGCTCGCAGAACTTCATGGCGGCCTGGCTGTCCGACCGCTTCGACCTCGCGGGCCCCAGCCTCGTCGTCGACACGGCCTGCTCCTCGTCGCTCTCGGCGGTCTGGCTCGCCTGCCAGAGCCTCGCATCCGGAAGCTGCGAGGTGGCCCTCGTCGGCGCGGTCGACCTGCTGATCGACCCGCTGACCTTCGTCCTCCTCTCCCGCACCGGGGCGCTCTCACCGGACGGGCTCTGCCACACCTTCGACAGCCGGGCCAACGGCTACGTCCCCGGCGAGGGGGCCGCCGCCCTGTTGCTGAAGCCGATGGCGGCGGCGCTGCGCGACGGGGACCTGGTCCTCGGCGCGATCAGCGGGGTCGCGGTCAACAACGACGGCCGCACCATGGGCGTCACCACGCCCAACCTGGAAGCCCAGATCGACCTGCTCGACAAGGTGTACCGAACCGTCGACCCGGCGACCGTGCAGTACGTCGAGGCGCACGGCACCGGCACCGCCATCGGCGACCCCATTGAGGTGCGGGCCCTCACCGAGGTCTTCGGGCGCCACGGCGTTCCGCGCAACTCGGTCGCGCTCGGCTCGGTCAAGCGGCGGATCGGCCACCTCCACTCGGCCTCCGGGCTCGCCGGACTCGCGAAGATCATCGTGTCGCTGCGCGAGGGCATCGTACCGGCCGTGGCCGTCGAGTCCCTGAACCCCCGCCTCAACCTGGCCGACAGCCCCTTCCACCTGCCCGAGACCGCCCGGCCCTGGCCCGACGCGCCGGTTCGCCGGGCTGCCGTGAGCGGCTTCGGCTTCGGCGGCACCAACGCGCACGTCGTGGCCGAGGCGGTCCCCGCCCCGGCCCGCCGGACCGGGACGGCTCCCGCCGGGGCCCGGCGGCCCGTCCACGTCCTGACGCTCTCCGCCGACACCGCCTACGGGCTGCGCGAACTGTGCGCTCAATGGGTCCAGTTCCTGCCGTCTCTCCAGGACCGACCAGAGGAGCTGGCGGACGTGTGCGTCACCGCCCGGCTCGCCCGCCCGCACCGCGCCGTGCGGCTGGCCGTCGTCGGCGAGGACGCGCGGGAGCTGACGGCCGCCCTGCGCG
>NZ_NEUE01000060.1 GCF_002910905.1 Streptomyces sp. SM11 | reverse complement strand
GGGCCTGCGGCTGCGCGGCGTACGGTTCGGCTACGGGGGAGAGGCCGTTCTGGACGGCGTCGACCTGACCGTCCGGCCGGGCGAGACCGTGGCCCTCGTCGGAGCCTCCGGGGCGGGCAAGTCGACCTGTGCCCACCTCCTGGCGCGGTACTGGGACCCCGAGGCCGGCGCCGTGGAGCTCGTGCCCCCCGACCCGGCCCACCCCGTCGACCTGCGGGACCTCACAGAGGAGGACCTGCGCGCCACCGTGTCCGTGGTCGGGCAGGAGGCCCCGCTCTTCCACGGCTCCCTCGCCGGGAACCTCCGCCTCGGCGCCCCGGACGCCACGGCGGACGAGGTCGGCGCGGTGGCCCGGATCTGCGGCGTCGACCTCATCGCCGACGCCCTGCCCGGCGGGCTCGACACCGCCGTCGGCGAGCGCGGCGCGACCCTGTCCGGTGGCCAGCGTGCCCGGGTGGCCCTGGCCCGTGGGCTGCTGAGCGGCCCACGCGTACTCGTCCTGGACGAGACGACGGCCCATCTGGACCACCGGGGCGACGCGGAACTGGCCCGGGCGCTCGCGGCGGACTCCGCGACCCGGACGACCCTGGTGATCGCCCACCGTCCGGCCACCGTCCGCAGGGCCGACCGGATCGCGGTCCTGGACGGCGGGCGCGTCGTCGAGGAGGGCACCTGGGACGAGCTGATCCGGGCCGGCGGCCCGCTGACCCGCCTCTTCGCCCACGAGGAGGCGGCGGTCCGTCCCTGAAGCCCGAGGCGCGGGCCTCTTCCTCCAGAGCGTTCAGGGAAGGGGCTGCTCCGCCCAGATGATCTTCCCCCGGGAGGTGTAGCGCGTGCCCCACCGATGGGCGAGCTGCGCGACGAGGAACAGCCCGCGCCCTCCCTCGTCCGTCGTCCTGGCGTGCCGCAGCCGCGGCGAGGTGTTGCTGGCGTCGGACACCTCGCAGGTCAGCGCCGACTGGAACAGCAGCCGCAGCCGCACCGGCCCCGAGGCGTACCGGATCGCGTTGGTCACCAGCTCGCTGACGATCAGCTCCGTCGTCATCGACAGGTCCGCGAGCCCCCACGCCTCCAGCTGGCGGGAGACCTTGGCCCGGGTCTCCCCGACCGCCGCCGGGTCCACGGGCACATCCCACGAGACCAGGTGCTCGGGGCTCAGCACGTGCGTCCGGGCGAGGAGCAGGGCGATGTCGTCCGGCTGCGGGACGGGCAGCAGTTCCTTGATCACCGCCGGACAGAGATCCTCCAGCGGCAGCCCGCCCCGGGACACCGCCCGGCCCAGCCGTCCCATTCCGCTCTCGATGTCCTTGTCGGTCCCCTCGACGAGCCCGTCGGTGTAGAGGCCGAGGAGGCTCCCTTCGGGCAGTTCGATCTCCAGGGACTCGAAGGGCAGCCCGCCGAGTCCCAGCGGAGGCCCGGCGGGCAGGTCGGGGAAGCTGACCGTGCTGTCCGGTGTGACGACCACCGGCGGCGGGTGACCGGCCCGCGCCATCGTGCAGCAGCCGTTCGCCGGATCGTAGACGGCGTACAGGCAGGTGGCTCCCACCACCGTCGTGCCGCCCCGCTCCGCCGGGCCCCCCGCCTGCTCCTCCTCGCTGAGCCGCAGGACGAGATCGTCCAGGCGGGCCAGCAGCTCGTCCGGGGGAAGATCCATGTCGGCCAGCGTCTGTACGGCGGTGCGCAGCCGGCCCATGGTCGCGGCGGCCCCGATGCCGTGCCCGATGACATCGCCGATGACCAGACCGACCCGGGCGCCGGACAGCGGGATCACGTCGAACCAGTCGCCGCCGACCCCGTCCTTCGTGTCCGCCGGAAGGTACGACGACGCCACGTCCAGCGCCGTCCCGCCGCGCAGCGTGTGCGGCAGCAGGCTCCGCTGGAGTACCAGCGCCGCGGTGTGCTCCCGGGTGTAGCGGCGGGCGTTGTCCACGCACACGGCCGCACGTGCCACCAGCTCCCGGGCGGGCGCCACATCGTCCTCGTCGAACGGCACCGGATTCCGCGACCGCATGAAGGTGGTCAGCCCCAGCACGGTGTCGCGCGCCCGCATCGGTACGGAGATCAGGGAGTGCAGTCCGAACTCCCGGAGCCGGGCGGCCCGCGCGGGCTGCTCCACGGTCCACCCGTGGCTTTCCGGGTCGAGCACCGGCAGCAGGACCGGGTCGCCGTCGAGGAGGAAGTGCGCGTCCTGCGGCGGCGGCACGAAGTCGACCGTCTCCCCGACCCGTACGACCCCCTCCGGGCAGCCTTCCCGCACCGAGCTCATGCCCGCCCGGCGCATCGCCGGCCGCTCGCCCTCGGCCGGCGGGGCCACCCCGGGCCGGTCGCCGCCGAACGGGGTCTCCAGCAGATCGACGAAGACGAAGTCCGCGAACCGGGGCACCGCGAAATCGGCGAGCTCCTGCGCCGTGCACTGCACGTCCAGGGTGCTGCCGATGGCCGCTCCGGCCTCGTTCACCAGCGCGAGCAGCCGGCGCGCGTTCCAGCGGTCGGTGACGTCGAGGACCATGTAGCCGATGCCGATCCGCCGGTCCCGGGCGTCGGCCAGCGGGAAGAACGAGCTCGCGTACGCCCGTCGGCGGTGCGGATCGGCCCAGCTCCAGCCCAGATACTCGTAGTCCGTGATCGCCTCGCCGGTGGACAGGACCTGTCGCATCAGCCGCTCGATGGGCGCCGCCAGCGCTCCGGGCAGCACGTCGCCGGGCCGGCGTCCCAGCCGCTGTTCCCGGGGGACGCCGCCGAACCGCTCCAGGGTGTCGTTGAGCCAGAGATAGCGCAGGTCGGGGTCGAGTACCGCCATCCCGACCGGCGACCGGGTCAGGAAGTCGTCGAGCACCGACCCGCTCATCGTCCAGTGCGGGGTGAGTTCCCGCCCGGACACCAGGAAGCCCTCCCGCCCGGCGATCGGGAACGAGGCGGTGGCCCGCACGTCGATGTCCAGGGACGGGCCGTCCCGGCTTCGCAGGGGGACCAGCCCGCTCCACCCCGAACCGGCCCGGCAGCGGGCGGCCACCGCGGCCGTCCGCCAGGCGTCCGGGGGGCCCGTGAGCAGCAGGGCGGCGGACCGGCCGACCACCTCGGCGGCCGGATACCCGAGGAGCGCCTCGGCCCCGCGGGTCCACCCGATGACCGTGCCGTCCCCGGTGATCACCGCCGCCGCGTCGTCGGCCGTCCGCGCCGTTCGCCGCCCGTCCCCGGAGGGCAGCGGGCCGGGCTCCGCCGGGGAGCCCTCATCGGCGGATGCCATTGCACCTCACCACCCTCTGTAGGTTTCCATGGTCGCGCGTCGCCCCGGACCGCGCCCGGTGCGCCCGGTGTGCGGTCCGGGCGCGGGCTGTCCCTCGTTCGGCGGCGTGACGGAGCGGGCCGTGCCCGCGTTGGTGGTGGTGACAAGCGGTTGCTCGTCCCCCTGCCCCGCGCTGGACCCGTGTGGGTGGACGGCTCCGGCCCCGACAGGAGGGCCGGAGCCGTTTCCGCGCCCGGCGTCAGTAGCGGAAGCAGATCTTGCGCTCCTTGAGCCACTGGCCCAGCCAGTCGCCGAACGGCACGGTGACGCACCACCTGCGGGCGGGTGGCGCCCCGGTCTCCGGCGGTGTGGGCGAGGGGGCCACCGGGGACGGCCGCGCGGACGGCGGGACCGACGGGGACGGGGCCGGATCCGTCGGTGTGGGCGTGGGTGTCGGACTGGGCACGGGCTCGGTGGGCGCGGCCATCTCCGTCAGCATCGTCCGGAACACCTTCGAGGACCGCGGATTGCTCCTGCACTGCCAGACGCCGTGCGGGCAGTAGTCCGTGACCGTCTGGTACAGCGGCTCGTGCCGGTCGATCCACTCCAGCATCCGCCGCATGTATGCGGGGTTGTCGCCGTTGCGGAAGAGCCCCCACTCCGGGAACGAGATGGGCTTGCCGTGCTCCGCGGCGAAGTCGACGTGCTTCTGGAGCCCGTACGGGTCGGTGACCTGGTCGTCGAAGGTCTCGCCGGGAGGCTGGTCGTAGGAGTCCATCCCGATGATGTCGACGACGTCGTCGCCCGGGTAGCACTCGGTCCACGGCACCGCGTCGAGCCCTCGGCTCGGCGTGAAGTCGAAGCGGAACTCCTGACCGGGAACCGCGCGCATCGCCGTGACGATCCGCTCCCAGTACGCCTTCCAGGACGCGGGATCGGGACCGCACCGATGGGTGTACGTGGTGCCGTTCATCTCCCAGCCGAGCACGATCACGGTGTCCGGAACACCCAGCCCCACCAGACGTTCCGCGAGCCGCGTGAAGTGCTGGTCGTAGTCCCCGGCCGCGCCCGCCCGGAGCAGGGTGCGCACCTCGTCGTCCGGGACCCGCTCCTCGTTGCGCTCCAGCATCGGCACGTTGAGGACGAACATCCGGTCCTGGTCCGCCTGTCTCCAGTCCGCCCAGGCGTCCAGGAAATCGGGTGCGCCCTCGATGTTCACCCACAGATCGCCCGGCAGATACGTGTGCCCCACCCGCAGCTCCGCCCCGCCGAGCCAGCGCGACAGATCGGCCATCCTGCGGACCCCGGCGGGCCCGTAGTCCAGATACGCGCCGTGCGCCGTGCCGCTTCCCGCGCCCGGTGGGCCGGGGGCGGCACCGTCGACGGAATCGGTGCCCGGCGGCGGCTGGCCGGCGATGCCGCCTCCTGCCAGGAGACTGAGAGCAGTCGCCGCGATGCACGAAACGATGAGACGGCGCTTTGCCGGCATTGCTCCTCCTGGCTGCGGGGAATTGCGGCCGGTTTCGGCCTGATAGGGAGAGACTTTCATCATCAGGCACCGGCGGCATGCGCAGGAGTCCATTTATCGTATTCGGCGTTGCGGGCGTGCCGTTCAGGTGAGTGTGGGGCCGAACGTGAACGGTAGGGAGCCGACACGGTTGTCGAAATTCGAATCGACCAGTTCCGGATCTCCCAGATTCCACATGACGGGCCGTCGGTCGATCAGCTCCCGGAAAAGGGCCGTCATTTCGATTCGGGCCAGATGGGCTCCCAGGCAGTGGTGCGGGCCTCCGCCGCCGTATCCCAGATGAGGATTGGGCGACCGGGTGATGTCGAAGCGGTCCGGATGGGTGAAGACCGCCTCGTCGCGATTGGCGGACGCGTAGACGAGGGCGACTTTGTCCCCCGGAAGGAACGTGCGGCCGCCGAGTTCACATGCGGCGGTGACGGTCCTGCGGAACTGGATGATCGGCGTGGAATGCCGGACGACCTCGTCGACGGCGCCGTCGATGTACCGGTCGAAGTCGGACCGGAGCAGCTCCCGCTGCTCCGGATGCCGGTCGAGGAGGAACAGCCCGTGCGCGATGGCGTTGCGGGTCGTCTCCACCCCGGCAACCAGCAGCAGTGAGAAGAACGCCCCCAGTTGCCGCCCGGACAGTGCCTCGCCGTCGATGTCCGCACGCACGAGCGCCGAGACGAGGTCGTCCTCGGGGTGACCTCGGCGCTCCCGGGCGAGCCGTCCCATGACCCACTGCATCCGGGCCAGGGAAGCCAGCCCCCGGCCGGGAATCCGCAGCCGGGCCCGGCCCCGGCGCTCCACACCGACGTGTTCGGAGGCGTGGTCGATCTGCTCCGCGACCCGCGCCCGGTACGCCTTCGGGATGCCCATCAGGTCGCAGATCACCTCCAGCGGCAGCCGCGAGGCCGCCGACGGCATGAAGTCCCCGGGTCGCTCGGCGATGAGCTCGTCCACCAGCCGCCCGGCGAGCAGACCGACGTTCTCCTCGACGTCCGCCAGCAGCCGCGGTGTGAACCGCCGCGAGATGATCCGGCGCAGCGCCGCGTGCTCGGGCCCGTCCATGTTGACCATCGAATTCCCGAACAGGGCCTTCGCCCAGCCGGCCGGCTCCGGGGTGGTGACCCCCGGGGCGCTCGCGAACACCTGGGGCGTGCGGCTCGCGGTCCGCACGTCGGCATGGCGCACCAGGGCGTGGAACGGCTTGCCGGAGGTACGCGCGGTACCGGGCCGGGGAGTGAACAGGACCGGCGCGTCCAGCTCCCGCAGCAGGGCGAACGCCCGGAGCCTTTCGGGGCGCGGCAACCGCCAGAACGCCGGGTCGGCCAGATCGAAGTCCGCCGCGCGCAGCACACGGTCCCCGGACAGCTGGTACGGAACGGTCATGCCCGTCACCTCCACGGTTCGCCAGGCCATGTTCCGGTCCGCAGGGCGCGAGGGCCCTCCCGACGCGGCCCGTCGCCGCCGATGGCCCCGCACCCTCACGCGTTTGACGGAACGTGGCCGCCGTCCGTGCACCGTACGCCGCACGCACGAGAACTGTTTCGCCACCTCCTCGTTGTCAACATCGCCATCAGAAGCACCTCGGACGAGTTAACGAGACGAGTCAACGAGAGGCAGGTCGTCATCTCATGAGCCCCACCCCCGCGAAACCGGGCGGCACCCGCATTCCCTCCCGCCGGATCGTCCTGCGCGGAGCCTTCACCGCAGCCGTGGTCACGGGCACCGCGGGCGCCCTGTTCCCGCTGCTCGACCGTGAGCAGACCACCGCGGCCCGGCCCGCACCGGGACCCGAGGCGCCCGGGACCGGACCCGGCGCCACGACCGAAGAGTTCGCCGAGATGTACCGGGGCCGGGAGATCCGGGGGACGGCGACCGTCGTCGTCCCGGCCGGCGCCTCGGACGACGACCGGGTGGCGGTCGCCGCCGAGCCGGTCACCGAGATCCGCATCGACGGCAGGCCACTGCACGTCATGAGGCGGGCGGACGGCACCTACCTGAGCGACGTCCGGCACTACGAGTCGTACCCGACGCTGCTGGAGACGGCCCGCGCCGCCGTCGACGAGCTCGGCAACGCCCGACTCGCGCCCCCCGCCGCGCACCACATGTGAACCAGGAGGACCAGCACCGGTGTACACCCGCAAGAACCAGCGCGACCTCACGCGCACCGAGAAGCGCCGGCTCGTCGACGCGATCCTGAAGCTGAAGCGTTCCGGCCGTTACGACGACTTCGTCGTCATGCACCGCGAGTACTACGTCATGGACACCGAGCGCCGGCCGCGTCCGGCGCACATGACGTCCTCGTTCTTCCCCTGGCACCGCCAGTACCTGCTGGAGTTCGAGAAGGCGCTCCAGGGCGTCGACCCGGGCGTCAGCGTCCCGTACTGGGACTGGACCCAGGACAACAGGCCGACGTCCTCACTGTGGGCGGAGGACCTCCTCGGCGGCAACGGCAGGCCCGGCGACCGCCAGGTCACCACCGGGGCGTTCGCCTACGAGGCGGGCAACTGGAGCGTCGGAAGGGGAGTCACCGACGAGCACTACCTCACCCGCAACTTCGGCAGGCCTGGCCGGAACCCGGTCTCCCTCCCCACCGGGAACGACGTCGTCCGCGCACTCGAGGACCCCGTCTACGACACGGAGCCCTGGAACAGCATCAGCACCGAGGGCTTCCGCAACCGCGTCGAGGGGTGGGGGATCCGGGGCGTACGGACCGTGGGTCTCCACAACCAGGTCCACCAGTGGGTCGGCGGCCCGATGGCGGGCGCGGCCTCCCCCGAGGACCCGGTGTTCTGGCTGCACCACTCCTTCATCGACCTGCTGTGGGACCGGTGGCGCAAGGCCCACCCGAAGTCGCCCTACCTGCCGGGCCGCAAGCCCGCGTCGCCCGGCCCGGACCGCGCCTACGTCTTCGGCCTCGACGAGGCGATGCCCCCCTGGGGAGTGACTCCGAGGAAACTCCTCGACCACAGCACGATCTACCGCTACGCCTGAGCCCGGACGGAGGAACGGCCGGCCCCTCCGGGAGGAGGGAGCCGGCCGTTCCGGAACTACGGGAGATCAGCGGCCGTAGCCGTAGTCCCCGCCGCCACCGTTGTCGTGGCCCCCGGAGGCGTTGACGCAGGTGTTGCCGAAGGCCGGGTTCAGCAGGCCGATCACGTTGATCGTGTTGCCGCAGAGGTTCACCGGCACGTGCACGGGGACCTGGACCAGGTTGCCCGAAGCGACACCGGGGGAGGCGGCGGCGAGGCCCTGCGCACCGGCGTCCGCGGACGCCATGCCGGCGCCGCCGGCGATCAGGGCGCCGGTGCCGGCCATGACAGCGGCGACCTTCGTCATACGAGACATTCAGAACTCCTTGTAAAGAAGGGGGGGGTGTGCTGCGGACGCGAGGCCCGCACCCCCTGTCAACGCGGCAGACGCCGGACGGTAACGGATCAGTGCATAGGTGATATCTCCGACGCCGCTGTCCGGCGTACGCCCGGGGCGTCAGCGCCCGATCACCGAAAGCCCCGTCAGCCGCTCGTGCCAGTCCCGCGCCGCCGGGAACCGGGCCTTCACGGTCTCCACCGCCCGTTCCCGTGCCGCCACCTGCGACTCGCGCAGCCGCAGCAGCGGCTCAAGACCCGGGCGGGCCAGCAGCAGCCGCTGGTTGACCACGGGCACCGGCCCCCAGTGGTTCTTGTAACTCTCCGCACCGCGCAGCAGGCTCAGCACCTCGCGCCCGTCGTCCGAGGCCTGCTGGGCGACCTCGCGCAGCAGCATCGTCGACACATCGACCTTCCGCTCGCGCAACGCCGGATCCGCGCCGTACAGATAGCCGCCCGTCAGATGCCCGGACTGCAACGACAGGTTGGACGCCATCACCTCGCCGTTCAGCCGGAACTCCGTCATGGCCGCCGTACCGTCCCCCACCATCCGCCCCACCGACCGGATCAGATGGTCCGAGAACCGCGCCCGGAGATGCTCGGGATTGACCCCCCGGCCCTCCCACTGCCGCTCGTGGAGCCGCAGCAGCGTGCCGACCGCGGCGGGCACCCCGTCCTGCGGAATCCGGTGCGCCCGGACGCCCAGGGCGTCGACCTTGCGCAGCTTCGAGCGCAGCCGCTGACCCCGCGAGCCGGTAAGCCGCGCCACGCGGTCGTCCAGCGGCTCGGCGGGAAGCTCCATGCACGTCGAGTCCGTGAGCCGGCTCCGGGCCCCCGGCCACCGCCCGAACAGCAACTGCGCCGACGCGTCCGGCCGTACCTCCCGCAGGTCCACCACGGTGTGCCGGGCCGCCCGGTCCAGACCGCGGCCCAGCGCCCCCACCGCGTACCCGGCCTCCTCCTCGTCCAGGAGGATGTCGAAGAAGTCGGAGACGGCCCCGCCCATCGGGACGAGCAGCGGCATCGGCCGGTGCACCAGCATCAGCGGCGCCGCCCCGATCAGCCGCCCCGACCGGCGGACCAGCAGCACCCGCAGCCGGCCCTCCTGCCCGTAGGAGAGCCACCACGAGTGCAGCCACGCGTGGCTCTGGAACGGGGTGGCGGTGGCGCAGCGGCGGTGCAGCGCGTCCCACTCCCCGGCGAGCGCGCCGAACTCCCGGAAGTCCCGGCACAGGGTCACCGCGAGGCCGCCCGCCCGGTGCGCCGTCATCGGACGAGCTCCCGCTCGTCCTGGGCCACGTTGCCGCCCTCGGCCGTCGGACCGGGCACCTGCGCCGACACGCTCCAGCCCGCCCGGCGCGGCCGCACCAGCAGCACGAGACCGCCCAGCAGACCACCCGCGGCGGCCCCCACCGCGGTGCCCAGCGGCACCGACGGCGAGACCGGCCGGTCCGGCGTCATCGCATGGGTGAACTTGATCAGCTTCACCCCGGTGTCCTCGGAGACATGGCCGCTGCTCACGATGACGGCCTCGATGACCGCGTTCGCGATGTCGGCCGCCCTGTGCCGGTCCTCGGATGTGCCCGTCACCGCGATCATCGGTGAGTCGGGGGAGGTCTCCGACTGGACGTGGGACCGCAGTTCGCGCACCGGCTCGCCGGCCGCACCCTGGGCGTACGAGAGCGTCGCGTCGCTCGTCGTCAGCCGCCCGTACGACTGGGCGTACCCCAGCGCCGCCGAGGGGTTCGTCTCCCCTTCGGCGACCGCCATCGCGTAGCTGGTGGCCTCGTACTGCGGCGCGGCGAGCGCGCCGTACGAGAGGCCGGACGCGGTGCCGATCAGCACACAGACGGGCAGCGGCCACCAGTGCGGAAGCCGGGTGAGGGCGGTGCGCAGCCGACGGACGACGACATGCCGCTGCTGCTCGGGTGACTCGGTCATGAAAGGGCTCTCCGGTTCGGTGGGGCGGTGTCGAGGGCGTACGCGTACACGTCCATCAGGCGCTCGCTGCTGCGCCTGATGTCGTAGTGGCCGACGGCCCGGGGCGGCGGCTGCCGGTCCGCGCGGGCCTGTATCCGCTGCCGCAGCCGGGCCGTCAGCTCCTCGGGGCTCCCGGCGATCCGGGTGGCCCCCGGGGCGTGGGCGGCGGGCAGGTCGTCGATGGCGGGGCAGGCGTCGTGGAGCACGGGCAGTCCGGCGGCGAGCGCCTCCACGGCGGCAAGGCCGAAGGACTCCTCGCGGGACGTGGAGACGAATACGTCCAGGGCGCACAGCAGTGCCGGAACACCCGGGACCGGACCGTCCCCGTCCTCGTCGCACTCCCCGAGGAACCGGATCCGGTCCACGGCCCCGAGACGCAGGGACAGCGCCCGCAGCGCCCCGGCCTCCGGTCCGTCCCCGGCCAGCAGCAGCCGGGCGCCGGGCAGGGCGGCGACCGCGCGGATCAGCACGTCGAACCGCTTGCCCGGCACCAGCCGCCCGACCCCCCCGACGACGAACGCCTCGTCGGGGATGCCCAGTTCCGCCCGCACGGATGCCCGGCGCTCCCCGTCGAAGCGGAACCGGTCCGCGTCGATGCCGTTGGGCACCAGCCGGATCCGGTCGGCGGGCACCCCCCAGTCCCGCAGCCGGCCGGCCACGGTGGAGGAGACGGCGACGGTCGCCGAGCCGAGGCGTTCGGTGGAGAGGTAGAGGGCACGGATGCCCCGGGTGAGCGGGCGGCCCTCGATCTCGGCACGCCCCAGGGAGTGTTCGGTCGCGACGGTGGCCCGGGTCCCGGCGAGCCGGGCCGCGACCCTGCCGTACACACAGGCCCGGTACAGATGCGTGTGGACCAGGTCGTAGCGGCCGTCCCGGATCAGCCTGGCCAGTCTTCCGACGGCCGACAGGTCCCGGTTGCCGCGCATCCCCAGGTGGGTCACCCGGATTCCGTCGGACCGCAGCTCCTCGGCCACCGCCCCCGGGTTGGTGAGCGTCACGACATCGCACTCCACCGGCAGATGGCGCAGCAGCAGCCGCAACTGCCGCTCGGCGCCGCCGACCCCGAGCCCGGTGATGACGTGCAGCGCCCTCACCGCGGGCCGCCCGCCCGCACCGGCCCGGCGACCCGCGAGCCCGCACCGGGCGCCGCCACCTGGCGCAGCCCGTGCCGCAGATCCTTCGCCCACAGGCGCACCCCCCGGTCCGCCTGGCTGATGTGGGTGCGGGGCAGGGCGAACCGGCTGAGCAGCGGGCCGGGTGCCAGCGCGCAGGCGTAGCCGTAACCCGCTGTGCGCGCGGCCTTCGTGACGCGGCGGTCGAGGATGCCGTACGGATAGCAGAAGCCCTCCGGGGGCGCGCCGGTGAGATCGCCGATCAGCTCCCGGCTGTGGGCGGTTTCCCGGTGCAGCTCCTCGTCCGACAGCGCCGTCAGGTCCTGGTGGAACAGGCCGTGCGAGCCGACCTCCATGCCCGCGGCGGCGACCCGCCGGACCTCCTCGTGGGTGAGCAGAGGCTTGCGCGGGCCGAGCGGGTCCCACGCGTTGTCCCCGCCGGGACGGCCCGGCAGCACGAAGACCGTCGCCCGGCAGCCGTGCTCGCGCAGCACCGGCAGCGCCTCGCCGAGGAAGTCCGCGTACCCGTCGTCGAAGGTCAGCCCGACCAGCCCGCGCCGCCGCGCCGCCCCCGCGCGCAACAGCTCGGACACCCCCACCCCCGTCAGCCGCCGGCTGCGCAGCCAGGACAGCTGCTCGTCGAGGCGCTCGGGGGAGACGGTGATGCCGTACGGATCGTCGCTCGGATCCGTCACCGAGTGATACGTGAGGATCCACGGCTGACGGCGGGTGTGCGGGCGGAGCCGGGAGGAGCGGGCGTCGGCGCGGTGTGCCGAGGATTCAGCGGCCATCAAGGAACCTCCGTCGGGTGAGTGCCAGCAGGTTTGCGACCTCGGGCGAGCGCAGGGCGAGCCCGGTCAGGAAGAACACGGCGGGGACGAGGAGACACCCGGCGGCCAGACTCAGCACCGCGTCGGGGACGAGGGGCGCACACGCCCAGCCGGCCATGCCCGCCGTCAGCGACGCCCCGGTGAGCCGGCCCAGCGACAGCGCCACGGCCCGCGTCCGGATCGGCACCACCCGGGTGCCGAGGCCCATGAGGAGCAGCAGCGCCGTCGTGCTGATCCCGATCGCGTTGGCGGTCGCGATGCCGTCCACGCCGAAGCGGTACGTCAGCGCGTACCCGGCACCCATGGTCACCAGCAGCCCGGTGCCCATGGCGAACGCCGGGAACCAGGTGGGCCGCCCGGACGAGAAGAACGGCCGGCTCAGCGCGCCGACCAGACAGTGCCCCAGCAACCCCAGCGCGTACACCCGCATCACCTGGGCGGTGGAATCGGTGTCCGAGACGTCGAACGCGCCGCGCTGGAAGAGCACCTCGATGATCTGGGGCGCGTAACCGAGGACGACCGCCGTGCCGAGCAGCACCACCATCCCGGCCAGTGCCAGGTCCCGCTCGACCCGGCGCCGGGCCTTCTCCCGGTCCCCGGCGGCCATGGCCTGCGCGACCACCGGGAACGTCACCGTGCAGATCATCAGCGACAGCACCATCGGCATCTGCGCGACCTTCTGCGCGTAGTTCAGATGCGAGATCGCGCCCGCCGGCAGGGTGGAGGCCAGGAACCGTTCCACCAGTACCTGGGACTGACGGCTCACCACGAACAGGACCACGGGGGCCAGGACCGCGAAGCCGAGCAGCGGAGTGGTCCGCACGGCCCGCCGCCGCAGCCGCCCGAACCTCGGCAGCCGGGGGCGCCGGAGAGGCACCAGCCGCAGGAACATGGGCAGTTGGGTGAGGACCATCAGCGCACTGCCGACCGCGACCCCCACCGCCGCCGCCCGTACCCCCCACGTCGCGTGCAGGGCCAGCGTCATCCCGATGATGCCTAGGTTGTACGCGACATAGACCCCGGCGGGCGGCAGGAAGCTGCGGTGCGCGCGCAGCGCGGCGCTGAAGTAGCCGGTGATTCCGAAGGTGAGGACGGTGACCGCGGTCAGCCGGGTGCAGTCCACCGCGAGCCGGGGATCGGCGAGGCCCGGGGCCAGAATGCCCACCACCCACGGGGCGCCCGCGATCAGCAGGGCCGCGCCGCCGGAGAGCAGGAGGCACAGGCGGGGGAGCGTGGCCGCCACCAGATCCCGTACGGGGTCGGATGCCCCTTCTCCCCCGGTCGCCCCGCGTCCGGTCAGGGCGAGGCTGAACGCGGGGACGAGGAGGAGCGCCATGCCGTCCTCGATCAGCAGCGTCGCCGCCATCTCGGGCAGGGTCCAGGCGATGAGGAACGCGTCGCTGGCGTCGCTCGCCCCGAAGTACCGGGCGATGGCCTGGTCCCGCACCAGACCGAGGACGGCCCCCAGCACGGTCAGCACCGCCGTGGCCGCCGCCGCGCGGGCGAGGAAGGCCCCGAGCCGGGGTGCCTCGCCGCTGTCCGACTCCGGCGCGGTGCCGGGGGCGACGGGCCCCCCGGGGCCGGACCCGGGTGCCGGGAGGAGCTGCGGGGCGGGTGCCGCGTCCGCCGGGCGCGGTTCGGCCTCCGTCCCCGTACCGGTGTCGCTCATGCGGCGCTCACCCGGTCCGGCTCGGCCAGCGCCCACCAGGCGGCCAGCCCCAGGACGACGCCGCTCAGCACCGTCGTGGGCCCGCCGATGTCCGCGTACAGGAAGTTGACGCTCTGCCAGGTCATCAGGGCCACCGCCGCCAGACCGCAGTCCAGGGCCGCGTGTCCGCGCGAGCGTGCGAGGCGCAGTCTGCGGATCGCGCCCACCAGGATCGCCGCCCAGCTGCCGACGAGCGCGGTCAGGCCGATGAGGCCCTGCTCGCTGAGGACGAGGAGATACATGTTGTGCGGCGACAGGAGCGCCTGCCGGCGGAACCCCTGGCCGGCCCCGGCGGTGTCGCTGCCGGAGGAGAGCCCGATCGAGGCGTGTCCGTCGCGGTGGTCGGGGAAGCCCTTGAGGCCGACCCCGGCGGCCGGCTGCTCGCGCCACATCGCGCCTGCCGCGCTCCACATCGCGTAGCGGTCGCTGACCGACCGGTCCGGGGTGCTGGTCACCCGGGTCACGCTGGCGGCCCGGTCCGCGATCATCTCGGAACCGATGCCGAACCCGCCGACCACCACCACCCCGGCCGCGCCCAGCACGGCCAGCGAGGTCAGCGCCTGCCGCCGCCCGGTCAGCGCCAGGGCGACGAGGACCGCGGCGGCCGTGGCGATCCACACGCCCCGGCTGAACGACAGCGCCAGGGGCACGATCAGCGCGACGGCGAGAACGGCGGCGCACGCCCGCAGCCAGGCCGGGGCGCTGCCGGGCGTGCGCAGGGCGCAGGCCGCGGCGGCGAGCAGCCCGTAGGCGACGACGGTCGCCATTCCCATGATGTCGCTGGGGCCGAAGGTGCCGACCGCCCGGATGTCCTCGCCCATGTACGAGGCGCCGGTCCCGGTGACGTACTGACGCACGCCCGTGACGCCCTGGACCGCCGCCAGCAGCACCAGCGAGCCGGCGACGATCCGGAACCCGTGCGCGTCCCGGAGGAGCAGACACACGGCGATCGGCACGAGGACGAAGACCTGCAGGTAGCGCACGAGGCCCGGCAGGGCCGCCGCCGGGTCCGCCGCCGTGACCGTGGCCACCGCGAAGCCCACCGCCGGCAGCCCCAGGACCAGCGCGGCGGCGGCACTCAGCGGGCGCCGGCGCAGATACAGCAGCCGCCCCACGCACACGAGCACCGCGAGGCCCGAAGCCAGGTCGGCCGGTCCGACCGCCGGGCCGCCGCCCCCGCCGGAGGCCCCGTGGGGCAGGGCGGGCAGCAGGACGGTCGCGACCAGTGGCAGCAGCGGCCAACGGCTACGCCAACCGCCCCACGAGGGACGGGAGGGGAAGCGGGTCCCGGCCGGCGGCGTCGGCGCGGGCGGGGTCAGGACAGCGGCCATGATCAGCTGCCTCCGAGCCGGAACAGGGCGCCCGCGGTCCGCGCCAGCACGCACGCGTCCTGCCACAGCGACCAGGTCTCGATGTAGCGGTTGTCGAAACGGGCCCGCTCCTCGATCGAGGTGTCGCCCCGCAACCCGTTCACCTGGGCCAGACCCGTGATGCCGACCGGCATCCGGTGGCGGGCCTGGTAGCCGGGATGGGCGCGGCTGAACTGCGCCACGAAGTAGGGGCGTTCGGGTCGGGGCCCGACCATGCTCATGTCGCCGCGCAGGACGTTCCACAGCTGTGGCAGCTCATCGAGCGACGTCCGGCGCAGCACGCGGCCGACCCGGCTCATCCGCCCGTCGGATGCGACGTTCCAGCGGGTGGCCGACTCCTGGACGTCGGCGGGCCGCAGCGTACGGAACTTCAGCAGGACGAAGGGACGTCCGTGCCGGCCGACCCGCTCCTGCCGGAAGATCACGCCCGGCCCGTCGGAGAGGCGCACGGCCAGGGCGCAGGCCGCCATCACCGGGGCGGCCAGCAGCAGTCCGACCGTGGCCAGGACGGCGTCCACCGCCCGCTTCACCCCGTGGCCGACGGGACGGTTCGTCCTGTCGTGGAGGGGCTGTGCGGTGAAGCCCCACAGATGATCGGGGCGGCCTCCCACCGGGGGTTCCGCGACAGCGCCGGGTCCGTTGACCAGCCACACCCGGCAGCCGTGTCCGGTGAGCAGAGTGAAGAGAGCGGCCCCGTCCGGGGTGGCCTCGGGCGGCGCCGTGAACATGGCGTGCCGCACACTGTTCTGGACGATGGCCCGTCGCACCTCCTGGGGCGAGCCCAGGACCGGCAGCGACACGTCCGTCGTCTGCTTCTCCTCCCCGGCCGCCGGGGCGGCGACCAGACCGACCGGCCGCAGCCCGTACGCGGGGTGGTCGTACAGCGCCGCCGTCACCTGACGGGCCGGCGGCCCCTGGCCCACGACCAGCGTGGACAGCGGGCGGCGGGCGGCGGCCCGCCGCCGCGCCCGGTACACGGCCGCGCGTCCCGCGCAGGTCAGTACGGTCTGCACGCCCGCCCCGTACGCGAGCACCGCCCAGCCGATCGCCTGCTGCGGGGCCCAGGCGTCCAGCACCTCCATGGTCACGTACCACTGGAGAAGGGCGAGACCGAGGAGCGCGGGCAGCTCGGAGAGGACCGAGGGGGACAACCGCATCCCGTACAGGCGGCGTTGGGCGAAGAGCAGCACCTGGGCCACGGCCTGGACGGCCACCAGCGGCCACGGCCACGAGACCGGGACCACCAGGGCGAACGCCACGGGCGGGGCCACGGCGTCCGCGCACAGGAGCGGCGCGAGACGGCCGTAGCGGACGGCCCGGCGCTCACCGGGCTGCGCCCGCGCACCGCCACCGCTTCTTCGCGGCGGATGAACCGTATGAGCCTGCACGGCTGTTGCCTGGCCGTTACCGGGGACCGGTGCACTCTCCATCGTCATCGCTCGGTGCGCTTCCTCGTCGTGGGGCCGGACATGCCGACAAGTTCCTGGTAGAGACCGGCAACCGCCCCCGCGGTCCGTCGGACGTCGAAGGCCGCCCGGGTATGGCGCAGGGCCCGGTGGGACACCGCCTCGCGCAGTTCCGGTTCGGTGAGCAGCGTGGTCAGGGCCGCGGCCAGTGCCGCCGGATCCTCCGGCGGTACCAGACAGTGGTCCTCGTGGCCCGGCGGCAGGCTCTCCCGCGCCCCGTTCACGTCGGTCATCACAACGGGGCGGCCGCAGGCCATCGCCTCCAGCGGGGCCAGGGCCATGCCTTCCCAGCGGGAGGGCAGCACGAGGACGTCCGCCGCGTGGATCCACGGCCGCACGTCCTCGCAGGCTCCGGTGAACAGCACGCCCGGCGGGGCCGATTCCTCCAGTCCGTCCCGGTCGGGCCCGTCGCCCACCAGGACCAGCCGGGCCCCGGCCACCGGCATCCGCCGCCAGGCCCGCAGCAGGACGTCCTGCCCCTTCTGCCGGCTCAGCCGGCCGACGCAGACGACCAGCGGAGCGTCCCGGCCGGCACCGTCCAGCAAGGGCAGCGAAGCGCGGGCCTCCGCCCGGTCCCCGCTTCCACCGGGGCGGAAGCGGTCGAGGTCGATGCCGTTGTGGATGACCGACCAGCGGGCGGCGATGCCCGCCTCCTGGCCGGTGCGGCGTTCGGACTCGCTGACGCACAGGATGTGATCGGCCCAGCGCGCGCCGAACCGCTCCCAGCCGAGCGCGAATTCCGCGGTGCGCCCGCCGACGGCCTCGAACGACCAGGCATGCGGCTGGAACACCGTGGGGACCCGGCCGCGTACCGCGATCCGGCCCGCCAGTCCTGCCTTGGCGCTGTGGGCGTGTACCACGTGCGGGCGGCTCGCGCGGACGATCCGGCGCGCGGCGGCGACCTCACCGGCCAGCCGGGGCCCGGGGGCACGGGTGACGGACCAGCCGTGGACCTCGGCACCCGCCGCCGCCGCCCCGAGGGCCAGCGGGCTCCCCGGTGGGCAGGCCACCACGGGGCGCAGTCCGGACCCGGCCTGGGCCCTGACGAGATCGGTGACGACCCGGGCCACTCCGCCGTCCACGGGCTGAACCAAATGAAGGACCGTCAATTGGCTTTCTTCAGTACGACGCATGTGCAGCACGCACGGCTCTCTTCGTTCAATCCGGTGAGTAAAGCCGAAGTGCACTTTGGCAGAGATATGGCGAAATCGTGCGCGTGACTCGCTCATACGACCACGCGGGTATTACGCCTGGTGGAGGGCCGTTCGAGTGGCCGGCCGACAGGCCGGCGCATGGCCGCGATCCCTTTTCGGGCAGGTGGCGAAAGGCCTTGATGGGGCTGTCGCACGGAATGACGGCGGCGCTCCGCGCGGATCCCGCCGGTTATACCGTCACCTTTTCCGGCCTACCGCACACCGCCGATCGCCGCACCGGATGGCATCACCATCTATTTGTCGATCACGCCGTTCTCGTGGTGCTGAAAGTGACGTGTGCGGCGCGGGCCACGATGTCCACCTCGTCGCCCAGCGCCCATTCCGCGATCCGCGCCGCCATCGCCGCCGGGACCACGTCGCTGATGTCCGGCGCGGCCGGAATGTCGTACGTGGTGTGGGCGTCGTGCGGCAGGACGACGCGGTAGCCCAGCTCCAGGGCCCGGCGGGCGGTGGCGAGCACGCACATCTCCGACATCACCCCGCACACGGCGAGCGACCGGACGCCCGCCGTCGTCAGCTCGGCCTCCAGCGATGTCTCCTCGAAGCCGTCGTCCTCGCTCTTGCGGATCACGGTCTCGGCCGGGCCGGGGCACACGGGCAGATGCAGCTCCCAGCCGGGCGTCCCCGGCTCGTCGGGCTCCCCGGCCGGGCCGTCGTTCTGCAGATGCACGACGAGTGCCCCGGCCCCCCGGGCCCGCCCGATCAGATCCGTCACCCGGTCCAGCAGCTGGGGTGCGTCGGGCACGGCGGCGTCACCCGCGACGAACGCCGACTGGACATCGATGACGAGCAGCGCCCGGACCGGAGCGGGGAGGGCGGTCATGCCGGGGAAGTCCTCACGTCGTCATGGCGTCGGGTGCGCGGGCGAAGGCCCGGCGGTCTCACGGAGTCCATCGTGCCGGAGAACGGCCCGTGGCCGCCCACCGGCTTCCGGCGGGCGGCCACGGGTCAGCCGGTGCGGTCCACGAGGTACGGGATCAGCGTCAGCAGATCCCCCCGCGCCTCCTCGGCCAGCGGCACCCGGTCCAGACAGGCGCGGGCCGCGGCCAGGTGCTCCCGCGTCTCGGCGATCGTGGCCCGCCGCCCGCC
>NZ_NEUE01000059.1 GCF_002910905.1 Streptomyces sp. SM11 | reverse complement strand
CCTCGGGGGTGGCGGGCGGGGTGTGCTCCGGCGTGCGCTGGGGGGTGCGCTGGGGGGTGTGCGCCCCCTGGTGCCGGGGCGCGGCGGTGGCTTTCGCCGTACGGGGCGGCTTGACCGTCCCGGCGGGCCGGCCGTGGGCCCGGCGGCCGTGCTTGCGCTCGGTGAGGGTGCGCAGGCAGGCCCACCGGGCCAGCGCGTACAGCCAGGATTTACGTTCCTCCTCGGCCGTGGGGCCCCGGGCGTCCTGCCGGTCCGCGATCGACAGGACGGCACCGAGCGCCTCGGTCGCCGCGTCGTGATCGCAGAGCACGGAGAGGCAGTAGGTGAAGAGTCCGTCGAGATACGGCTCGTAACGTGCGGGCGGTCGCTGTGCCGGGGCGTGGGGTGCTCGGCGATGCGCCCGGTGTGCGCCGGTGGTGTGCGTGGGGGGCTCCAGCCTGCTGCTCGTCACCCGGCGACCGTAGGCAGGGGAGCGCATGCCCTTAGTGCCCCTTGAGCACATTTAATCCTTACGGGTGAACGTATCCCTCGAAAGAGGATAGGAGTCATGGATTCGGGCTGGAGCGCACGGGAGTGCTTCCGTGCGCCCTGCGTGCAGAAGGGCCGCGCACGCCGACCGTACGGACAGCGCACACCGACCGTGCGGGCGGCGTTGTCGTACCCCACCTATACGGTGACGCCATGGCTGCCCGTACGAAATCCGCGAAGGACCGTCCGTCCTACCGCTGCACCGAATGCGGCTGGACCACCGCCAAGTGGCTCGGGCGTTGCCCCGAGTGCCAGGCGTGGGGGACGGTCGAGGAGTTCGGCGGCGCCCCCGCCGTGCGCACCACCGCGGCCGGCCGGGTCTCCACCGCCGCCGTGCCGATCGGCCAGGTCGACAGCCGGCAGGCCACCGCCCGCTCGACCGGCGTCGGTGAGCTGGACCGGGTGCTCGGCGGCGGGCTCGTGCCGGGCGCGGTCGTGCTGCTGGCGGGCGAGCCGGGGGTCGGCAAGTCGACGCTGCTGCTGGACGTGGCGGCCAAGGCGGCGAGCGACGACCACCGCACGCTCTATGTGACCGCCGAGGAGTCCGCGAGCCAGGTCCGGATGCGGGCCGACCGGATCCGCGCGATCAACGACCACCTCTACCTCGCAGCGGAGACCGACCTCTCCGCGGTGCTCGGCCATCTGGACGCGGTGAAGCCCTCGCTGCTCGTCCTGGACTCGGTGCAGACGGTCGCCTCGCCCGAGATCGACGGCGCGCCCGGCGGGATGGCGCAGGTGCGGGAGGTCGCCGGGGCGCTGATCCGGGCCTCCAAGGAGCGCGGGATGGCCACGCTGCTCGTCGGCCACGTCACGAAGGACGGCGCGATCGCCGGGCCCCGGCTGCTGGAGCACCTGGTGGACGTCGTGCTGTCCTTCGAGGGTGACCGCCACGCCCGGCTGCGTCTGGTGCGCGGCGTCAAGAACCGTTACGGGGCGACCGACGAGGTCGGCTGCTTCGAGCTGCACGACGAGGGCATCACCGGTCTCGCCGACCCCTCGGGCCTCTTCCTGACCCGCCGCGACGTGGCGGTGCCGGGCACCTGTCTGACGGTGACGCTGGAGGGCAAGCGGCCCCTGGTCGCCGAGGTGCAGGCGCTCACCGTCGACTCGCAGATCCCTTCACCCCGGCGCACGACCTCCGGTCTGGAGACCTCCCGGGTCTCGATGATGCTCGCCGTCCTGGAGCAGCGCGGCCGGATCACCGCGCTCGGCAAGCGGGACATCTACAGCGCGACGGTGGGCGGCGTGAAGCTCACCGAGCCCGCCGCCGACCTCGCGATCGCGCTCGCACTGGCCAGCGCGGCCAGCGACACCCCGCTCCCGAAGAACCTGGTCGCGATCGGTGAGGTGGGGCTCGCGGGCGAGGTCAGAAGGGTCACCGGGGTGCAGCGGAGACTGTCCGAGGCACACCGTCTCGGCTTCACCCACGCGCTCGTTCCGACCGACCCGGGAAGGGTCCCGGCCGGTATGAAGGTCACGGAAGTCGCCGACATGGGCGATGCTCTGCGGGTCCTCCCGCGCCGGTCTCGTCAAGAGGCGCCGCAGCCTCGTCAGGAAGACAACGCGCGCCGGTAGACTTTGCCCTGGTCTCGCCCGCCCGTGGACACGGCATGGGGGACGCAAGGGCACCGCAAACCTGTGACCGGAGGAGTGCAGTGGCAGCCAACGACCGGGCGACGACGCCCGGAAAGTCCGGCCAAGGCACCGGTAACGAGGCGCTGATGCGTGCCTCGTTGAGCGCGGTCGCGCCCGGAATGGCCCTGCGGGACGGCCTGGAGCGCATTCTCCGCGGCAATACCGGTGGGCTGATCGTGCTGGGCATGGACAAGACCGTCGAGTCGATGTGCACCGGCGGATTCGTGCTGGACGTGGAGTTCACGGCGACGCGCCTGCGCGAGCTGTGCAAGCTCGACGGGGCACTGATCCTCGACAAGGACATGACCAAGATCCTGCGGGCCGGTGTGCAGCTGGTCCCGGACGCCTCGATCCACACGGAGGAGACGGGCACCCGTCACCGTACGGCGGACCGGGTCTCCAAGGCGTGCGGCTTCCCCGTCGTCTCGGTCTCCCAGTCGATGCGGCTGATCGCGCTGTACGTGGACGGGGAGCGACGGGTCCTGGAGGAGTCCTCCGCGATCCTGTCCCGGGCCAATCAGGCACTCGCCACCCTGGAGCGGTACAAGCTGCGCCTCGACGAGGTGGCCGGCACGCTTTCCGCGCTGGAGATCGAGGACCTGGTCACCGTCCGGGACGTGACGGCGGTGGCGCAGCGGCTGGAGATGGTGCGGCGGATCGCCACGGAGATCGCGGAGTACGTGGTCGAGCTCGGCACGGACGGACGGCTGCTCTCCCTCCAGCTGGACGAGCTGATCGCCGGGGTGGAGCCGGAGCGGGAGCTGGTCGTCCGGGACTATGTGCCCGAGCCGACGGCGAAGCGGTCGCGCACGGTGGCCGAGGCGCTGACCGAGCTGGACGCGCTGAGCCACACGGAGCTGCTGGAGCTGCCGGTGGTGGCACGGGCGCTGGGCTACAGCGGCTCGCCCGAGACACTGGACTCGGCGGTGTCGCCGCGGGGCTTCCGGCTGCTGGCGAAGGTGCCGCGGCTGCCGGGGGCGATCATCGAGCGGCTGGTGGAGCACTTCGGCGGTCTGCAGAAGCTGCTGGCGGCGAGCGTGGACGACCTCCAGACGGTGGACGGCGTCGGCGAGGCGCGGGCGCGCAGCGTGCGGGAGGGGCTCTCGCGGTTGGCGGAGTCGTCGATCCTGGAGCGGTACGTCTGACGTCGGGCCGCTTCCCCAGCCCGTCCGGGCGTCTGGGGACGGGCCCCGGGCCCGGGGCGGGCTGGAATCACGGGCTCGCCCTGCCCTGTGGGCGCGTCGCCCGCCCGTGTTAAGGGTTCCGTCCTCAAACGCCTGACGGGCCGGAGATGCCGGGCGGGCTGGTTGTACCGGGCCGTCCGGAACCGTGGGCGCATCGCCGGTCCGTGTCGACAGTTCCGTCCTCAAACGCCTGACGGGCTGAAGATGCCGGGCGGGCTGGATGGGCGCCGGTCAGTCCTTGGCGAGGACGAAAGAGGCTCGCTGGACCGGTTCGCCGGGGGCCTTCGCCTCCAGGAGGTACGTTCCCGGGCCGGCCTTGCCCGCCGGCGGGGTCGCGCAGCCCGGGGCGGACAGGGTGCGGTTCCAGTCCACCGTGTGGATCACCGTCGCGCCCGCCGGGACCTTCAGGAACAGCGGGCCGGCCGCGGCGGGGCAGTCCTTCGAGGACCAGATCGGATCGTCGTCCTCGCCACCGGCCTCGGTGACCGTGAGGACCGCGTTCTTCGGCCCGAAGTCGGCCTTGCACGTGGTCGACGAGGTGTTCTTCGCGATCAGTTCGAACTTCGGCTTGTCGTCGGGGCCGTAACTGACCTTCGTCCGCAGGCTCAACCGCACCGCGGCTGGCTCGCACTCGGGGAGCGGGGAGCCGGCCGGGACCTGTCGGCCCGCCGTGCCGCCGCCGCCCGCACCCGAACCGGCCGTGTCCGCACCGCCTGTTGACGCCCCGTCGGACGACGCACCTTCGGAAGAGGCGCCGTCGTTCGCGCCGCCGGAGGACGCGCCCGTGCCGCCGTCGGAGCCTCCGGAGCCGGCGCTCCCGCCCGACTCGTCGCGGCCGCCCGGCTGTTGACTGATCGCGGGGCCGGAGCTCGACGGCCCGGGGTCGATCGACCTGGCCGGGCCGGAGCCGCCGGACTTGCCGTCGTCCCGCGTCCCCCCACCGCTTCCGGACGTCATCGCCCAGGCGATCAGCACGGCGAGCAGCGCAACCAGAAGTCCCGCTACCGCCCTTCGACGCCAGTAGATGCTGGAGGGAAGCGGACCGACCGGATTGCGCATAGATCCCACGGTCCGAACTCTACGAGAGATCCAGGCCGACTCAGGCCCCACCCGCCGCTCCGCTCACAAGTTTTGCCGATCATCATCACGGGAACGAGGTCGCGAGCCGGTCACAGGGGACAGAACGGGTGGCGTTGTCACCCCCTGGGCCGCCGCGCGGGCCGACACCCCCGCACCCGTGACCGACGCCCCCTCTTCCATGCCAGGATCGTCATTGCCATGACTGCCATGACTTCGACTTCAGCCCAGACGCCCCCCGCCGCCGCCTCCCTCCACACCCCCGTCATCGGGTGGTTCGAGCAGCATGCCCGCGATCTGCCCTGGCGCCGCCCCGAAGCGGGCGCCTGGTCCGTGATGGTCAGCGAGTTCATGCTGCAGCAGACCCCGGTGAGCCGGGTCCTCCCGGTGTACGAACAGTGGCTCGCCCGCTGGCCCCGCCCCGCCGACCTGGCCGCCGAGGCGCCCGGTGAAGCGGTCCGCGCCTGGGGCCGGCTCGGCTACCCGCGCCGTGCACTTCGGCTGCACGGGGCCGCGCAGGCGATAACGGAACGGCACGGCGGCGATGTGCCGAGCGAGCACGCCCAGCTGCTGGCGCTGCCCGGGATCGGCGAGTACACGGCGGCGGCCGTGGCCTCGTTCGCGTACGGGCAACGGCACGCGGTGCTCGACACGAACGTCCGCCGGGTGTTCGCCCGCGCCGCGTCCGGGGTCCAGTATCCGCCGAGCGCGACCACGGCCGCCGAGCGCAAGCTCGCGCGGGCGCTGCTGCCCGAGGAGGACGAGCGGGCGGCGCGCTGGGCGGCGGCCACGATGGAGCTGGGCGCGCTCGTGTGCACCGCGCGCAACGAGGACTGCGACCGGTGCCCGATCGCCTCGCGGTGTGCCTGGCGGCTGGCCGGGAAGCCCGCGTACCAGGGGCCGCCGCGCAAGGGCCAGACGTACGCCGGCACCGACCGCCAGGTGCGCGGGCGGCTGCTGGCGGTGTTGCGGGACGCACTGCATCCCGTACCGCAGGCCGCCCTGGACGCGGTGTGGGAGGAGCCGGTGCAGCGCGCCCGCGCGCTGGACGGGCTCGTGGCGGACGGGCTGGTCGAGCCGTTGGCCGACGGCAGGTACCGCCTTCCGCTGACCTGATCGCCCCGCTCCGCTCCGTCCCGTCCCGTCCCGCACCTCGGGGAGTGTCCTGCCCCCCGCTGTTACACAATCGATGGGCAGCCGTGCACCGGCCTACGGCTGCTCCGCACATCGCCGTGACAACGCCTCCGTAGCGTCTTCGACAGCAGGACGGCCGGACCGCGGAACACCCCGCGGCCCGGCGGTGCACGGGGATGTTCGGGGACGGAGGCGGTTGTCATGGCGCAGGGCGAGGTGCTCGCGTTCGAGGACTACGTACGCACACGGCAGGAGGCGCTGCTGCGCAGCGCGCGTCGTCTGGTTCCCGACCCCGTCGATGCACAGGACCTGCTGCAGACCGCCCTGGTGCGCACTTACGGCCGCTGGGACGGCATCGCCGACAAGTCCCTGGCCGACGCCTATCTGCGCCGCGTCATGATCAACACCCGTACGGAGTGGTGGCGGGCGCGCAAGCTCGAAGAGGTGCCGACCGAGCAGCTGCCCGACGCGAGCGTCGAGGACGGCAGCGAGCAGCGCGCCGACCGCGCCCTCCTGATGGACATTCTGGGCATTCTGGCTCCCAAGCAGCGCAGCGTCGTCGTGCTGCGACACTGGGAGCAGATGAGCACGGAGGAGACGGCCGCGGCGCTCGGCATGTCGGCCGGTACGGTCAAGAGCACGCTGCACCGGGCCCTGGCACGACTGCGCCAGGAGCTGGAGAGCCGCGAGCTGGACAGCCGCGAGGCGGTCGCACGGGAGACCGGGGGCCACCGGAGCGCGGCACCGGTCACCTCCGCCCGTGTCCCCGCCCAGCGGTCACCGGTCACGGCGGTGCCGGGGGCGAGGGCGCACACACCGGCGCAGCGCAACTGGCGTCACAACGAGCGGGGGATGGAGCGGTGCGCGGCCTGAACGGCAGCAGCAGCGGAGGGGACGCATTCGGGGACGGCTCCTCGGGCGGCTCGGACGACGGCGACGACGACCCGGGGAGACCGGGCCGGAGCCGGAGCTTCCGGAGCGGTATGGCGGCGAGTGGCACGGCCTTGGCCGGACTCGTCGCCTTCGGGCTGTTCGGCGCCGGCTGCTCCACGGGTGGCACCGGCACCCGGGACGAGGGTCCCGCCGGCAGTCAGCCGGTCGCCCAGACCACCCCGCGGGCCAGCCCTTCCGGCACGACCCCGCCCGTCAGGCGGGTCGACGCCGTGCGGCTCCTCAAGGACGACCCCAAGGTGGGCGAGCGGATCAGGGACGGACTCAGGCCCTGCGCGGGCAAGGCCTATCCGGTCGACACCTCGTACGGGTCGGTGACCGACGGCCGGGTCGCCGACGTGGTGGTCAACGTGATGAGCTGCGCCGACTCGGTGGGCGTCGGAACGTACGTGTACCGGGCGGAAGGCGACGGCTCGTACAAGAACGTCTTCTCGGCCGAGGTCCCCGCCATCTACGGAACGATCGACCGGGGCGACCTGGTGGTGACCACCCAGGTCTACGGGTCGAAGGATCCACTGGGGTACCCGTCCGGCTCGGAGGTGGTCACCTACCGTTGGGCGAGCGACCGCTTCACCGAGCACGACCGGGTGCACAACGACTTCAGCCGTGCCGTCGAGGGCACGGACGGTGACCTGCCCGTGCAGTCGGAGCCGCTGGATCCGGTTCCGTCGGACGAGCCGGTGGAGCCGGGCAGGAACTGAACCCGGGCAGGACCGAAGTCGTGCCGGTGGAACCGGGCAGGAACGGAAAGCGAGAAGCAGCTCCATGGCCGAGACCCACGTCCTCTTCGTCGAGGACGACGACGTCATCCGCGAGGCCACCCAGCTCGCCCTGGAGCGGGTCGGCTTCACGGTCACCGCGATGCCCGACGGGCTCTCCGGTCTGGAGGCGTTCCGCGCCGACCGGCCGGACATCGCCCTGCTCGACGTGATGGTGCCGGGCCTGGACGGGGTGAGCCTGTGCCGCCGTATCCGGGACGAGTCGACCGTGCCGGTGATCATGCTCTCCGCGCGGGCCGACTCGATCGACGTGGTGCTCGGCCTGGAGGCCGGGGCCGACGACTACGTCACCAAGCCCTTCGACGGCGCGGTCCTGGTCGCCCGCATCCGGGCGGTGCTGCGCCGCTTCGGCCACGCGGCCGGGCCGGACGGCCTGGGCCAGGGCGGTCCGGAGGGGGACGCCGAGACGCTCGGCGGGGTACTGGTCTTCGGCGATCTGGAGGTCGACACCGACGGAATGGAGGTGCGGCGCGCCGGCGAGCAGGTGGCGCTGACGCCCACCGAGATGCGGCTGCTGCTGGAGTTCTCGTCCGCGCCGGGCACCGTCCTGTCCCGCGACAAGCTCCTGGAGCGGGTCTGGGACTACGGCTGGGGCGGGGACACCCGGGTAGTTGACGTGCACGTCCAGCGGCTGCGCACCAAGATCGGCCAGGACCGGATCGACACGGTCCGCGGCTTCGGCTACAAGCTGCGCGGCTGAGGCGGGATGAAGCGGTCTGCGCGGATCAAGCGGTTGGTGAGGGCGAAGCGGCCGGTGAGACGGGGATGAAGCGACTGGCCCTGCGGACCGGTGTCCGCTGGAAGATCAGCATCGCCATCGCGGCGGTCGGCGCGCTCATCGCGGTGGCGCTGAGCCTCGTGGTGCACAACGCGGCCCGCGTCTCGATGATCGAGAACGCCCGCGAGGTGCAGCTGGAGCGGCTGCTGGGCGCCCAGCGCTTCTACGAGGCGACGAGCATGCAGAAGGGCGGGCCGAAGTTCGGGGCGAAGCTCAACGACCCGACGATCCCGCCGAGCCTGCGCGACGAGGTCCGCAAGAACCGCCGGGCCACCCATGTGGCGCAAGGCCCCGACGGGGTCCCCGAGGTCTGGGCGGCGGTTCCGCTGGCGGGCGGGGACGTGCTCTCGCTGCACACCCGGTTCGCGGACCGCTCCGCCACGATCATGGACGACCTGGACCGGGCCCTGATCATCGGCTCGGTCTCGGTGGTCTTCGGCGGCTGCGCACTCGGGGTACTCATCGGCGGCCAGCTCTCGCGCCGGCTGCGCAAGGCCGCGGCCGCGGCGGGCCGGGTCGCCCAGGGGCAGACGGACGTACGGGTCAGGGAAGCCGTCGGCGGGGTCGTCCGCGACGAGACCGACGAGCTGGCGCGGGCGGTCGACGCGCTGACCGACGCGCTCAACGAGCGGATCGAGGCGGAGCGCCGGGTCACCGCGGACATCGCCCATGAGCTGCGTACCCCGGTGACCGGGCTGCTCACGGCGGCCGAGCTGCTGCCGCCGGGCCGCCCCACCGAGCTGGTACGCGACCGGGCCCAGGCGATGCGCACGCTGGTCGAGGATGTGCTGGAGGTGGCCCGCCTGGACAGTGCGTCGGAGCGGGCGGAGCTCCAGGAACTGCCGCTCGGCGAGTTCGTCAGCCGCCGGATCGGGCTGCTGAACCCCGAGGTGACCGTGCAGGTGGTGCACGAGTCGTGGGTTTCCACCGATCCGCGCCGGCTGGAGCGCATCCTCGGCAATCTGCTCGGGAACGCCGCCAAGCACGGCTCCACCCCGGTGGAGGTCACGGTCGAGGGCCGGGTGGTGCGGGTCCGCGACCACGGGCCGGGGTTCCCGGAGGAGCTGCTGCGGGACGGGCCGAGCCGGTTCCGTACCGGCAGCATGGACCGGGCCGGGCACGGGCACGGTCTTGGCCTGACGATCGCGGCGGGCCAGGCGCGGGTGCTGGGGGCCCGGCTGACCTTCCGCAACGCGGCGCCCTCGGGTGCGGCGGAGGGCACGGGCGGGGCGATCGCGGTGCTGTGGCTGCCGGAGCACGCGCCGACGGTGACGGGGAGCTTCCCGGTGCTGCGGATGGCCGACCAGCGGCAGCCGTCGGACTGAGCCATGGGCCGCCCGTCGGGCAGGGTGGCGGAACGCCGACGGCGACCCCGAGGAGTGAGCCGTGAGGCTGTCCTCGACGTCGCCGTCGGTCGGGTGACCCGGGCGCACGCCCCGGGTGCCGGGGTGTAGCGGGTCCACTGACACTTTTCGGTTGTGCTGCGCGGCCGGCCGGGCGCCGGCTGACGCCGGTGCCGTGGGGCCTCGCGGTTACGCCGGCCGGATCAGATGGAGACGTGCACCGAGCGGAGGAACGCGGCCGGGTTCAGCGCCGAGCCGTAGTTCGGGGTGGTGCGGATCTCGAAGTGAAGGTGCGGGCCGCTGGAGTTTCCGGTGTTGCCGGACAGGGCGATCTTCTGGCCCGTCTTCACGGTCTGGCCGATCTTCACGTTGACCTTCGACAGGTGCGCGTACTGCGAGTACTTGCCGTTGGAGTGCTTGATCACGACGGCGTTGCCGTACGCGGGGCCGTCGCCGGCGCCGTTCGGGCCGGCCTTCACGACGGTGCCCTTGTGGGCGGCCACGACGTCGGTGCCGACCGGCACGGCGAAGTCCTGGCCGGAGTGCTTGGCGGCCCAGCGGGCGCCGCCGGTGCCGTAGCTGGCGCTCAGCGTGTACTTCTTGACCGGGGACTTCCAGGAGGCGGCGTTCTTCTTCGCGGCCTTCTTCTTGTCCTCGGCCTTCTTCTTGGCGTCGGAGGCCTTCTTCGCGGCCGCCTTCTTGGCCGCGTCGGCGGCCTTGCCCTGCGCGGCCGCCTGCTGGGCGACCGAGTCGGCGGTCGTGCCGGCCCCGAGGGGAGCGGCGGCAGCGCCGGTGCTGCTGGAGGCGAACGCCGTACCGGCACCCAGCACCACGGACGCCCCCAGGCCGGCGGCCAGGACGGCGCCACGGACGCGGAAGGCGGACGGGCGGATGGAGTGCTGGTTCGTTGCGCGCTTCATACGAGGAAGTCCTCCGAAGGTGAGTGGACCCGGCGTGCTGTCCGGGCTTGCTCCACCTTGGTAACCCGCACCCCCGCCGGTACCCAAACACCCCATCTACGAAGAAAAGCCGTAGACGGGGCCGAGGGAATTGGTCGCGCTTGCCCCCTTACGAGGGGCGATGCGGGCTACGAAATCCTTCGCGCGGAAGACGTTTAACGCCTGTTCCACGGGGCCCTTTCCGGACATGGCACCGTGAAACGACCGTAACGCCCACCACCTCGGAAGAGCCTGCCGACGCCGGGCCGAAGGTCCCGCGGCCGATCATGACCCCTTCTACTGGCCCGGGTAGTAGGCCTGCTTCGGGCTGTGCGCCTTGTCACCGCCGGTGGGACCTAAGACCTTCCGGTTCGGGACCTTCGGCCTGCTACTTCACTACGCTGGCGGGAAAGCAGCACCGCACCCCGGGGGGACCCATGACGGCCGAGAACACCCATGCGCTGGACGGCATCGAGCTCGCCGATGCCGTCGCGTCCATCCGCAACCAGCTCATCGACGCGGCGACCCGGGCCACGGACCACCCGTCTCCTTCGCGGTCGGCGACATCCAGATGGAGTTCGCCCTCGAACTGCGCCGGGAGGTCAAAGCGGGCGGCAAGGTGAAGGCCTGGGTGGTCGAGGCGGGCGCGGACGCCGCCCGCACCACGGGCCGCACGCACAAGGTGGCCTTCACCCTGACCCCGCGCGACGCCGCGACGGGCGAGGCGTGGGAGATCGGGACGGAGGACGACGGGTCCACGGCGGGGTTCGGTGACGGGACCACCCGCACGTGAGCGCGACGATCACCCACCCCGCCGACCGTACGGTGGTCGTCTCCTCGATCCAGCAGGGCAGCGGCGTCCTCCTCACCGACCGGCTGGTGCTGACCTGCGCCCATGTGGTCAAGTCCGGGTCCGTCCTGATCGCTCACCCCGCTCTCCCGGACCGCGTACGGGCCACCGTCGCCTGGATCGACTACCGCCTGGACGTGGCGCTGCTGGAGGCCGTCGAGCCGGTGCGGCCGGTCCCGGCCGTGCGGCTCGGCGTGGTCGACACCCGCCAGGCGATACCCGGGTGCGAGATCACCGGCTTCCCGCGCGTCCAGCGGTACGGCCGCGACCGGCGCCTGGAGGCCGACCAGTACACGGCGACGGTCCTGCCCCTGGCGGGCCGCGTCCGCGACCTGCTGGTCTGCGACCTCGACGGCCCGCCCGCCGCTCGCCCGGACGATGAGCCGGCGGCCCTGTCCGGGCTCTCCGGCGGCCCGGTCTTCATGGGGGACGTGCTGCTGGGCATCGCCCGGCAGATCCCCCAGCAGCGCGACGGCCGCCGCGTCGAGTGCGTGCCGCTCGCCCCGGTCCTGGCGGCCAGGCCCTTCCGCCTCGTCTGTCAGCGGACCGGGGCCGACCTGCGGGCGGCACGAACTGGCGGTGCTGGTGGACGGTTTGCTGGACGCGGGCCTGGAGCACGAGGACGGGGCGATGGGGCGCGTCGACCTCCACGTCCTGGCCGCGCTGTGCGCGCAGCACGCGGCGTGGCTGGACGACCGGGTACGGGAGCGGGTCCGCCGGAGCACGGCGGCGTTGTACCCGTTGCTGGACCACGACCGGGCCAAGGCGGTGGCACGGCTGGGGCCAGCGGCGCTGGACGGCTTCCCCGCGCCGGAGAGCCTGACGCCCGACTACCCGTCGGTCCGGTACATGGCGGGCCTGATCGCCGAGATCGGTGGAAGCGAGGCCGTACCGCACGCCCGCGCCTGGGTCCTCGCCCACCCCCAGGTCGGCAGTTGGTTCATCCACGACTGGAGCAACTTCCCTCCCCACGCGTACGCCACCGAGGTTCTGACGCACTGCGAACTCTCCGCCGCCCCGTTGTTGATCAGCGATCGCGAACGGCTCAGGGCCGTTCGGCATCTCCCGTCCGTTCGTGACCTGTCCCTGAGGAAGAGTCTGCCGGAGTCGGAGATCAGCGAGGCCCTGGAGGGGAAGCGAGCGCTGGAGAGTCTCTACATCAGTGACAATCAGCGGCTCACCGATCTCTCCTGCCTCTCTCCCGTACGCGACCGGCTGGGTCTGCTGTCCATCGGGAAGTGCTCAGGCATCAGGGACCTGCGGCCGCTCATGGAGTTCACCGCGCTGTACGCCCTGTTCCTGGACGTCGCGCACGTGCCGCCCTCGCACTGGGAGCAGATCGCGGCCCTGCCCAGCGGCCTGGCCCTGCTGGTCCTGGGGAACCTCCCGGTGGACGGCCTGAGCCTCATCCCCGCTCACTCCGGGGTCACCCACCTCGGTCTGGCAAGTGACCGCCCGTTCGTTCTGGACGGGCTCGGCGCCTGGTCGTCACTCATGTCGCTGAAGTTGTCCGGGCTCAAGAACTTCGGTGAGGCGCTCACCGAACTGCGGGAGCTGCCCCGGATCAACGAGATCGAGTTCAGTTCCTTCCCCTTGCCGGACGGCCCCGGCGACGCGCCGCCCGTCCCGTCCATCGAGGACCTGACCGTGCCCTCCCCGGCGGACGGCGCGGACCTGTCGCTGCTTCGTACCCTCTTCCCGGAGACCTCCCACCTCACCCTGCGGGTCTCGGACCACACCGGGAAACTGGACCTCACGTCGCTCCACGACTGGCCGGGACTCACGGTGGACGTCCGCGGCCTGGCGCACCGCGTGCTTCTCGGAGCGGACGAACTGGGCGACCGCCTCACCGCCGCCCGCTAGTGATCCACTGATCCACGAAAGAAGGGGCTGCCCCGGACCGGCCGTGAAGCCGATACCGGGGCAGCCCCTCGCGTGTGCCCTACGTGCGCGTCACGCGTCCTTCGTCAGGTTCGGGCCGGCGCCGCCCGCCGCCTGCTCGATCGGCGGGACGTCGGGCAGTGCCGACTTCTCCTCGCCGCGGAAGGTGAACGTCATATCGTCACCCTCGCCCTCGGTACCCACGACCACGATGTGACCGGGACGCAGCTCACCGAAGAGGATCTTCTCGGAGAGGATGTCCTCGATCTGCCGCTGGATCGTCCGGCGCAGCGGCCGGGCGCCCATCACCGGGTCGTAGCCCTTCTTCGCCAGGAGCGACTTGGCCTCGGAGCTGAGCTCGATGCCCATGTCGCGGTCCCGGAGCCGCTCGTCCACCTTGGCGAGCATGAGGTCGACGATCTGGATGATGTCTTCCTCGGTCAGCTGGTGGAAGACGACGGTGTCGTCGACACGGTTGAGGAATTCCGGCCGGAAGTGCTGCTTGAGCTCTTCGTTGACCTTGTTCTTCATCCGCTCGTAGTTCGTCTTGACGTCGCCCTGGGCGGCGAAGCCCAGGTTGAAGCCCTTCGAGATGTCCCGGGTCCCGAGGTTGGTCGTCATGATGATGACCGTGTTCTTGAAGTCCACGACCCGACCCTGGGAGTCGGTCAGGCGACCGTCCTCCAGAATCTGGAGCAGGGAATTGAAGATGTCGGGGTGGGCCTTCTCGACCTCGTCGAAGAGGACGACGGAGAACGGCTTGCGGCGCACCTTCTCGGTGAGCTGGCCTCCCTCCTCGTACCCCACGTAGCCGGGGGGCGAACCGAAGAGGCGGGAAACCGTGTGCTTCTCGCTGAACTCCGACATGTCGAGGGAGATCAGCGCGTCCTCGTCGCCGAAGAGGAATTCGGCGAGCGTCTTGGAGAGCTCGGTCTTACCGACACCGGACGGGCCGGCGAAGATGAACGAGCCACCGGGGCGCTTCGGGTCCTTCAGGCCGGCTCGCGTACGGCGGATCGCCTGCGAAAGGGCCTTGATGGCGTCCTTCTGCCCGATGACGCGCTTGTGGAGCTCGTCCTCCATGCGCAGCAGACGGGAGGACTCCTCCTCCGTCAGCTTGAAGACCGGGATTCCGGTGGCCGTGGCCAGGACCTCGGCGATGAGCTCGCCGTCGACCTCGGCGACGACGTCCATGTCGCCGGCCTTCCACTCCTTCTCCCGCTTGGCCTTCGCCGCCAGCAGCTGCTTCTCCTTGTCACGGAGGGAAGCCGCCTTCTCGAAGTCCTGGGAGTCGATGGCCGACTCCTTGTCGCGGCGGACGCCCGCGATCTTCTCGTCGAACTCGCGGAGGTCCGGCGGCGCGGTCATCCGGCGGATGCGCATCCGGGACCCGGCCTCGTCGATCAGGTCGATCGCCTTGTCCGGCAGGAAGCGGTCCGAGATGTACCTGTCGGCCAGGGTCGCGGCCTGGACGAGGGCCTCGTCCGTGATGGAGACCCGGTGGTGGGCCTCGTAACGGTCGCGCAGACCCTTGAGGATCTCGATGGTGTGCGGCAGCGACGGCTCCGCGACCTGGATGGGCTGGAAGCGGCGCTCCAGGGCCGCGTCCTTCTCCAGGTGCTTGCGGTACTCGTCGAGCGTGGTGGCGCCGATAGTCTGGAGCTCACCGCGCGCCAGCATGGGCTTCAGGATCGAAGCCGCGTCGATGGCGCCTTCCGCGGCACCCGCACCGACCAGCGTGTGGAGCTCGTCGATGAACAGGATGATGTCGCCGCGGGTGCGGATCTCCTTGAGAACCTTCTTCAGGCGCTCCTCGAAGTCACCCCGGTACCGCGAACCTGCGACCAGGGCGCCGAGGTCCAGGGTGTAGAGGTGCTTGTCCTTGAGGGTCTCGGGCACCTCGCCCTTGACGATCGCCTGGGCCAGGCCCTCGACGACCGCCGTCTTGCCGACGCCGGGCTCGCCGATGAGGACCGGGTTGTTCTTGGTCCGGCGGGACAGCACCTGCATGACCCGCTCGATCTCCTTCTCGCGCCCGATGACCGGGTCGAGCTTGGACTCACGAGCGGCCTGGGTGAGATTCCGGCCGAACTGGTCGAGCACCAGGGACGTGGAGGGCGTGCCCTCGGCGGGACCGCCTGCGGTGGCCGCCTCCTTGCCGCCCGAATACCCGGAAAGCAGCTGGATGACCTGCTGCCGGACCCGGTTCAGGTCGGCGCCCAGCTTCACGAGGACCTGGGCTGCGACGCCCTCGCCCTCGCGGATCAGGCCGAGCAGGATGTGCTCGGTGCCGATGTAGTTGTGGCCCAGCTGAAGGGCCTCGCGGAGCGACAGCTCCAGGACCTTCTTGGCTCGCGGGGTGAAGGGGATGTGCCCGGAAGGAGCCTGCTGCCCCTGCCCGATGATCTCCTCCACCTGCTGGCGGACCGCCTCGAGCGAAATCCCGAGGCTCTCCAGGGCCTTAGCGGCGACACCCTCACCCTCGTGGATCAGGCCCAGGAGGATGTGCTCGGTGCCGATGTAGTTGTGGTTGAGCATCCGGGCTTCTTCCTGAGCCAGGACGACAACCCGCCGCGCGCGGTCGGTGAACCTCTCGAACATCGTTAATCGCTCCTCAGAGCGGTCGGTCAGTGAGGGGTCGGTCCCCTCCCAGTCCTTCCGCATGCTAGTCCCGCAGGACGGGACAGCTCATTCCAACTGCCGACATCCGTCCGGATCACCCCGCACCGGCGGGGATTCTTACTGCCGAACAGCTGACAACTGCTCCAACCCGATGGTGCGAGACGATGTTCCCGCAGGCCAGGCAGATACCCCTTTCGCCAGTACGCCGATGGCGAACGTGAGACGCCTCGGCCAGCGTGTCGCCCCTTCCCACTAGGAAAGTCTTACCCGCAATCACTGACAGACCATGCGGCGCGCCCCGGTTCCCTCCGCTACGGGCGAACAACCTTGCGCTGCTGAACGCTCTCGCACGCCCCCACGGTCGGCACACAACGTGACGCGAAGCGGACTCCGCGTAACCTCGGAGGTGGTTCGGCGGTTCATCGGGCATGACCCGCACCGTCCCGCAGCCCCGACCGTCACCCGATGCCGCTCCGGGTTCCGCCGACGCCGCTCTCGCCCGGCGGTACGCGAGGGAGCTGGGCTGGGCGACCGCGGGACGCGCTCCGCTGCGACTGCTCACCGGGGTGAGCTTCGATGTGCTGGAGCTGCCCGCCGACGCCGGTCACGCCGTGCTGCGCCGCGGTGTGCGCACTGGTCCCGTGCTGCTGTCCGGTGCGCGGATGGGGCTACTGGTCGCCGCGGGCGGCGCCGATGAGCTGCCGGGGCTGCTCGACTGGCTGGAGTGGGGGCCGGTCCCGCTGGACCTGACCGCCGTGGGCGCGGGGGGCCGCGTCACGGCCCCGCCTCTCCCGGGCGCCCCGGGGGACTCGCTGGGGGCCGCCGTCTGGCTGCGGCCCCCAGAACCGAGGCATGCGCCCGGGTCGGCGCTGCCGGCCCTGGCGGGCTTCGGGAGCAGCGGTGGGGATGCCCCCGACCTCGTACGCCTGGTGGACGCCATGGCTACGGAATGCCATCGGGTCCGGTTGTCACGCGCCCGTTCCGGGGTGCTGACAAGGGGTTCCGCGGATCAGCCGTTGGCCTTCTCGTAAGCCTCACGGATCTCGGCGGGAACGCGGCCGCGGTCATTCACGTTGTGGCCGTTCTCCCGGGCCCACCGGCGGATTTCCGCGGTGTCC
This sequence comes from Streptomyces sp. SM11, assembly GCF_002910905.1. Classification (GTDB taxonomy): domain Bacteria; phylum Actinomycetota; class Actinomycetes; order Streptomycetales; family Streptomycetaceae; genus Streptomyces. The sequence goes on along the minus strand of NZ_NEUE01000059.1, from coordinate 1,889 downwards.
TTGTTGCCTCCGGTCGCCGCGCGACCCTTGCCACGGCCCGTGGCGGCACGGCCACCGGTGCGACGCCCACCCTTGGTGTAGGGCTCGAGAAGGCCGCGAAGCTTGTCCGCGTTGGCCGTGGTGAGGTCGATCTCGTACGTCTTGCCGTCAAGAGCGAACGTGACGGTCTCGTCGGCCTCGACACCGTCGAGGTCATCGACAAGAAGGACCTGAACCTTCTGTGCCACGGGATATCCTTTCATCGAAAATGGAGTACGCGGAAAGGAAACCGCTTTTCCCTCGAAAACACAAACCCTCGGGAGAGGTTCAGCAGCCCGAGAAGACGGGAAACGTGCGCGATTCGGACATAGGGTTGCAGGTCCTTCTGCAGATCACAGGTGCAGAAGCATCCGGCTGTTGCCCAAGGTGTTCGGCTTCACTCGTTCGAGACCGAGGAACTCCGCGACACCCTCGTCGTAGGAACGCAGCAGCTCACTGTAGACATCGGTGTCGACGGGCGTCTCGCCGATCTCGACGAAGCCGTGCTTCGCGAAGAAGTCCACTTCGAAGGTGAGACAGAAAACCCTGCGGACACCGAGCCATCGGGCGGTCCGCAAGAGCTTGTCCAGTACGTGATGCCCGACTCCCGCGCCCTTGATGCGGGGGTCGACGGCAAGGGTCCGTACTTCCGCCAGGTCTTCCCACATGACATGAAGTGCGCCGCAGCCGATGACCGTCGCGTCCTCGTCGCGTTCCGCGACCCAGAACTCCTGGATGTCCTCGTAAAGGGTGACGGTCGCTTTGTCGAGCAGGATGCCCCCGGACACGTACCCGTCGAGGAGTCGTCGCACCGCCGCGACATCACTCGTCCTGGCCCGCCGGACGGTGATGGCGAGCTTATTTACCGACGGGTCGGTATGGAGTTCGGTTTCCGGATCGCTTTGCGGCTGCTCTGGGGACATGCCCCGACGCTATCGCCCGCTCTCCGGCGTCGCGTCATCGGCCGGGGTGTCATCTCCGACGGTGCCGGCGGTCGGTTCGGCGGGGCTGCCGGGGGTGGTTTCGGCGGGGTTGGGGGAAACCATGCGAACGGCATCCTGCAGCGCTTCGCGCTGCTCGGCGGACATCATGCCGAAGAACGCGACAAGTGCGGCGGCGGGGTTGTCACTGCGTGACCAGGCTTCGTTCATCAGTGCTGCCGAGTAGGCGGCCCTGGTGGAGACGGCCGTATATCGATAGGCGCGGCCGTCGACTTCCCTGCGTACCCAGCCCTTCTGATGGAGATTGTCCATTACCGTCATCACGGTCGTGTAGGCGATGGACCGTTCCCGCTGAAGGTCCTCAAGGACTTCCCGCACGGTGACCGGCCGGTTCCATTGCCAGACGCGTGTCATCACGGCGTCTTCGAGGTCTCCCAATTGACGGGGCACGAGATCACTTTAGTGCTAGATGTCCCGAATGTTCGGGTATTTACACAGCAAAAGAGCGCACGGCTCCGATGAGTCGTGCGCTCCGGGGATGTACGCCGGGAGGGCGCGGGGCGGGCGGACCGCTGCCGCGATCAGGCGTTCTCCGGACGAGCGGTCTGCTTTACGGTCTCCGCACGGGCGAGCGCCGCGTCCACCGCACCGTCCTCCTTTGTCTTGTTCGGGCCACCCTGGCTCTTGACGATGATCACGATCAGGGCGATGAAGAAGACGGCCATCACCACGGGCGGCACGAGCGCGGATACATAGTCCATGCCGTCCAGAGTAGCGATCCCCGGACGCCCCGACGCGGCGACCTCCCGGTGGAGGCCGCCGCGTCGGGTGCCGGCGAGCCGGATGCGGATGAGGGGGTCAGCCGGCCGCCCGCTCCTCGGACGGGGGCGGTGCGGGCCGGCGGCGCGGCGGGAAGACCTCGGAGGGCTT
>NZ_NEUE01000058.1 GCF_002910905.1 Streptomyces sp. SM11 | reverse complement strand
CCACACGACCTCGTCGGCATCGGCATCGGCCCCTTCAACCTCTCCCTCGCCGCCCTCGCCCACAACATCCCCGCAGCCCCCGACGACCCCCGCCCCCTCGCCGCGACCTTCTACGAACAACGCCCCGCCTTCCACTGGCACCCCGGCCTCCTCCTCGACGGCGCCAGCCTCCAAGTCCCCTTCCTCGCCGACCTCGTCACCCTCGCCGACCCCACCAGCCCCTGGAGCTTTCTCAACTACCTCCGCACCCGCGACCGCCTCTTCCCCTTCTACTTCGCCGAACGCTTCCACATCCAACGAGCCGAATACGACGCCTACTGCCGCTGGGTCAGCGAACAACTCCCCGGCCTCCACTTCGGCCACCAGGTCGACGCCGTCCGCTGGAACACCGACCGCGCCCTCTTCGAAGTCGACTTCACCCAACTCGACCGCGACGGCGAAGCCGAAGCCCTCGGCCGCGCCTACACCCGCCACATCGCCCTCGGCATCGGCACCGAACCCTTCGTCCCCGACCCCCTCAAACCCCTCGCCGAAGCCGAAGCCGTCCCCGTACTCCACTCCGCTGACTACCTACGCCACCGCGAACGGCTCCTCGCCGCCGAACACATCACCGTCATCGGATCCGGCCAGTCCGGCGCAGAGATCTTCCTCGACCTCCTGCGCGCCCGCCCCGAAGGCGCCGAGAAGATCCACTGGCTCGCCCGCACCCAGGCCTTCGCCCCCATGGAGTACTCCAAACTCGGCCTCGAACACTTCACCCCCGACTACAGCCGCTACTTCCACGCCCTCCCCGAATCCGCCCGCGACGAACTCGTCCCCCGCCAATGGCAACTCCACAAAGGCATCGACGCCGACACCATCGCCGCCATCCACGACGAGCTCTACCGCCGCACCCTCCACGGCGGCTGGCCCGCCGCCACCCTCACCCCCGGCGTCCACGTCCGCACCGCCGGCCGCGTCACCAACACCCGCGTCGAACTCCACCTCGAACACACCCAGCAAGGCACCCGATCCCGCCTCACCACCGACGCCGTCATCCTCGCCACCGGCTACCGCGAACGCCCCCTCGACGCCATCCTCGGCGGCCTCGACCCCTACCTCCGCCGCGACGCCTCCCACCGCCCCCGCATCGACGACCAGTACCGCCTGATCCTCGACCACGCCGTCACCGGACACATCTACGTACAGAACGCCGAACGCCACACCCACGGAGTCGGCGCCCCCGACCTCGGACTCGCCGCCTGGCGCAGCGCCACCATCCTCAACAACCTCACCGACGCCACCCCCTACCCCCTCCCCGAACGCACCGCCTTCACCACCTTCGGCCTCGCCCCCCAGCCGCCGAGAGTCCCCGCCCAGCCCCCCGCCCTCGTCCCCCTCAGCCAGTCCATCTGACCCGCCCCGGGACGCCGAGCGGCCCGGGACTCCGAACAACAGAGCCCCGGGCCACGGCACGACGCAACACGACTACGGGAAGACTGGCACCCCCTCCCGCGTCAGCCGCCACCCCACCGAAGCGAACGCCGCCGGATCCACCGACCCCTTCTCCCGCACCCACCCGATGATCGTGTTCCGGATCTCGTCCGAATCCGCCCACACCTGCCGCGCACCCGGCACATGCGGGAAGTTCCCCCCACCACTCGCCCGGTAGTTGTTCACCGCGAACACGAACCGCGCCGCCGGATCAATCGCCTTCCCCCCGAAGGACAACCCCACGATCCGCGAACCCACCGGCCGCGCGATATCGATGTCGTACGCCACCCCCGACACCGCGTCGTAGTTGTAGTCCGAAATCCCGTCCGCATTCGTCAGCTTCGCCGTATCCACCGGACCACCCGCCGGCGTCCGCACGTAATACCGCGCCGAATACTCCAGATAGTCCTTCAACTGCGCACCCGTGAGCAGCCGCGCCTCCAGCGTGTTCTCGAACGGATACAGCCCCGCCGCGTCCCTGATCGTCACATCACCGGCCGGAATTCCCGCCGCACGCGAGAATCACGAAGCCTGCGACAACACCGGCAACGACCCGTACTCACCACCCGCCAGAGCCGCCCGCACCGTCTCCGCCTGCACCTGATTGATCAGGTCGATGATCGGCTCGTCCTTCCACGGCGCCTCCGCCGCCGACAACGCCACCACCGACGTACCGATGACCTGATTGACGTACTCCACCACCTTGCGATGCTCCGACCGCAGCAGCGACGTCACCTTCCGGTCCTCCGGCACGGTGTTGGAGTTCAGCACCCGCGAACCGGCCTTCTCGACCGTCCAGCGGCCCCTCTCCCACACCAGATCGAAATCGAACAGCGTCAGCCGCTGCCCCCACTTCGCCGGCTCCGAGAGCACGACCCGCTTCCCCGTCTCCTTGTTCGTCACGAAGTGCTCGGCGATCTCCACATGCGCGTGCCCCACCAGAATCGCGTCGATCCCCGGCACCTGCTCCGCCACCAGCGCCGCCGCGTTCTCCACGTACGGCAACTGATCCCCCCACGACGACGTCCCCGAAGAACCCGAATGCGCGGAGACGACCACCACGTCCGCCCCCATCGACCGCAGCTTCGGCACCCACTTCGCCGCCTGCTCCTCCAGCCCCGGGAACACCATCTTCCCGCCCACGTTCGCCTTGTCCCAGATCGCGACACCAGGATTCGTCAGCCCCAGCACCGCCACCCGCACATCACGTCCGCACGGCGTCCGCATCCGCTTGATGACATACGGAGCGAACGCCGGCCGCAACGTCTTCGCATCCAGCGCATTCGCCCCCAGCAGCGGAAAATCACACTGCTCCTCGAATTTCCGCAGCACCGGAATGCCGTAATTGAACTCGTGATTCCCCAGCGCCGCCGCGTCATAACCGATCGCGTTCATCGCCCGCGCCATCGGATGCACCGGACCACGCCGCGCCGTGATCGGATCGACCTTCGCGTAGTAGTACGACAACTGCGTGCCCTGGATCGTGTCACCCGCGTCGATCAACAGCGTGTTCCGGCGACCCTTCTCCCGGCGCACCCGGTCCACCAACGTCGAGATCTTCGCCAGACCGACATCGTTGCGCGCGGAGTCGTCGTACTCCTTGTCCGTGAAGTAGTCCCAGTTGAAGACGTTCCCGTGCAGATCCGTCGTGCCCATCACCGTGAACGAATACCGCTTCGCCGGCCGCCCGTGACCATGGCCGTGACCGAGCCCCTGCCCCCTCGCCTCCGCCGCACCGGCCGAGCCCACGGCCGCCCCGCCCGCCATCGTCACACCCGCACCGGCGGCAGCCGAACGGCCCAGAAACGTCCTACGGTTCAACGGCATCTCTTCACTCCTCGTTCAGCAGGGCAACGCGCGTAGATGCTGACCCGGGGGCCACCACGCACAACACCCCACGCAGGTTTCGATCCGATGACCACGCGACACACACCCCGACACACCACCCCCCGTGCCACAGTGAACACATGACCGAAACCCCCACACCCACGCCCA
>NZ_NEUE01000057.1 GCF_002910905.1 Streptomyces sp. SM11 | reverse complement strand
CTGCGGTTCAGCGCCCCCGCCATCAGGAGCTCGCGCAGCCCGTCGACGCTCTCCACGGTCTCGGACGACACCTCGGCGAGCGCACTCCGGGTCCGCGCCCCGCGCTCGGCCCGCCCGCGCGCTTCGAACAGCGGCGACCAGATCAGAAGCAGCGCGGCGGGCACGACGGCGAGCAGCAGCCAGGGCCCGAGGGTCGCCAGAACGGTAGCGGACACCGCGAACACCACGCCAGAAGCGATGAGTTGGGCGATGGCGTGGGCGTAGAAGAACTCCAGTGCCTCGACGTCCCCGAGGGCGGTGGCCGCGAGGTCGCCGCTGCGCCGGCCGGCGATCCGGGCGGGGGCGCTGCGGGCCAGTCCGTCGAAGACCCGGACGCGGAGTTCGGCGAGGACCCGGTAGGCGAGGTCGTGCGAGAGGTCCATCTCCCGCCAGGTGGCGAGGGCCCGGAACAGGACGAGCCCGGCGAGGACGGCGACGGTCCCGGGGGTGGGCGGGCGGTACTCCGTGACGGCCGTGCCCACCGTGTGCGCGGCGAGGGTGACCAGGGCGACCAGGGCCGCCTGGTCGACGAGGGCGGCCAGGCAGGTTCGCAGCACGGTGGTGCGGTGCGCGCCGAGCACCGGGAGGAGTGAGCGCAGGGCGCCGGTTCCCGAGTCGTCGGTGGCGGTGGCGGAGCGGCCGGGTACGGGTGGACGGGCAGGATCGGTTGGGGTGGAGGTCGGGGTCATGCGGCGCACTCCTCCTGTGCGGTGCGCCCGGCCGCGACGAGCGAGGCGTAGACGCCGCCGCCCGCGAGCAGGGTGGTGTGGTCGCCCGCGGCGGCGACACGGCCCGCGTCGAGGACGACGATGTGGTCGGCGTGGCGCACGGCGTCGAGCCGGTGGGCGACGACGACGCAGGTACGGCCGCGGCCGGCGGCCGTCAGTTCCCGCACGATGCGCGCCTGCCCGCGTTCGTCGACCGCGCTGGTCGCCTCGTCCAGGATCAGGACCGGGGCATCGGCCAGCAACGCCCGGGCGAGGGCGAGCCGTTGGCGCTGTCCGCCGGAGAGCGTGGCACCGCGTTCGCCGACGAGGGTTGCGTAGCCGTCCGGCAGCCGGGCGATCTCCTGGTCGATCCCGGCGGTGCGGGCGGCGGCGCGGAGTTGTTCGTCCGTGGCGGCCGGGCGGGCGATCCGCAGGTTCTCCGCGATCGTGGCGTGGAAGAGGTAGGTCTCCTGCGAGACCACGGCGATGCCCCGGCGCAGCGAGGCGAGGGTGTACGCGGCGGTGTCCGTCCCGGCGACGGTGAGGCGGCCCCGGTCCGGATCCCGTTGCCGCAGCAGCAGGCTGAGCAGGGTCGATTTCCCCGCCCCGGACGGACCGACGACGGCTGTGGTACGCCCGGGGGCGGCGGTGAAACTGACACCTTCGAGGGCAGGCCGCCCGCTCCCCGGGTGGGTGAAGTGCACGTCCTCGAAACGAATTTCGGGTGCGCTCTCCCAGGCGGCGGGCACAGCACCCCGGTCCGGCACGGCGGCTTCGGCGGTGCGCAGGGCGGCGATGCCGTCGGCAGCCGACACCCCGAGGTAGCCCGCGTGCCACTCGCGGGAGAGGTCGCGGACGGGGCGGAAGCATTCGGAGGCGAGGAGGAGCAGGAGGTAGGTGCCGGTGGCGGCGGTTCGGCCGGTGGCGGCCGAGGAGCACGCCACGAGAACGGCGGCGACGGTGCCGCCCTGGACGGCCAGGTCGGTGAGGCCGGTGTCGACGAGCGAAACGCGGAGTTTGGCGACGGTGGTCCGGTGCAGGGCGGCCGACCGTCGCTCCAGCCGTTCCCTTGTGCGGCCCACGGCACCGGCGGTGCGCAGCGTCGGCATCCCCTGGAGGGCCTCCAGGTAGTCGGCGGCGAGAGCCTCGTAGGAGTCCCAGTGCTCCTTGCCGCGCCGGGCGAGCAGCCGGTCCCACCAGCGCGGCCCGAAGAGGGCGAGCAGCAGGGCGGGTCCGAGGGCGAGCGCCGCGTACGGCTCGACGAGCGCGACGGCGACGAGCAGCAGCGGTGGAACGGCGCAGGAGATGAGGGCTTGGGGCAGATAGCGCGAGATGTAGGCGTCGACGCCCTCCACGCCGTCCACCAGTGTGGCGCGCACGGCTCCGGCCCGCGCACCGGTGATCGCGGTGGGGCCGAGCGCGCCGAGCCGCTCCAGCAGGGTGTCGCGGAGCCCGACCCGTACGGCGGCTCCCGCCGTGACGGCGGTCAGGCGCTGGGCGCGGCCGAGGACGGCGCGGACCAGGACGACGGCGATGACGGCCATGAGCAGCGGGGCGAGGGTGGCCGTCTCTCCCCGGGCGATCCGGGAGAGCACGAGGGCGAGCAGGACGACCTGGGCGAGGTGGGTGGCGGTGACCGCCGCGAGCAGTGCGGTGGCGAGGCCGAGCGGTCGGCGCGCCGTGTTCGCGGCGCGCAGGAGTTCGGGGTGGAGCATCATGGGCGTACTTCCTCGCCGGACGGGGCCGTCGGGGTCGACGGGGGTCGGGTGCGGGGTGCGGGGTGCGGGGTGCCGGGTGCCGGGTGCCTGTCACGGGAGCCGTCACGCAGGCGGCTTCCGGGTCACGGAGGTGAGGCGGGCTCCGGTGTGCTCGCGGGAGGCCGGGGGCCGCCCAGGGCCAGGCCGTGCACGATCCAGTCGCGTCCGGGGGTGTCGCCGAGCGCCGCGCCCAGATCCGCCTGCTGCCAGGAACCGATGGGGCGTGAGCGCATGCCCAGTGCGGTGGCGTGGGCCTGGGCCGCGCCGACCGCGTATCCGGCGATGAGGTGGCTGCTGCGAACAGCGGCCGGCGGGGCGTCCTCGGGACAGCCGTGGGCGAGGAGCACCGCGCCCGCGGTGCCGATCCACGGCTGGTGTGCGGCCCAGCCGGCGAGGGTGGGACGCGCGTCGCCGGAGGCACGGACTGCGAGGCCCCGGCTACCGGGATCCGGTGCGCACAGGGCCGGGGCGGCGCCGCCGACCGCGGCGGTCCAGGCGGGTCCGGCCGGCCGAACTGTCCGCGCGGTCGCCAGGATCCGGGCGAGCAGGTCCTTTCCGGGCGGGTGGTTCAGGTCCTCGGGCGGGGCGCTCCGACGCGCTTCCAGGACGTCGTCGGTCACCGGTACCTGGCGCGGGGCTGGGTGCCAGGTACCGCCGGGCAGCTCGGGGGCTCCTGCGATGTGGTGCAACAGATGCCGTGCTGCCGCGAGTTCGCGGGGCGGGGTGGTATCGGCGCCGGGGTGCGACGCCGGGGCTCCGGCACGGGGCAGGGCGGCCCAGGCGCCCAGTGGCCCTTCGGCGTCCACGGGCCCGCCCGAAGGCATCAACCAGACTGCGGCGAAGGGCAGTTCCGGCTCGGTGCCGGGCCAGACGAGCTGCCAGTCCGGGACACCGGGCAGTCCGGCGGCGGCGGACAGCAGGGTGCCGTCCGCGTCGAGGGAGACCCGGATGTCCACGGCCGGGGGCCCGGCCAGCGCCAGGGCGACGGCGGCATGGCCCATGTCCAGGAGCAGCAACGGCCAGGCCCGGTGGCCATAGTGCGCGGCGGTGCGGGACGCGTCCACGGTGAGGACGACGAGAGCGCCGGGGGGCACGTCGGCGGGGGCCGGGCCGCGCGGATGGGCGCGGTGGGTGCGCGGGTCGTAGGCGTAGCGTCCGGGCGGCAGCGAACATCCCGGCCCGAGCAGCAGGTGGGCGCGCACCGGCTGGAGGGCCCCCGCCGAGGGAACGGGGCGCAACCGGCCCGGCGTCCCGGTGGGCGCGGCCAGGGACAGCCGCAGCACGCGGTCCAGGTCGATAGCGGACCCGGGTCCGGACCCCGCCCCTGACCCGGCCCTGGCCCCTGACCCGGTCCCGGACAACGGCAGCCCGGGGCCGTTCCAAAGGTTCGGGCGCTCCGGAACGTACGGGGAAGGGTCCGGAACCCGCAGCGACCGGGCGTCCGCGAGCGCACGGCGCAGGAAGTCGGGTGCGGGTCGTTCGGGACGGGAACCGAGCGAGACGCCGTCGCCGGAAGCCGACCCCGGGACACGGGCGGAAGTGGAACAGTCCGCGTCCGGCGGCGCGGGAACCGGTCCGGCGACGCGGGCGGCAGGTGGCCCTTCGGGCGCCCCGGGGGCAGCCCCGGTGGGCCGCACGGTGCGCGTCACGGAGGCAGACGGGTCAGGCGGCACGGCGTGCGCCCCGGAAGCAGAAGCAGGTGCGTCGGGCGGCGCGGTGCGTGCGCCTCCGGAAGTGGGCGCAGCGGGTGTCACGGCACGCGCTCCGGAAGCGAACGCGTCGGACGGCACGGCGTGTGCCCCGGAGGCGGGGACGCCTGGCGGCACGGCACTCACCCCCGAGGCAAGCGCGGCGGGCAGCACGGCGCTCGCCCCGGAAGCAGGCGCGTCGGGCCGCGCGGTCCGGCACCCGGGCGGGGGCGCGGCGGCTCGGGCCGAGGCCTCGGGCATGTCGGTGTGCTCCTTCACATGTGCGGCGGCGGGGCGAGGGTGAAGTCCTGTGGGGCGGCGGGTGGTCGGGCGCGCCAGCCCCGGTCGAGCGCCGCCACCGCGAAACGCGGGCAGCCGAAGTAGCTGAAGGCCGCCGGGGAATTGGGGATCAGCCCGGAGACCAGGACGCGGGCGACGCGCAGAGTGGTCTCGGCGACGTCCTCCGTGGTGAGGTCCGCGGTGATCACCCGGTGCCCTCCGGCGGCGAGTGCCGCATCGAGCCCGGTGCGGCTGCCCGGGGCGATCGCGGTGACCGGGACCGTACCGAGGGCGGGTTCGGTGAAGCGGCGGGCGAGCGGGGCCATTCGGTCGTCCAGCCAGACCTGGACATGGGCGCCGAGATCCCGGACCGCGGCGAACTCGGGCCCGCAGTCGTCGAGATAGCGCCGGTCGGCGCGGTGGTCGAGGTAGAGGCCGCGAGCCAGCATCCCGGCTTCCACCGCCCGGTACACCCAGCCGTCGGCGTCCACCGCACCCTGGGTGAACACCCAGGTGTGCACAGCCTCCAGGACGGCCTTGCGGGCCGCCTCCGCCGGGTCGTACCGGCAGGCGAACCCCGCCGCGTACAGGCCCCGCCCGGGATCGTGCACGAGGGCCGCCACGCAGGGGGCGAACTCGGAGGGCATCTCCACGATGTGCACGTCCAGCCCACACCCGGCGAGGTCCTCCGTGAGACCGGGAACGCTTGCCGGGTCGATGCCCCGGGCAGGGCCGTCCAGGTGCCACCACAGCTCCAGTGCGTCGCGCTCGACGACTTCGAGGAGCCCGCGCTCGACGGCGTCGTCGAGGCCCTGCCCGGTGGCTATGCCCGCGTAGTTGAGGTGGTGGGTGCGGGGCAGCGAACGCAGGTCTCCCTGACGCCAGTTGAGGTGGGTCAGCGCGACGGGGGCCCAGCAGGGCTCCCCGTCCTCGACGGCCCGGGTCCACAGCGCCGGTGTGTCGGGGGTGAGCCCGCCGTACGGGAATCCCGGGCGGCCGTACTGCCAGGGGGCGTACGTCGGCAGAGCGCCGGGCCCGTAGAGGTGGTGGCCCTCGGCGGTCAGTTCGGCGGCGGTGGCCCGCCGGGGCTCCTGGGGGTGGCCGGGCGGCGGGAGGCGGTTGCCGCAGTAGCGCTCGACGGCCTCGGCGACGGCCGCGATCCACGCGCCCCGGGGGTCGCCGAACGTGGTGCCGAGCGAGACCCGGTCGGCGGGCCAGGCGCCGAGGCGGCGGGCGTCGGCGACGTCCGCGGTCATCGCGGTGTAGCGGGGCGGCGCACCGGTGGGGTGCTCGACGGGCGCGACGTCGCGGATGATCCCGCTGACAGGATCGACGAGGGCCTCGATGGGCAGGGCGCTGGTCAACGGCATATCTCCGGTACGGGCTCGACGTAGCGGCGTCGGGCGACGACGGGCAGGTGGAGGGCGCTGCCCCGGGGGTTCACGGTGCGGCGGGACGGGGCGAGCCGGGTGGCCGTGACCGGGTCCTCGCCGGTGTGCGGGTTGCGGGCGTGGGCGGGGAAGTGGTGTCCGGCGATCTCGGCACGCAACCGGGTCCCGGCGGGCAGCCGTCGGCCCAGCGTGCCGAGCGGCACGGTGATGTCCGCGGCTTCGCCGGGCGGGCCGGTACGCCGGACGATGCCGAAGGCGAGGGGATCCGCACGGCCGGACGGGTCGAGTGCGGTCAGGCGTACGGCCCAGTCGGCGCAGGGTGCGTCGGCCGTGACATTGATCCGGGCGACGGCTGCTCCCGCCAGGTCGAGCGGGCGGGGCAGCGGCGGCGAAAGGAGCAGACAACGGTCGGCACGGTCGCCGCCGACCGGGACGGCGAGGTTGTCGGAGCGCACGGGGCGGTCCGGGTCCGCACTGAACTCGGCTCCGTGGAGCAGCCGCAGACCGGAGGGCGAGCCGAAGGGCCAGGCGACGGTGCGGGCCGGTCCGAAGGCCGGGGGTGGGACGGGAGCCGTGGCGCGAGCGGGGGCCGTGCGCCGGTCTCGATGGTTGCCCGGTGAGAGGTCCGGAGCGGTTCCGGCGTTCACGGCCGGACGCCGCTCGGAACCCGCCCCCTCCAACCCCTCCACCCCCTCCGGCCGGGTGGCGGCGGCATTGATCGCGGCCCGGGGTGCCCTCCGCACCCACGTGCTGTGCCAGCGGCCGCTGTCGCCGAGGGCGATGACCCCGTGCCGTGTCGGCTCCAGGCGGTCGGCGAGCGCGGCGCGGGCCCACCGCACGTACAGCGCGCCGAGGTTGACGCGCGCTCGGGCCGGTGCGGCCGGGTCCGCGGTGAGGCGGTGGCCCCAGGGGCCGAGCAGCAGACGGGCCGGGCCGCCCCAGCCGTGCCACAGGGCCACGGTGTCCTCGGCGAAGGGGTCACGGGTGCCGCCGACGGCGAGCAGCGGAAGGCGGGCGGTGGCGCCGAGCTCGACGAGCCGGCCTCGCCCCCGGTCGGTCCAGAGCCCGGGCCAGGACGGCAGTTCACGCCCCAGGCCCTCGGCCAGCCGCTCCGCCAGGCGGACGATCGGGAGGTGTTCGAGGAGCCGGGGGTCGTCCGCCAGCGCGCGGGCCAGGGCGTCAGGGTCGGAGTCGCGACGGTCGCCGTGGGACGCCCACCAGCCGGTCCGGGCCCACAGCCGCTCCGGACCCCCCGGCTCGCGCGCCGTCTCGGAGAGCCCGAGCGCGGGGACGGCGGCGATGACGGCGTCGGGGATCCCGTCTCGGAAGGCGTCATCGAGGGCCCGGTCGCGGGGGGCCTCATCCGGGGCGGCGAGCGCGGTGACGAGGGCGCAGTGCGCGGCGTAGGAGGCGCCTGCGGCGACGACCTCTCCGTTGCTCCACACCTGTGCGCGCACCCAGGCGACGGTGGCCGCGCCGTCCGTCCTCTCGTGGCCCCGGTAGGGGTGCCACTCCCCCGGTGAGCCGTGGCGTCCGCGTACGTCCTGGGCGAGAGCGGCGAAGCCGTGCGCCGCCCAGCCGCGCAGCTCGGCGCGGTGGGCGTCGCGCCCGTAGGGGGTTCTGATCACGACGGCGGGACGGGGACGAGCCCCGTCCGGGAGGCATACGTCGGTGGCGAGCGCCGCGCCGTCGGGCGTGAGGACGTACACGGTACGGGTGTTCACGGGCGTGCCTTCACGGTGTCGGTCCCGGCGCGCGTCCCGCGCCGTGTCGGGGCGGGCAGAGGCGCGACGTCCGGGACGGGGAGCACAGGGTGCTCGGTGACGGCGAGGGCGCGCAGGTCGATCCGGCGCAGCCGACGGCGCGCCGGGAGACCGGCGGCCCCGCCCGGCCCGACTGCGGCTGCGGCTGCGGCCGCAGCATCGGACCCGACTTCGGCTCCGGCTCCGGCCCAGGCCCAGGCGATCAGATCGGCGGTGAGGAGCACGGCGATCAAGGCGGCGGAGGCCTCGGTGGGATGCGGTCCGGAGTCGGGGGTGCGGTGTCCGGCCCAGTACGCGGCCAGTTCGCGATGGGCGGCGGTGGCCGCGAGCCTGCGGAGACGGACGTGCCGGGAGGTGACGTCACCCGGGGCCGCGGCAAGGGGTTCGGTCCAGCTGTGCGCGCCCTCGCGGTGGCAGCGCAGCCAGGCGACACGTCGTCCGGGCAGCTGGTCCGCCATGTCCCAGAGCCCTTCGGGTACGGGTGAGTCGAGGCACCACACCACGGCGACCCGCCCTTCGGTGCGGTGGTCCGGGTTCGCCCGGGCGAGTTCCGCCACCCGGTCCGGGGTGGACAGGTGGACCTCGGCCCCTTCCGCCCCGGCGCAGCGCGCCAGCGGACCGGTGATCACGGGGTCGCCGAGGACATGGATGGTGTGGCCGGCGAGCGGGGCCCGGGGCGGGGCGGACACCGCGTGGCCGCCGGCCTCGAACGCCTCGACGATCCGGGTGAGTTCGGCGGTGGGCGGGCCTTCGCCCGGCGTCCCCTCACCCGCCAGCCGACGCACCAGGGCTTCGCCGTCCACACCGCCGGTGTCGATGCGCAGGAACTCCCCTCCGGAGGTCCGGAGCACGGGGCGGGCACCGGGGACGGTGACGATCCCGGTGCCGGGAGCGAGTCGACTGCGGGTCACGGAATCCTCCGGTGCGGAACGCAATATGCGGGACATGGGATGCAGGGACGGGATGTCGGGGGCCGAACGGGGCGGGCCCGCCCGGGGTGTCACCGGGCGGGCCCGTCCCCGCACGGGGAACCTGCCGTCAGCGGCAGGCTTCGCTCACTTCTCGGCCGCGGTGTCGGCCTCGACCGCGTCGTCGAAGGGGTTCTCGACGAGGGCGTTCGAGTGGGTGGCGGACAGATGGGCGAGCTGCCCCTGGTCGGCGATCGGGCTGAACACCTCGTTGTTCTGCATGAGTTGATGTCTCCATTCGGTCGGATCGGGTGGGTGTGCTTCGCGGCGATCACGCGACCTCCGCAGCACCGACATTAATGAATATGATTTTCATTCCGCAATAGCTGGAGTGGATCGAGAGGGTGATCTGGGTAACAGACGGGCCAGCCACCCTCGCTGTCGATCCCCACCCGGCCGTCCACGCCGAGGACTTCGGCCAGCAGCTGCCGGGTGACGACCTCGGCCGGCGACCCGTCGGCGGCGACGCGGCCCTCGCGCAGCGCGACGATCCGGTCGGCGAACCGCGCGGCGTGGTTCAGGTCGTGCAGCACCATCACCACCGTCAGCCGGAGCTCCGCGCGCAGTCGTACGACCGTCTGGAGCACCTCCAGCTGGTGCCGCAGATCGAGATACGTGGTCGGCTCGTCGAGGAAGAGCACACGGGCGTCCTGGGCCAGCGCCATGGCCAGCCGGACCCGTTGGCGTTCACCCCCGGACAGCGCGTCCACCGGCCGGTCGGCCCAGGCGGTGACGCCGACGTCCGCGAGCGCCCGGGACGTCACCTCGTCATCGCCCTCCCGCAGCATCCCGAGCGGCCCCCGAGCGGCGTAGCGCCCCTGACGTACCAGTTGACGCACCGTCAATCCAGGAACCGCGGGTGCCGACTGGTGGAGCAGGGCGACGCGTCGGGCGGCGGTGCGGCGGGGCAGCCGCGCCACGTCGTCACCTTCGAGCAGGACGCGCCCGCCGCTCGGGGTGAGCAGTCCGGCGGCGAGCTTGAGGAAGGTGCTCTTGCCGCATCCGTTGAGCCCGATCAGGGCGACCAGTTCGCCGGCGCGGATGCTCAGGTCCACCCCGCGCAGCACCATGCGTCCGGGGTAGCCGAAGGCCAGTCCTTCCGCCCGGACCACATCCGGGCCGGGTTCCGAACCGGGCTCCGAACCGCACGTCACACCCGGGTTCGATTCCGGGCCGGCCTCCTTCGCCGGGCTCACGTCCACTTGTCCTGTCAGGCCTTCCGGCATGCCGCCCTCACTCATCGCTGTACCCCTGTTCCGTTGACGTCGGCCCGCCGCGTCCACGCCTCGCCCTGTCATCGCTCGTCAGCCCGTCGCCGCGCCACGACCATCAGCAGTCCCGCCCCCACGAAGGTGGTCAGGGCGCCGACCGGAAGGGTCAGCCGGTCCGCGTCGAACGCGGTGGCCAGCAGCCGGGACAGCAGTTGTGCGGCGGCGTCCGCCCCGCACACCACCGCCGCGCCGAGCAGCGCGGCGCCCGGGAGCGTGATGCGCAGGTCGGCGCCGAAGACGGCCAGCGCCAGATGGGGCACCAGCAGCCCTACGAAGCCGAGCGCACCCACCGCCGAGACTGCGCCGGCCGTCAGCGCCACCGCGCACACGAGCGCCGCTCCCCGGCCCCGGCCGGTGGCCAGACCTGCGGCAGCGGCCTGCTCGTCGCCGCAGCGCAACAAGGTCAGGGGTCCGGCGAGCAGCCAGGCCGCCGCACCCCAGAAGGCGGCCCACGGCCAGAGCAGATTCCAGTGCTGCCAGACCCGGCCCTCGGTGGAGCCGATCAACCACTGGACGACGCTGCCGAGTTCGCCGGGGGCCACCAGGAGAACAACGGCGGTGAGTCCGGCGAGCACCGCCGACACGAGGACCCCGTAGACGGCGGTCTGTTCCGGGTCGCCCCGGTCCCGCCCGGTGAGCAGCCACAGCAGCCCCGCACCGGCGAAGCCGCCGAGGCAGGCCGCCACGACCACGGCCGTGGGGGATTCCCAGCCCGCGAGACCGAGGCCGGTCGCGGTCACCGCACCGAGCACCGCACCGGGGGTGACGCCGGTGACCTCGGGTCCGGCCAGCGGGTTGCGCAGGGCCGACTGGAGCACGAGACCGGCGACCCCGAGGCAGGCGCCGGCGGCCAGCGCCACCAGCAGCCGGGGCAACCGCAGTCGGAGCACGATGTGCTCGGCGATGGGGTCGTCGCCGATCCCGAGGAGCACGGCCCGTACGCCTTCGGGGGTGACGCCCCGGCCGGCCAGCAGATCGGCGCAGGCCACCGCGGCGGCGAGCAGCGCCAGGCCGCCCAGCCGGGCGCCCG
>NZ_NEUE01000056.1 GCF_002910905.1 Streptomyces sp. SM11 | reverse complement strand
GCCGGCGTCGCGGTGCCCGCGGCGCTCCTGGGCGGCCCGCAGGCCGCCGCCCTGCCGGACGTGCCCGCCCCCGCCTCCTTAGCCGCCGATGAGCAGCCCGCCTGCGGTGACCCGGACGCCAAGGAGTTCCCCATCGAGGCCCGGATCCAGGACGCCCCGGACCGGTACGCCTCCGGCGGCGGTTACGGCACCTGGTTCCTCGACCTCACCAACACCACTGACACGACCTGCCGGGCGCTGCACCCGGTCCTCGTCCTCTCCGACCGCGACCGCGGGCTGACGTCGGACCAGATCCAGCTGGAGTTCTCCGAGCCCGGCCGCCCCGGGACCGAACACCGGGTCACCTGGGAGCGCACCGACCGCGACGAGCAGATTGGCGTCTTCGGCGGCGAGGAGGGCGAGGCGGTGGAGGAAGGCGAGGAGGGCGAGAGGGCGGCGTCGAGCAGCGCGGGCGCCACCGGCTCCGGTGAGGCGTTCCTCGGGTTCACCGTTCCCGCCGGAAAGACCGTCTCCGTACGCGTCCGGATGGCCTTCACCTCGGACACCGGCCCCGGCCCGGTCACCGCCCACGCCGCCGTCGTCCAGCGCCGCCACCAGGACAAGGCCAAGGGCGGCGGGCGCGAGGACGGTGAATGGGTGGGGGAGTCGGAGGAGTACCCCTTCGTGATCGTCGACGGCGCCACGGGCGGCGTCCGCGAACCGGAACGCCCCCGGCCGGAGGATTCCCGGTCGGACCGTCCCGACCCCGAGCGCACCGACCCCGAGCGCACCGACCCCGGGGCCGGCACCCGCACGGAGCGGCCCGGCACCCCCGACGGCTCCCGTACGGACCCAGGCGGGGACCGTGACTCCGGCACCCGGCCGCCGGGCCGAGGGGACGACGGCGGCGAAGAGCGCCCCGGACTCCCGCCCCGCGACGGACCGGGCCGCCCGCTCCCCGAACTCGCCCGCACCGGAACGGCGTTGCTGCCCTGGACCGGGGTCACCGCCGGGGTGTTCCTGCTCGGCGGGGCCGCCCTGGTGCGACACGCCCGCCGGGCCCGCCGCGCCACCGGCTGACAGGTGGCTGCCGGCCCGCCTCACGGGGCCGGCGGCAGCCGGAGCGCTCCCCGTACCGGCCTGTTCACCCGCATCTGCAACCATCGGGCCGTGGACTACCCGAACGACCAGGCACCTGGCGCACCGATCCGCTCCGGCATCCCCGAGCACGGCCGTATCCCGAAGTACTACGCGGTCAAGGCCCGTATCGCGGTGCTGCTGGACGAGTTGGGCGAGGGCGGGCTCCTGCCCACCGAGCGGGAGCTGGCCCAGCGGCACGAGGTCTCGCGCGAGACCGTCCGGCAGGCCCTGCGTGAACTCCTCCTGGAAGGGCGGCTGCGCCGGCAGGGGCGTGGCACCGTCGTCGCCGGGCCCAAGCTGGAGCAGCCGCTCTCGCTGGCCAGCTACACCGAAGGCGTCCGCCGCCAGGGCAGGCGGCCCGGCCGCCACCTCATCGGCCTGGACCGCTTCCCCTGCCCCGAGGCGCTCGCCGCCGAGATCGCGGTCGAGCGGGGCGAGCCGGTCTGGCACCTGGAGCGGGTGCTGCTCGCCGACGACGAACGCGTCGGCCTGGAGAGCACGTACGTCGGCGTCGCCCGCGTCCCGGACCTGGACACACGGTTCGACCCGGACTCCTCCTTCTACGCCTACCTCCGCGACCGCCTCGGGATCGCCTTCGGCGACGCCGACGAGCGGATCGAGACCGTCCTCGCGACTCCCCGCGAGGCCCTGCTCATCGGGACCCCGCCCGCCCTGCCGATGCTCCTGATCCACCGGCTGTCCCGGGACACCGGCGGCCGGCCGCTGGAGCGCGTGCGGACCCTGTTCCGGGGCGACCGCTTCTCCTTCTCCGCCCATCTGCGAGGCGAAGGGCAGGGCTGAGAGGGCACGCACCACCCGGTCGCCCCACCGCCCCACTGATAACGAAAACGTAACGGGTCTGGTCCAAACTTGCGGGGCCGTTCACCGCCCCGTCGGTGACCGGACGTGTGCGGGACACCCGTCCCGAGGAGCGTGGCCGTCGTGAGAGTCATCGTCGTAGGAGCCGGCGTGGTGGGAACCATGCACGCCTGGCACGCAGTCAGCCGCGGCCACGAGGTCGTACAGATCGAGCGCGAGAGTGAGGCGCGCGGGGCATCGCTCCGCAATTTCGGACAGATATGGATCAGCGGGCGGGCCGGTGGCGAGGAGCTGGAAACCGCCCTGCGCGCCCGTGAGCTGTGGGAGTCCATCGGGGAGCGGGTGCCGGGACTCGGCTTCCGGGCCTGCGGTTCGCTCACCCCGCTGCGTACCGCACGCGAGGTCGCCGTCGCCGAGGCGGCGCTCGCCCGGCCCGACGCGGCGGCGCGCGGTCACAAGCTGCTCACCGCCGACGAGGCCCGTGCGCTCAACCCGGCCCTGCGCGGCGCGTTCACCGCGGCCCTGTGGTGCGAGCGGGACGCGGCGGTCGAACCCCGAACCGCCCAACTCGCCCTGAAGGAAGAGCTGCTGGCCTCCGGGCGCTACACCTACCTCGGCGGCCGCGAAGTGCGGGACGTCGTCGGTGCCGCCTCGGTGCGCGACGACCACGGCGACGTCCACACCGGCGACGCCGTGATCCTCGCGACCGGCGCCTGGCTCGGCGGGCTCGTCCGCGAACTCGCCGGGCCCGAGCTGCCCGTGCGCCGCGTCCGCCTCCAGATGATGCAGACCGACCCGCTCGGCGAACCCCTCACCACCTCCGTCGCCGACGCCGACAGCTTCCGCTACTACCCCGCCTACCGGGGCGGGGCGCTCGACGCCCTCAACGCCGGACAGCCCCAGGACCCGGTCGCCGCCGAGCACCGCATGCAGCTCCTCATGGTGCAGCGGAGCGACGGCGGGCTGACCATCGGCGACACCCACGCGTACGAGCACCCCTTCGCCTTCGACACCGTCGAGGAGCCCTACGAGCACCTCGCCCGGGTCGTCGAGGCCTTCCTCGGCCGCCCGCTGCCCCGCGTCCGCCACCGCTGGGCGGGCGTCTACGCCCAGTGCACCGACACCTCTCGCGTCGTCCACCGGCAGCAGGTGCGCGACGGGGTCTGGCTCGTCACCGGGCCCGGCGGGCGCGGCATGACGTGCTCGCCCGCCATCGCCGAAACGACCGCCGACCAACTGGGCTGGTGAACCACATGACTTCAGCGACACCGATCACGGGCCACCTCTTCGGTCTCGTCGTCCTCGACATGGCCGGGACCACCGTCGCCGACGGCGGCCTCGTCGAGCAGGCCTTCTCCGCCGCAGCCCAACGCCTCGGCGTACGCCCCGGATCCGACGAGCACGCCCGCCAACTCGCCTACGTGCGCGCCACCATGGGCGAGTCCAAGATCTCCGTCTTCCGGCACCTCTTCGGCGCGGAGGACCAGGCCCAGCACGCCAACCTCGCCTTCGAGGAGGCGTACGGGGAACGCGTCGCCGACGGGCTCGTCGCCCCGGTCCCCGGCGCCCGCGAGGCCGTCGAAAGGCTCACCTCCGAGGGCCGCACCGTCGTCCTGACCACCGGCTTCGCCCGCACCACCCAGGACGCCATCCTCACCGCCCTCGGCTGGCAGGACCTCGTCCCGCTCACCCTCTGCCCCGCCGACGCGGGCGGCCGGGGCCGGCCCTACCCGGACATGGTGCTGGCCGCCTTCCTGCGCACCGGGGCCGTGGCCGACGTCCGGCGGACCGTGGTGGCCGGCGACACCTCGTACGACATGCTCAGCGGGGTACGCTCCGGCGCCGGGATCGTCGCCGGGGTCCTCACCGGCGCCCACGAGAAGGACCAGCTGACCCGGCACGGCGCGACCCACGTGCTCGGGTCCGTCGCCGAGCTCCCCGACCTCATCGCGCGGGCCGAGACGTGAGCGCCCCGGCACCCGCCGCGCCCGTCCCGGGCCGGTCCGCCCCCGCCGCCCCCAGCGGCATCCGCTTCGACGGCGTCACCGTCGCGTACGGCGGGAACGTCGTCCTCGACCGGCTCGACCTCACCGTCGAACCCGGCGAGGTGATGGCCCTCCTCGGACCCTCCGGCTCGGGCAAGACCACCGCCCTGCGCGCCGTCGCCGGCTTCGTCCGGCCCGCCTCCGGGCGGGTGTTCCTCGGGGACCGGGACGTCACCGCCCTGCCCCCGCACCGGCGGGGCATCGGCATGGTCGTCCAGCAGTACGCCCTCTTCCCGCACCTCAAGGTCAAGGACAACGTGGCCTTCGGGCTCAAGGCCCACCGCACCCCGAAGGCCGAGATCCCCGGCCGGGTCACCGAGGCCCTCGAACTCGTCGGCATGGCCGCGTACGGCGAGCGCCACCCGCGCGAACTGTCCGGCGGCCAGCAGCAGCGCGTCGCCATCGCCCGCGCGCTCGCCATCCGCCCCGGCGTCCTGCTCCTCGACGAACCGCTCTCCGCCCTCGACGCCCGGCTCCGCTCCGGCATGCTCGCCGAACTGGCCCGACTGCACCGTGAGTTGCCGGACGTCTCCATCCTGTATGTCACCCACGACCAGGTCGAGGCCCTCACCCTCGCCGACCGGATCGCCGTCATGGACCGCGCCCGGCTCCAGGACTGCGGCACCCCCGAGGAGCTCTACCGCCGGCCCCGTACGGAGTTCACCGCCTCGTTCGTCGGCAACGCCAACCTCCTCCCCGTCACCGTCACGGGCGACGGTGGCGTCGACCTCGGCGGCCACCCCCTCGCCGTCCCGACCGGCACCGCGGCCCCCGGCGCCACCGCCACCCTCTGCGTCCGGCCGCACCTGGTCGGCCTCGGCGACGGGCCCAACGCACTCACCGGCAGCGTCACCGAGGTTCAGTGGCGCGGCTCCACCCACCGCGTCCACGCCGACGTCGACGGCCACCACGTCATGGCCGACCTCCGCGAACTGCGCGAGCCCCCGGCCCTCGGCGACCCCGTGACCGTGCACTTCGCCGCCGAGGACGCGGTGCTGCTCCCGGCCGGAGCGGCCGGAGTCGGCCCATGAGCACCGTCCCCGCCACCGCCAACGCCACCCGCAGCGCCGTCAATGACCCCGCCGAACCCG
>NZ_NEUE01000055.1 GCF_002910905.1 Streptomyces sp. SM11 | reverse complement strand
GCGGGCAACGCCGCCGCTTCGGCCGGAACGGCCGGCTCCTGGTCGTCCCGGAAGAGGAGGTGGACGGGGATGGAGGCGGTGGTCTCGTTGGCGATGACGGAGTGGCGGCGGCCGAGGTGCGAGGTGGTGGTGGCCGGGTTGGTCACGGTGGTCGGCGACGCGGGTACGGGTACGGGTACGGAGAACGTGGCGGAGGCGGCTCGGTCACCGGCGGCCAGGTCCAGGACGAGGTCCAGTTCGGTGTCGGGTCCGGGGTCGTCCACGGGCCCCTTCGCGGGGGTGTTCCGGGGCTGCCGTTCGGCCGAGGCCTCCCGGACGGGCTTCTTTCCGGCCTCCGGCTCGGCCCCGTAGGAGGGATGCGGGGTCCACTCCGCCGAGGGTTCCGTCCTCGAACGCCGGACGGGCCTGAGATGGAGGTTCCCGTCGAGCGGCACGGGGCGCGCGG
>NZ_NEUE01000054.1 GCF_002910905.1 Streptomyces sp. SM11 | reverse complement strand
CGCTGCCTCCCGCGCCGGCCCCGGTGCCCGACCCCGCCGCGAGCCGCCGGACCCTGCTGACCATCGCGGCGGCGGCCGTCGGCGGGCTGATCGTGGGCGGCGGTTCGGTCGCCGCGCTCGGGTCCGGGGGCACCGCGGTGGTTACCGACGACAAGCCCGCGCCGAAGCCCCGCCGTACGCTCCCCGGGCAGCCCCCCGAGCCGCGCTGGAGCTACGCGCACCCGGCCTCCGAGTCGTCCCCGCTCACCACCGCCGTATGGCAGGACAAGCTGCTCGTGGTGACGAGCGAGAGCCAGGCCAGCGCCTTGGACCTGCGCACCGGCAAGCGGCTGTGGCAGCGCGCGGACGCCGCGAAGGGGCAGGCCGCGCTGGCGGCGGGCGACGACCTGGTCTTCGTGGCGAGCCCGACGGAGTTCCTGTGGCTGTCGCCGGAGAGCGGCGAGGTCGTGCACCGCGTGCGCTACACGGACGCCTTCGCCGACCTGCCGGGCCTCACCGTCGGACGGCTGGCCGGGAGCTCCGGGCCGGTCATCTGGTTCACCGGATCGCACACGGTCACCGTGAAGGCCCCGAAGCCGAAGAAGGGCAAGAAGAAGGGCAAGGACAAGGAAGTCGTCCAGGCCCTCTTCTTCGCGTACGACATCGTGCGGCGCGAGGAGCTGTGGCGGACCGCGGTGCCCGCGGGCCGCGCCCCCGGCACCCCCTCCTACCGTGTGGTCACGGTGCGCTCCGCCGATGTCCTCGTACGGCAGGACGCGGTCAGCCTGACGGCGGCCGAGGTCAAGGCGGCCAAGGGGAAGGGCTCGGTCCGCTCGTTCGACCAGGAGACCGGCAAGCTGCTGTGGACCAAGCAGTACGGCGCGTCCTCCCCCGACGCGGCCACCACGGGCGACGAGGACGGGACGCTGTACGCGGCGGTCGGCACGGACCTCCAGGCCTTCGAGACGGACACCACGAAGCCGCTGTGGCGCGTCGAGGGCAGCACCGGCTCGGTGTTCGGCACCCCGCTGGTCGCAGGGCCCCTGATCCACACCACCGAACGCAGCCGGCTGGTCGGCGCGGTGGAGCGGGAGAGCGGCCGGCTCGTGTGGCGACGCTCCACGGAGGTGCCGGGCATCGGGAACGCTCCGTCGCTCACGCTGAGCGGCAGCGAGAAGACCCTGATCGCCGCCGACGCCGTCCAGGTCACGGCGTTCTCGGCTGCCGACGGCGAGCGGCTGTGGAAGTTCCAGGACATCGGGTCGGCCGATCCGAAGGGGGCGACGGTGAGCGCGTCGTACCGGGCTTTCGCCGTCGGCGAGACCGTCGTCGTCCAGCGGGACAGGTCCTTCTACGCCTTCCCGGTGGCCTGAGACCCGGGCCCTTTCACCACCACCACCGCCGTCCGGGGGACCTCCCGGACGGCGCGCCGCGCGGTGCTTGCATCACCTGACACCGAATGACCGGATTATCGGATTCGCCCATTTATGGACGAGCCCGTTGCCGGGCTACGTCTCCGTCACGGAGGTGATGTCGTGTCAGGCAGACTCCTGCGCGCGGTCTGCACGACCGCACTGGCCGCGGCGCTCACGGTCTCCCCCGCCACCACCGCGTCGGCCGAACCGGGCCCCGTACCGTCCGAAGCATCCGTACCGCCGGCCGAGGAGACCGGGGGGACGGCCGGCACGGACACGGAGGGCGCGGAAGAAGACGCCGGCGAGACCGATGTCCCGGAGGCCGATGTCCCGGAGGCCGACGCCGAGACCGCCCTCGGTGCGCCCGGGGCGCCCAGGAGCGTCGTCGTCCTGCTGCGCGAACTGCAGACCCGCTACCAGGCGGCGGAGGAGGCGAGCGAGACCTACAACGCCACCGCCGAGAAGCTGAAGCAGCGGACCGCGCACCTGAAGAAGGTGAACGCGGACCTGGCGAGGGCGCGGGCCGCGCTGGAGCTCAGCCGCGGGGACGCCGGGCGACTGGCCCGCGAGCAGTACCAGGGGCGTACCGAGTTCGCCGCGTACCTCCGGCTGCTGCTGTCCCGCGACCCCGTGCGGGCCCTGGACCAGAGCCATGTCGTGGGGAGGCTGGCCGCGAACCGGGCGGCGACGGTGGACCGGCTGACCGATGCCGCCCGGCGGGCCGACACCCTGGCCGCCGCCTCCCGCAAGGCGCTGGACCAGCAGAAGAAGCTGGCCGACCGGCAGAAGAAGCAGCGCGACACCGTGCGCGGCAGGCTCAAGGAGGTCGAGGGGCTGCTGGCCACGCTCTCCGAGGAGCAGCTGACCCAGCTCGCCGGTCTCGAACAGCAGGGCGTGGACAAGGCCCAGCGTGAGCTGGTGGCCTCCGGGGCGCTCAGCTCCACCCGGCCGCCCACCCGCCAGGGCGGCGACGCCGTCGCGTACGCGATCCGGCAGATCGGCAAGCCGTATGTGTGGGGGGCCGAGGGGCCCGGTTCCTTCGACTGCTCCGGGCTCACGTCCCAGGCCTGGTCGGCGGCGGGGCGGGCGATCCCGCGCACCTCGCAGGAACAGTGGAAGCAGCTCCCGAAGGTGCCGGTCTCCGCACTGCGCCCCGGGGACCTGGTGATCTACTTCCCGAAGGCGACCCACGTGGCGCTGTACATCGGCAAGGGTCTGGTGGTGCAGGCGCCCCGCCCCGGTACGAAGGTCAAGGTCTCACCCCTGGCGTCGAACCCGCTGCTGGGGGCGGTCCGCCCCGACCCCGGCGGCGCCCCGCTGTCCACGTACACGCTCCCGGAGCTGCCCGAGGGCGCACGCGACGGAGCGGACACCGGATACGGCACGGACGCGGCGCCGGACGCCGCCCCGTAGGGCCTGGACCTCGGCGGCCGGGCCGGCGGTGCGGGTCCGGCCGCCGAAGCGGTGGGCGGGGCGTTCAGGCGCCGGTGAGCGAGGCCAGGTACGCGTTGGTCTTCTCGGGATCGTAGAAGAAGTTCTCGAAGTCCGCCGGGTCGTTGAACCCGTTGGCGAAGCGGTCCGCGACCGGTTGGAGCCGGCCGGCCGCGCCGAGCAGGTTCAGCACGTGCTCCGGCGGGACGCCGAGCATCGCGTTGGTCCACTTCGTGACGTGCTGTGCGGTCTCCCAGTAGCGGTCGAACGTGGACTGCATCCACGCCGCGTCGAACTCCTTCCCGCCGTGCTCGATGATCGAGTCCAGGTAGGCGTCCGCGCACTTGGAGGCCGAGTTGGAGCCCTGGCCGGTGATCGGGTCGTTGGCCACGACGACGTCCGCGACGCCGAGGACCAGGCCACCGCCGGGCAGCCGGCCGATCGGCTTGCGGACCGTGGGGGCGTAGCGGCCGGCGAGGGTGCCGTTGGCGTCGGTCAGCTCGACCTTGGTGGCGCGAGCGTACTCCCACGGCGTGAACTTCTCCATGAGCTCCAGCGTCTTCGCGAGGTGCTCAGAGGGGTCCTTGATGCCCTGGAAGGCGTCCAGCGGACCGCCCGGGACGCCCTCCCAGAAGAGGATGTCGGCACGGCCGGAGGTAGTGAGCGTCGGCATCACGAACAGCTCGCCGACACCCGGCACCAGGTTGCACCGGACCGCGTCGAACTCAGGGTGTTCCGGGCGCGGGCCCATGCCGTGTACGTAGGCGACGGCCAGCGCGCGCTGCGGGGCGTCGAACGGCGAACGGGCCGCGTCCCGGCCGAACATGGAGACCAGCTCGCCCTTGCCGGCCGAGACCATCACCAGGTCGTAGGTACGGCAGAAGTAGTCCAGGTCGGAGACGGCGGCCCCGTGGATGACGAGTTGTCCGCCGCGCTGGGCGAAGGTCTCCATCCAGCCGGCCATCTTCACGCGCTGGTCGACTGACTGGGCGTACCCGTCGAGCTTGCCGACCCAGTCGACGGCGCGGGAGGAGTCGGGGGCGGCGACGGAGACGCCGAGGCCCTCGATCTTCGGGGCCTGGGACTCCCAGAAGTTCAGCTGGTAGTCACGCTCGTGCTGGAGCGCGGTGTGGAACATGCACTGCGTCGACATGACCCGGCCGGTGCGGATCTCATCGGCGGTGCGGTTGGACATCAGGGTGACTTCGTAGCCTCTGGACTGCAGCCCCAGGGCCAGCTGGAGCCCGGACTGGCCGGCTCCGACTATGAGTATCTTCCGCATCGCGGCTCTCCGTTGTGTTGATCAAGGCAATCTGTTCGATCCAGGCGGGTGCTAGGGGGTGACGTCGAGAGCGTGGCCCACCAGGGCCAGGAGCGACTCGACGACCGTGATCCGGTTGCGCGCGTCCATGATCACTATCGGCACGTGCGGGGGTACGGTCAGGGCCTCCCTGACGTCCTCCGCCTCGTAACCGGGCGTCCCCTCGAAGTGGTTGACGGCCACGATGTACGGCAGTCCGCAGCTCTCGAAGTAGTCGAGGGCGGGGAAGCAGTCGGCGAGCCGGCGGGTGTCGGCGAGGACGACCGCGCCGATCGCCCCGCGCACCAGGTCGTCCCACATGAACCAGAAGCGCTGCTGGCCCGGTGTGCCGAAGACGTACAGGACGAGGTCGTCATCCAGCGTGAGCCGGCCGAAGTCCATGGCCACGGTGGTGGTGATCTTGTCGGGCGTCGCGGTGAGGTCGTCGGTCTCCTCGCTGGCCTGGGTCATCAGCGCTTCGGTCTGCAGCGGCGTGATCTCGGAGACCGCGCCGACGAACGTCGTCTTGCCGACGCCGAAGCCGCCCGCCACCACGATCTTGGTGGCGGTGGGCGCGCGGGTGTGGTCGAGCTGCCAGGCCTGGAGGGACTCCTCGGCCTGTTCCCGGGGCCCCGGCTGGCGCGGGGCGAAGAGCGGCGCCTCAGAGACGGCGGAGTCCATTGAGCACCCTTTCGAGCAGTGCGCGGTCGGGCTGGCCGGTGCCGTGACCGGTCCCGTACACGCGGATCTTTCCCTGGTCGGCCAAGTCGCTGAGCAGTACCCGGACGACTCCGAGCGGCATCTTCAGCAGGGCCGAGATCTCCGCGACCGTACGCATCCGGCGGCAGAGTTCGACGATGGCCTGGAGCTCCGGCACGACCCGCGACGCGAGGTTGCCGTTGGTGAGTTCGCGGCGCTCGTCGGGTGCTTCGAGTGCCGCGACGAACGTCTCGACGAGCAGGACGTGCCCGAACCGGGTGCGGCCGCCGGTGAGGGAGTACGGGCGGACCCGGGCGGGGCGTTTGTCCGCCCCGCGGACGGGGAGCCGGGGGGCGGGTTCTGCGGCGGCGGTGGTCACAGGGCGCTCTCCAACGATGTGCGCAGCTCACTGCGGAGTTCGGGGGTGAGTACGTGTCCGGCGCGGCCGACGAAGAGGGCCATGTGGTAGGCGACGACACTCATGTCGCAGTCCGGGGTGGCGTGGACGCCGAGGAGCGAGCCGTCGCTGATCGACATGACGAAGACACTGCCCTCGTCCATGGCGATCATCGTCTGTTTGACGCCGCCGCCGTCCATCAGCTTCGCGGCTCCGACGGTCAGCGAACCGATGCCGGAGACGATCGTGGCCAGGTCGGCGCTGGATCCCTTGGGCCCGTCCGATGTCCCGGCGGCCGGTGCGGCCGCCTTCGGGGCCAGATGGCCGGGGTCGGAGGAGAGCAGCATCAGGCCGTCGGACGAGACGACGGTGACCGAGTGGACCCCTGGCACCTCCTCCACGAGATTGCTCAGCAACCAGTGAAGGTTCCGGGCCTCGGTACTCAGCCCGAATGTGCTGGGCGCAGTCAACTGCGTGCCTCCTCGACTGTGTCCCCCGTCTCTTCGTTCCGGCCGTCCGCCCGGCCGCCGGTCTCGGCGGTCCGTGCGGTCCTTGCGTTACGTGCGTCCTGTGCGGCGCCTGTGGCGTGTGCGGTGGCGCTCTGGTACCCGTGGCGGTCGGTGGGTACGCCCCCGGGGGTGGCGACGGTGATGCCGCCGGTCTCGGCGATCTCCGCCTCGACGTCGCGCCGACCCTCCTCCGCCGCCTGGTGGAAGCTGCCGAGCCGGCGGCGCAGGGCGTCCCGGTCCAGGCTGCCGGTGCGCCCGGTGGCGGGGGCGGTGTCGGGCCGGACCACCCTGGGGGTGCGCTTCGGCAGCCCCTTGTCGGTGATCCGCCCGGCCTCGGGGCGGCGGGGGCCGGGGACGGTGTCGGCGGGGGCGGTATCGGCGGCCTCGGCGTGGGGCGCGGGGCGGAAAGCGGGCCCGTCCGGGTCCTGGTACCCCGGGCCGGTCTCGGCCGGGCGCTCATGGCGGTCGGGGCCGATCGCGTACGGGTCGGTGGTCGCCGGGGCGACGGGGTCCGACGGGGGCTTCGGCAGCCGGACCTGCAGGGTGACCTCGGATTCCGACCCTGCCCCGGCCTCGGCTCCGGGCCCTTCGGCTTGGGGCCCCTCGGCTTCAGGCCCTTCGGCTTCGGCCTCGGCTTCCGTGGCCGACTGCCACGCGTCCTGCTCCTGCTCCGGTACGTCGGTGGCTTCCGGGCTCTCGTCGAGTGCGGCGCTCCCGGCGGCGTTCTCACGGATCGCCCGCTCGGCGGCGGCGATCATGGGGTCCAGGGCGGGCAGGGGCTCGGCGGCCGGCTCGGAGTCGCTCTCCGCGTCGAGGTCCGAGGCCACCTCGGCGGCCGGCCCGGTGGCCGCATCGGCCGCCGACATCGGCTCGCGCTCCGGGGTCGGTTCCGGCGACGGCGTCGGCTCGGCCCCGGCGGGCGTTCCGGGCTCGGGGGCCCCGGGCTGGAGCGGTGAACGGCTGGGCAGCGCGTTGGAGTTGGCCTCCGCGACCGAGCCCGGCAGGTTGAGCGTGGGCGCGTCACGGGGCAGCTGCACGGCGGGCGGCGAGGCGGCGGGCAGCGTCTTGGGCAGCAGGGCTTCCGGCAGGACGACGACGGCTGTCACACCACTCCCCTTCTGCTCGCGCAGCTGGACCCGCACTCCGTGCCGGGCGGCCAGCAACGACGTGACCTGAAGGCCGAGCCCGGCCCCGGTCATGTCGATGTGCCGCTCCCCCGGCTCGAACGAGGCCGGGTCGGCCAGCCTGGCATTGAGTTCGCCCATCCGGACCGTCGACATGCCGATGCCCGCGTCCGACACGGAGAGCATCACCTCGCCGCTCTCCAGGAGCCAGCCGGACAGCTCGACATGGGAGTCGGGCGGCGAGAAGGAGGTCGCGTTCTCCAGGAGCTCGGCGAGAAGGTGACTGAGGTCGTCGGCGGCGAACCCGGCGATCTGGGCGTGCGGCGGCAGGGACTGGATGGTCACCCGCTCGTACCGCTCGATCTCGCTGACGGCCGCGCGCGCCACGTCGACCAGCGGGATCGGTCCGGCGTGGCCGTGACCGTGCTCGGCGCCGGCGAGGACGAGCATGTTCTCGCTGTGGCGGCGCATGACCGTGGCCATGTGGTCCAGCTTGAACAGCGTGGACAGGCGCTCCGGGTCCTGCTCACGCTCCTCCAGGCCCTCGATGACGCCGAGCTGCCGCTCGACCAGCCCGAGGTTGCGCAGGGAGAGGTTGACGAAGGTGTGGCTGACCGTGTTCCTCAGCTGCGCCAGCTCGGTGGCCCGGGTCTGGAGTTCGGCCCGCTGGGCGACGAGGGTCTCCCGGCCCGCGATCAGCTTGGACCGTTCGCCGGTGAGGCCCTCGAGGTGTCCGGTGAAGTCCTGGTGCAGGGTGGTGAGCCTGCCGTGCAGGGTGTTCATCGACCGTACGACCTGCGCGAACTCGTCGTTGCGGCCGGTGTAGCGGACCGGTTCGGCGCTTTCGGGATCCTCGGCGAGGCGCGCGGCGCCGATGCGCAGGACGGCGAGCGGCTGGGTGAGGGTGCGGGCGACGGCGGTGGAGACGCCGACGGCGAGCAGGAAGCAGCCGCCGAGCAGGGCGATGCTCAGTTCGAGGGCGGTGACGTCGTCGTCGCGGAGACCTTCCAGGTGCTGGACCTGGCCGGTGGTCAGGGCGGACTCGACGCTGCGCATCCGGTCGACGCGGGCGGAGAGCGCGGCCTCCAGCTTCTTGGGGCTGACCCTGCGCTCCGCGTCGGAGAGCTCGGGGCGGTCGGTGAGGCGGGTGAGGTACTTCTCCGCGTCGTTGACCTCGGGTCCGGTGACGGTGGCGGAGAGCTTGTCGCGGGCCTCCGGGTCCGCCGCCTGGTCGAAGTCGGCGAGCGCGGCCAGCTCCCGGACCCGGGCCTGCTGGGCGGCGGCGCTCAGCTCGTCGCGTTCGCGGTCGGCCCGGGTGTCGCCCTCGTCCTGGGTCTGCACGGGCAGTCCGGTGAAGGGGTCGGTCAGCGGGGCCGTCGGCTCGGGGCTCGGCACGGCGAGCGCGGCGAGGAGGAGCCCGCGGGTGGCGGAGGCCTGTTCGGAGGCGCCGCCGAGGGTGAGCGGGGCCCGGGTGGCGTCGGCGGCGCGCGGCGGGGTCCTCTCCGCCAGTTCGGCGGCGATGCCGTGCAGTTTGGCGATGATGTCGGAGTACGCCTGGTGCGCCTTGAGGGCCGAGCCCTTGCCGGTCAGCGCGGAGCGGCGCAGGGAGACGACCGTCGAGAGGTCGCGGCGCAGGGCCGCGGAGGCCGCCTCGTGGATCTCGTCGATCTGCTGGTCGACGCGGGTGGTGCGGGCATCGCGGTTCTTCGCGCCGTTGGCGTCGTCCTCGTCCCGGCCGTCGGCGATGTACGCGGTGACGGCGTCACGTTCGTCGGCGAGGGAGTGCCCGAGGGTGACCGCCTGCTGGTTCAGTTCGGCGAGCGTGACCAGCCGCTGGGACTCGCTGAGATCGGCGGAGGCCCCGAGGACGGCGGGCGCGCCCGCCGCTATGACGATGACCCCGACGACCGCGACACCGGCGACCAGTCGGCTGCGCACCCGCACGGTCCGCTTGTCCGCGCCGGGTGCCGGAGGCGTCGCCCCGGAACCGTCGCGCGTCGTGCCCTTGCTCCGCGGCCGCTTCTTCTGCACCGGTGCTCGCAATCTTGACTCGTCCACCCTTGAAGCAGAGGTGACGCACGGTCACATGGAAGGGCGCCCCGCTCCTGGTACGGCTTCTGACCATTCCAGTGCTTTTGAGAGGGGGGCACGCATCAACCGCTCCGCCACTCGAAGGAGTGAACAACACTCTGGAGTTGGCGAACAAGTCTCCCCTGGTGCACCCCTGACCATGCATGGGCCATGGGGTGGAACTTCCGCTCCGCCTTTGGCAGGATGCCCGCCCGCAATCGGTCCGGAGCCCCACCTTCCGGCCCATGCGCCCGCGTTGACCTGCTGGTACAGGCCATATCCGGCCGCGTGCAGGGACGGTGAAGGGCTCGTGCAGACTGGCGGTATGCGCATCGAACTCACCACCGCGCCCGGCAGCCCCGAACGCCCCAACGAGGACTGGGCCTCCGCGACCCTTCCCGCGTCCGGCCAGGGCGGTGCGCTGGTCCTGCTCGACGGCGTCACTCCGCCGGCCGGGGACGACGGTTGTGTGCACTCGGTCCCGTGGTTCACCGCACGACTGGGTGGCGCACTGGTGGAACTGTCCGGTTCCCGCCCCGACCTGCCGCTGACCGAGGTCCTGGCCGAGGCCATCTCCCGTACAGCCGACACACATCGAGCCACCTGTGACCTTTCTCACGTGCGCACCCCTCAGGCGACCGTGGTCCTGGCACGCTGGAACGAACACACGATCGAGCACCTGGTGCTCTCCGACTCGGCCCTGCTGCTGGAGTCCCGCGACGGCGCGGTCCGGGCGGTCCTCGACGACCGGCTGGACCGGCTGCCGCCGGGCTCGCTCGCCTCGAACGAGATCGCCGATTCCACGGTGCGCAACAAGGAGGGCGGCTTCTTCACCGCCGCCGCCGATCCGTCCGTGGCCTCGCGCGCGGTGACGGGCAGCACCCCGGCGGCCGGCGTCCGCGCCCTCGCCGCGCTCACGGACGGGGCGGCCCGCTGGACGGAGGTGTTCGGCGAGGGCGACTGGGCGGACACGCTGGGGCTGCTGCGGAAGGCAGGGCCGCAGGGGCTGATCGACCGGGTGCGGGAGCTGGAGGTCGCCGACGCGGAGGCCGGGCGCGTACGGCTGCGGCGCGGCAAGACGCACGACGACGCCACCGCGCTCCTGGTGGAGCTGGAGTGAGCGCGACGGCGTCGGGTCAACTCCCGGTGCGGCTCCCCGCGGGCGCGACGGCGTCGGGTCAGCTCTCGGCGCGGGCGTTCAGCTGGTGCAGCAGGCGGGCCAGCTCGGCGACTTCGGCCCGGTCCCAGCCGGCCAGCTTGCGCACGTAGCGCCCGCGACGGGCGTCCCGGACACTGCGGAAGCGGGCCAGGCCGTCGTCGGTGAGATGGACGAGCCAGGCACGCCCGTCGGCGGGGTCGGGTTCGCGGGCCACCAGCCCGAGGTTCTCCAAGGAGTGCAGCTGACGGCTCATGGTGGCCTTGCCGACGCCGAAGTAGGCGGCCAGCTCGGTGGCCCGCTGCCGGCCCGCCGCCTCCAGGCGGACGAGCAGGCCGTAGGCGGCGGGCTCCAGTTCGGGGTGGACCTCCCGGGCCATCTCGCCCGAGCTGGCGCGTGCCCGGCGCAGGAACACGGCCAACTCGCGCTCCAGCGCCAGAAATTCGTGGTCCACGCCACTGCCGTCCGGCGCACCCGGCGCCGGCTCGCTGTCGCTCCCGCGCACGTCAGTACCCCTCTACGGTTTCCTGCCGATGAAAGTCTCCTCCGCGGCCGGTCAGCGCCGCGGTTCGGCCAGTATTTCGCAGGAGTGGACCAGCGGCGGCCCCCTGGGGCTCCTCCGCACCCGGGTCACCGGCGCCCTCACCTCCCGGGACCCCACTATGCACACCATGTATACGCACTGGGTATAGTCCTCGGCGTACCGCACGCCTGTGCGGATTTCCCGCACAGAGGAGTGATGTGTCGTGCCCCGAAAGATGCCGTCGCCAGGGATGGGGTTGACCGCGGCGCTGGTGACAGCGCTCACACTGACGTTGAGCGGCTGCTCGATGGACACGACGGCGCCGGGCTCGGCACGCGGTGAGGCGGCCTCGGACGCCAAGGGCTCGTTCGGGCCGGTGGACTGCCGCAAGGCCAAATGCATCGCCCTGACCTTCGACGCGGGTCCGGGCAAGGACACGCCGAGGCTGCTGGACATCCTCAAGGAGAAGAAGGTGCACGCCACCTTCTTCCTGCTGGGCAAGCACCACGTCATCAAGCACCCCGACACGGTGCAGCGCATCGAGGACGAGGGGCACGAGGTCGCCAACCACACCTGGACGCACAAGATCCTGACCGACCAGAAGCCGGACGAGATACGGGCCGAGCTGGAGAAGACGCAGCTGGCCATCGAGAAGATCACCGGTAAGAAGCCCCGGCTGATGCGCCCGCCGCAGGGCCGCACCGACGACACGGTCTCGGAGATCAGCAAGGACCTGGGGCTCTCCCAGGTGCTGTGGAGCGCCACCGCCAAGGACTACTCGACGAACGACTCCGCGCTGATCAAGAAGCGAATCCTGGACCAGGCGAGCAAGGACGGCATCATCCTGCTGCACGACATCTACAAGGGCACTGTGCCCGCCGTGCCCGGGATCATCGACGCGCTCCAGAAGGACGGCTACACCTTTGTGACCGTCCCCGAGCTGATGGCCCCGGCGGAGCCCGAGCCGGGCACGATCTACCGCCCCTGACCGGTCCGGACAGTGCACGGAACGGCCCGCCCCCGCCGACGGCGCCTTCCACCGGTCACGCACGTGGGGCCTCTCGTTCGGATCAGCCCGGCCTGATCCGAACGAGAGGCCCCCGCGTCGCGCCCGTCACACCGTGGCGCTCAGGCCGCGGCCGGGATCCTGCCCCCCGCCAGGTCCCCGGTCCTGGCCGACGCCGGGCCGAGGGCGATCTCCAGCACCTGGCGGACGTCGGTGACCGGGTGGACGTCCAGCTTCTCCAGCACCTCGGCCGGGACGTCGTCCAGGTCGGTCTCGTTGCGCTGGGGGATCACCACGGTGGTGATGCCCGCGCGGTGGGCCGCCAGCAGCTTCTGCTTGAGACCGCCGATCGGCAGCACCCGTCCGGTCAGCGACACCTCACCGGTCATCGCCACATCCGTACGGACGAGGCGTCCGGAGAGCAGCGAGGCCAGGGCGGTCGTCAGGGTGATACCGGCGCTCGGGCCGTCCTTGGGGACCGCGCCCGCGGGGAAGTGGATGTGCACACCCCGGTCCTTGAGGTCCGCGACCGGCAGCTCCAGCTCCGCGCCGTGCGACCGCAGGAAGCTCAGCGCGATCTGCGCCGACTCCTTCATGACGTCCCCGAGCTGACCGGTCAGGGTCAGTCCGGACGCCCCGGTCTCCGGGTCGGCGAGCGACGCCTCGACGAAGAGGACGTCACCGCCGGCCCCGGTCACCGCGAGCCCGGTGGCCACGCCCGGCACCGCCGTGCGGCGCCCGGCCGGGTCCTGCGCGGACTCGGGCACGTGGTGCGGACGGCCGATAAGACCGCGCAGGTCGGTGTCGGTCACCGTGAACGGCAGCTCGCGGTCGCCCAGTTCGTGCTGGGCCGCGACCTTGCGGAGCAGCCGGGCCACGGACCGCTCCAGGTTCCGTACGCCCGCCTCGCGGGTGTACTCGCCGGCCAGCTTGCGCAGCGCCGACTCCTCCAGGGCGACCTCGTCCTGCTCCAGACCGGCCCGCTCCAGCTGGCGCGGGAGCAGGTGGTCCCGGGCGATGACGACCTTCTCGTCCTCGGTGTAGCCGTCGAGGCGGACCAGCTCCATGCGGTCGAGCAGGGCCTCCGGGATGGCTTCGAGCACGTTGGCCGTGGCGAGGAAGACGACGTCGCTGAGGTCGAGCTCGACCTCCAGGTAGTGGTCGCGGAAGGTGTGGTTCTGGGCCGGGTCGAGGACTTCGAGGAGGGCGGCGGCCGGGTCGCCCCGGAAGTCGGAGCCGACCTTGTCGATCTCGTCGAGCAGGACGACCGGGTTCATCGAACCGGCCTCCTTGATGGCCCGCACGATCCGGCCGGGGAGCGCCCCCACGTACGTACGCCGGTGGCCGCGGATCTCCGCCTCGTCCCGGACACCGCCGAGCGCGACGCGGACGAACGTGCGGCCCATGGCGTGCGCGACGGACTCGCCGAGCGAGGTCTTGCCGACGCCGGGCGGGCCGACGAGTGCCAGCACCGCGCCGCCGCGGCGGCCGCCCACGACGCCCAGGCCCCGGTCGGCGCGGCGCTTGCGCACCGCGAGGTACTCGGTGATGCGTTCCTTCACGTCGGCGAGGCCGGCGTGCTCGGCGTCCAGGATCTCCTGGGCGCCGCGGATGTCGTAGGTGTCCTCGGTCCGCTCGGTCCACGGCAGTTCGAGGACGGTGTCCAGCCAGGTACGGATCCAGGACCCCTCGGGCGACTGGTCGCTGGACCGCTCCAGCTTCTCGACCTCCTTGAGCGCGGCCTCGCGGACGTGCTCGGGCAGGTCGGCGGCCTCGACGCGGGTCCGGTAATCGTCGGACTCGTCCTCCGGGTCGCCGTTGAGCTCGGAGAGCTCCTTGCGTACGGCGTCGAGCTGGCGGCGCAGCAGGAATTCGCGCTGCTGCTTGTCGACGCCGTCCTGGACGTCCTTGGCGATGGACTCGGCCACGTCCTGCTCGGCGAGGTGCTCGCTCAGCCACTGGATGGCGAGTTTCAGCCGGGCGATCGGGTCCACGGTCTCCAGCAGCTGGACCTTCTGGGCAGTGGTGAGGAACGGCGAGTATCCGGAGTTGTCGGCGAGCGCGGAGATGTCGTCGATCTGCTGGACCCGGTCCACGACCTGCCAGGCGCCGCGCTTCTTCAGCCAGCTGGTGGCGAGCGCCTTGTACTCCTTGACGAGCTCGGCGGCGGATCCCGGCAGGGGGTCGGGGACAGCGGTGTCGAGGACGGTCCCCTCGACCCAGAGCGCCCGGCCGGGCCCACTGGTCCCGGCGCCGATGCGGACCCGGTCGCGGGCCCGGATGAGTGCGCCCGGGTCGCCGTCCGACAGGCGTCCGACCTGCTCGACGGTACCGAGGACACCGGTCCCCGTGTACGTCCCGTCGATCCGCGGGACCAGCAGCACCTCGGGCTTGCCACCGCCGGGGCGGGCGGCGGCCTGCGCGGCCTCGACGGCGGCGCGCACCTCGGTGTCGGACAGGTCCAGCGGCACCACCATGCCGGGCAGGACGACCTCGTCGTCGAGCGGCAGCACAGGCAGATCGATCGGTGTGAACGCCTCGGACTCGTTAGTCATGATCTCCCCTTCGGCAGGCAAGTTGAGCTACATGGACTCAATGCTCCTGAGCCGCCGAATGTTCCCCGACACCTGTTCGCTCTGAGCGATCAGGTGTTGCGGGTCAACCTCGTGCCCACCCGCCCGGGCAGGCCCTTCGAGTACGGGAGCACCGGGGAACGGGCTGTTGTTCCCCTCCCCCGTCCCCCTCCCCGGAGTGCGGAACCCGCTGGCCACCGGCCCGGGTGGCGGGACAGGATGGCGGACACCGACCACTACGACCGGAGACCGGAGAGCCACACCATGTCCGCGATGTCCGCACCGCAAGCCCCCGACCCGATGCCGACGCGATCCGACGACACCCCCGTCGTCCTCGACCGCCGCGAGGGCCCCTTCGGCGAGGTCGTGCTGCGGGAGCGCGGGGAGCACTTCGAGATCATCGCCAACGGCTGCTTCCTGATGGACACCTCCGACGGGCGTTCCGAGCGACTGCTGATCGACGCCGCGCTGGCCGCCCTGCCCGCCGGGCGGACCGGCCCCTCGGTGCTGATCGGCGGCCTGGGCGTCGGGTTCTCCCTGGTGCGGGCCGCCGAGGAGGAGCGCTGGGGGCGGATCGTGGTCGTGGAGCGGGAGCAGGCGATCGTGGACTGGCACCGGGCCGGGCCGCTGGGCCGGATCTCCGGGCCGGCGCTGACCGACCCCCGGACCGGGATCCTGCACACGGACCTCGTCGCCCACCTCCGTACGGCCACGGAGCGTTACGACGCGCTCTGCCTGGACATCGACAACGGGCCCGACTGGACGGTCACGGAGGACAACGGAAGCCTCTACTCCGCCGCCGGACTCGCGCACTGCCACGACCGGCTGACCCCGGGCGGCGTGCTCGCCGTCTGGTCCGCGCAGCCGTCACCGGCCTTCGAACAGGCGTTGCGGAATGCCGGGTTCAGCGGAGTTAGGACGGAAGAGGTGGCCGTTGCCCGAGGTGTGCCCGACGTGGTCCATCTCGCACTCCGGGTGGCCTGAGACCCACCGGCAATTGAGAGGTGGGAGAAGGAGCGGGGCTGGGTGCGTGCGGCTGCGAGGCGGAGGATCGAGGCAACGCGGATGGGGCCTCCCCTGCTCGAGCGAAGCCGAGAGCTTGGGGGAGTGCGTGCCAGCCCCGCGACGCCGCCCCCCCGACTGCCGGTGGGTCTGAACCCCCTCCCGGTATGCGCGGCCCGCCGGTGGCGCGGGCCAACCGGCACAAGGGCGACGATCCGGTTGCCCGGCGGGCACGAACGCACACTGCCGGGACAACACCCTGCGTAGCCGGGAGCCCTCCGCTGCCTTTACGCTGCTGACCGGCACACGGGATCACCCACGAAATCCACGAGCGAAGACCGTGCCTCCGGGGGAATGCTCCCGCGAGAACGGGCAGGGGCGGGGCGATGGAACAGACACACACCACCCACAGCGGCGTCGCGGCCACTCCGGGGGCTCAGCGCCGGGTGCTGGTGGTCGAGGACGACGCCACGATCGTCGACGCCATTTCCGCCCGGCTGCGGGCGGAGGGCTTCCTCGTGCAGACCGCGCTGGACGGCCCCGCGGCCGTGGACGCGGCCGAGGCCTGGCAGCCCGACCTGATGGTGCTCGACATCATGCTTCCCGGCTTCGACGGCCTGGAGGTCTGCCGCCGGGTACAGGCGCAGCGCCCGGTGCCGGTGCTGATGCTCACCGCACGCGACGACGAGACCGACATGCTGGTCGGGCTCGGGGTCGGCGCCGACGACTACATGACCAAGCCGTTCTCCATGCGGGAGCTGGCCGCCCGGGTGCACGTGCTGCTGCGGCGGGTGGAACGGGCCGCACTGGCCGCCGTCACCCCGCGCAGCGGGATACTGCGTCTGGGTGAGCTGGAGATCGACCACGCGCAGCGCCGGGTCCGGGTGCGCGCCGAGGACGTCCACCTCACTCCGACCGAGTTCGACCTGCTGGTCTGCCTCGCCAACACCCCGCGCGCGGTGCTCTCCCGGGAGCAGCTGCTGGCCGAGGTGTGGGACTGGGCGGACGCCTCGGGCACACGCACGGTCGACAGCCACATCAAGGCGCTGCGCCGGAAGATCGGCGCGGAGCGGATCCGTACCGTGCACGGCGTGGGCTACGCCCTGGAGACTCCCGCGCCATGACGCGGCCAGGGTCCGGACTGCGGCCCTTCTCGATCAAGGCCAAACTCGGCACGCTCGTCGTGGTCTCGGTGTTCATCACCACGGGGCTGCTGATCGTCGCGTTGCGGACCCGTACGGAGTTCCGCTTCATCACGGTGTTCTCGGTGATCGCGACGCTGCTGATCACCCAGTTCGTGGCGCACGGTCTGACCGCGCCGCTGGACGAGATGAGAGCGGTGGCCCGGTCCATCTCGCACGGCGACTACACGCGCCGGGTGAGCGGCGCCGGGCGGCGCGACGAGCTGGGCGATCTGGCGCAGACGATCAACCGCATGGCGGACGATCTGGAGGCGGAGGACCGGCATCGAAAGGAGCTGGTCGCCAATGTCAGCCATGAGCTGCGTACCCCCATCGCGGCGCTGAGAGCCGTGCTGGAGAACGTGGTGGACGGGGTGTCCGCCGCCGATCCCGAGACGATGCGCACGGCGCTGAAGCAGACGGAGCGACTCGGCCGGCTGGTCGAGACGCTGCTGGACCTGTCGCGGCTGGACAACGGGGTGGTAGCGCTCAAGGCACGCAGCTTCGAGGTGTGGCCGTATCTGTCGGGCGTGCTGAAAGAGGCCAATCTCGCCGCCTCCCACCGACGCCTGCCGTCGGGTTCGGGCAATCACTCCCGTACGGACGTCCACCTGCATCTGGACGTCTCGCCGCCGGAGCTCACCGCGCACGCGGACGCCGAGCGGCTGCACCAGGTGGTCGCCAACCTCGTCGACAACGCGGTCAAGCACAGCCCGCCGCACGGCCGGGTGACGGTGCTCGCGCGGCGCGGGGCGTACTCCGAGTCGCTGGAG
Organism: Streptomyces sp. SM11; assembly: GCF_002910905.1. Classification (GTDB taxonomy): domain Bacteria; phylum Actinomycetota; class Actinomycetes; order Streptomycetales; family Streptomycetaceae; genus Streptomyces. The sequence goes on along the minus strand of NZ_NEUE01000054.1, from coordinate 35,295 downwards.
CTGGAGGTCGTCGACGAGGGGCCCGGCATCCCGGAGGCGGAGCGCCACCGGGTGTTCGAGCGCTTCAACCGCGGCCAGGTGCCGTCCCCGCACGGTCCGGGCAGCGACGGCGGTACGGGACTGGGGCTGGCCATCGCCCGTTGGGCGGTCGATCTGCACGGCGGCCGGATCGGGGTGGCCGAATCCGCACGGGGCTGCCGCATCCAGGTCACCCTCCCTGGAATCCCCGAGCCGCGCGGCTGACGGCACGGTTGGCATAGGGTCGAACCGGAAGGGCACGTTCTCCGTGTCCTTCCAGCAGGGGACCTCACGTGGACACGGTCGGATGACCGTATCCACGGTCCCGTGTACTCGAAGTGCAGTGGAACCTCGCTTGTTTCCCGCCATTTCCTGCGCCGAAACCCGCCTTCAGATGTGATGTGCACGACGAAGCACCGGCCCGGTCTGCAAGGAACGGTCCGGGGGGCGTAGCCTTGATTTCCGCTGTCCATCACCTTGTGAAGCGGAAGAGGGCGGTTGCCGCCGTGTCGTCTCAGTCCCCCAGTAACTCGAGCATCTCGACCGACCAAGCCGGACCGGGCACCAACCCGGCCGCGGCGTTCGGAGCCAATGAATGGCTCGTCGACGAGATCTACCAGCAGTACCTCCAGGATCCCAGTTCGGTCGATCGCGCCTGGTGGGACTTCTTCGCCGACTACAAGCCGGGTGCCTCCGGCACGGCGGACAAGCCCGTTCCCGGCGCCGGGGCCCCGGTGACCGAGGCCCCGGCCTCCGCCGCACCGGCCGCGGCCGCTCCGGCACCGGCGAAGGCCGCGCCCGCAGCGGCTCCCGCGCAGCCCGCTCCGGCCAAGGCCGCCCCGGCGGCCCCGGCTCCGGCGAAGCCCGCGACGGCGAAGCCCGCCGCCGCGCCCGCCAAGGCCGACGAGGCCACCGAGGCCCCGGCAGGCCCGGAGTACGTGACGCTGCGCGGCCCCTCGGCCGCCGTCGCGAAGAACATGAACGCCTCGCTGGAGCTGCCGACGGCCACATCCGTCCGCGCGGTCCCGGTGAAGCTGCTCTTCGACAACCGCATCGTCATCAACAACCACCTCAAGCGTGCCCGCGGCGGGAAGATCTCCTTCACGCACCTCATCGGGTACGCGATGGTGCAGGCCCTCAAGGCCATGCCGTCGATGAACTACTCCTTCGCCACGAAGGACGGCAAGCCGACCCTGGTCAAGCCGGAGCACATCAACCTGGGTCTGGCCATCGACCTGGTGAAGCCGAACGGCGACCGCCAGCTGGTCGTCGCGGCCATCAAGAAGGCCGAGACGCTCAACTTCTTCGAGTTCTGGCAGGCGTACGAGGACATCGTCCGGCGTGCCCGCATCGGCAAGCTCGGCATGGACGACTTCTCGGGCGTCACCGCCTCGCTGACCAACCCCGGCGGCATCGGCACCGTTCACTCGGTGCCCCGCCTGATGCCCGGTCAGGGCCTCATCATGGGCGTCGGCGCGATGGACTACCCGGCGGAGTTCCAGGGCACGTCGCAGGACACCCTGAACAAGCTCGGCATCTCGAAGGTCATGACGCTGACCTCGACCTACGACCACCGGGTCATCCAGGGTGCCGCCTCCGGCGAGTTCCTGCGGGTCCTGGCCCAGCTGCTGCTCGGCGAGAACGAGTTCTACGACGAGATCTTCAAGGCGCTGCGCATCCCCTACGAGCCGGTCCGCTGGCTCAAGGACATCGACGCCTCGCACGACGACGACGTCACCAAGGCCGCACGGGTCTTCGAGCTGATCCACTCCTACCGGGTCCGCGGCCACGTCATGGCCGACACCGACCCGCTGGAGTACCACCAGCGCAAGCACCCCGACCTGGACATCACCGAGCACGGCCTCACCCTGTGGGACCTGGAGCGGGACTTCGCGGTCGGCGGGTTCGCCGGCAAGACGATGATGAAGCTCCGCGACATCCTCGGCGTGCTCCGTGAGTCGTACTGCCGCACCACCGGCATCGAGTTCATGCACATCCAGGACCCGAAGCAGCGCAAGTGGCTCCAGGACCGGGTCGAGCGCCCGCGCCCGAAGCCCGAGCGCGAGGAGCAGCTCCGCATCCTGCGCCGGCTGAACGCCGCGGAGGCGTTCGAGACGTTCCTGCAGACGAAGTACGTCGGTCAGAAGCGGTTCTCGCTGGAGGGCGGCGAGTCCGTCATCCCGCTGCTCGACGCCGTCCTCGACTCCGCCGCCGAGGCCCGTCTCGACGAGGTCGTCATCGGCATGGCCCACCGCGGCCGGCTGAACGTGCTGGCGAACATCGTCGGCAAGTCGTACGCGCAGATCTTCCGCGAGTTCGAGGGCAACCTCGACCCGCGCTCGATGCACGGCTCCGGCGACGTCAAGTACCACCTGGGCGCCGAGGGCACCTTCACCGGTCTGGACGGCGAGCAGATCAAGGTCTCGCTGGCCGCCAACCCCTCGCACCTGGAGGCGGTCGACCCGGTCCTGGAGGGCATCGCCCGCGCCAAGCAGGACATCATCAACAAGGGCGGCACGGACTTCACGGTCCTGCCGGTCGCGCTCCACGGCGACGCGGCCTTCGCGGGCCAGGGCGTCGTCGCCGAGACGCTCAACATGTCGCAGCTGCGCGGCTACCGCACCGGCGGCACCGTGCACGTGGTGATCAACAACCAGGTCGGCTTCACCGCCGCCCCGGAGTCCTCGCGCTCCTCGATGTACGCCACCGACGTGGCGCGCATGATCGAGGCGCCGATCATCCACGTCAACGGCGACGACCCGGAGGCCGTGGTCCGTGTCGCGCGGCTCGCCTTCGAGTTCCGGCAGGCGTTCAACAAGGACGTCGTGATCGACCTCATCTGCTACCGCCGCCGCGGTCACAACGAGGGCGACAACCCGGAGTTCACCAACCCGCAGATGTACACCCTGATCGACAAGAAGCGCTCGGTGCGCAAGCTCTACACCGAGTCCCTCATCGGTCGCGGCGACATCACGCTGGAAGAGGCGGAGCAGGCGCTCCAGGACTTCCAGGGTCAGCTGGAGAAGGTCTTCGCGGAGGTCCGCGAGGCCACCTCGCAGCCCGCCGCCCCGCACGTCCCGGAGCCGCAGGCCGCGTTCCCGGTCTCCGTCGAGACCGCGGTCTCCGCCGAGGTCGTCAAGCGGATCGCCGAGTCGCAGGTCAACATCCCCGAGTCGGTCACCGTCCACCCCCGTCTGATGCCGCAGATGCAGCGTCGCGCGGCCTCGGTGGAGAACGGCACGATCGACTGGGGCATGGGCGAGACCCTGGCCATCGGTTCGCTGCTGATGGAGGGCACCCCCGTCCGGCTCGCCGGCCAGGACACCCGCCGCGGCACGTTCGGCCAGCGCCACGCGGTCCTGGTCGACCAGGTCACCGGCGAGGACTACACCCCGCTGCTGTACCTGGCCGACGACCAGGCCCGGTACAACGTCTACGACTCGCTGCTCTCGGAGTACGCGGCGATGGGCTTCGAGTACGGCTACTCGCTGGCCCGTCCGGAGTCGCTGGTCATCTGGGAAGCCCAGTTCGGTGACTTCGTCAACGGCGCGCAGACCGTCGTGGACGAGTTCATCTCCTCGGCCGAGCAGAAGTGGGGCCAGACCTCCGGCGTCACGCTGTTGCTGCCGCACGGCTACGAGGGCCAGGGCCCGGACCACAGCTCGGCCCGCCCGGAGCGCTTCCTCCAGATGTGCGCGCAGGACAACATGACGGTCGCGATGCCGACCCTCCCGTCGAACTACTTCCACCTGCTGCGCTGGCAGGTGCACAACCCGCACCACAAGCCGCTCATCGTCTTCACCCCGAAGTCGATGCTGCGTCTCAAGGCGGCGGCGTCGACGATCGAGGAGTTCACCACCGGCGGCTTCCGCCCGGTGATCGGCGACGCGTCGGTCAAGGCCGAGGACGTCCGCAAGGTCGTCTTCTGCGCGGGCAAGCTCTACTACGACCTGGACGCCGAGCGGGAGAAGCGCGGCGACACGGAGACGGCGATCATCCGGCTGGAGCGCCTGTACCCGCTGCCGGGTGCGGAGATCCAGGCCGAGATCGCGAAGTACCCGAACGCCGAGAAGTACCTGTGGGCCCAGGAGGAGCCGGCGAACCAGGGTGCGTGGCCGTTCATCGCGCTCAACCTGATCGACCACCTGGACCTCGCGGTCGGCTCGGACGTGCCGCACGGCGAGCGCCTGCGCCGCATCTCGCGTTCGCACGGCTCGTCCCCGGCGGTCGGCTCGGCCAAGCGCCACCAGGCGGAGCAGACGCAGCTGGTCAACGAGGTCTTCGAGGCCTAGGACCACGTAGCCGTACGAGCTGTTCGTACGTCACCGGGACCCGGTTCCGCGCTTGTCGCGGGGCTGGGTCCCTGGCGTATCCGGCGTTTCGGTGGGCGTCCTCGCCTCGATATCCTGTGCGCATGTACTTCACGGACCGTGGCATCGAGGAACTGGAGAAGCGGCGCGGCGAGGAGGAGGTCACCTTCGAGTGGCTCGCCGAGCAGCTGCGGACGTTCGTCGATCTGAACCCCGACTTCGAGGTGCCGGTCGAACGCCTCGCGACCTGGCTGGCACGGCTGGACGACGAGGACGACGAGGACGCGTAGCCGCACGCTCCAGGAGGCGTCCCCACCAAGATCTTCATGAATCTTCTAGGAGGCGTCCGCGCCCGCCCTGGCCCGTTCGTACGCGAGACCCAGCGCGCCCTGCGCCAGGAGCACAGCACCGGCCGCCGCCCAGCCGCCGCTGCGGCGGCGGGCGCCCCACAGCAGGAGCGGGAGCCCCGCCGCGAGCTGGACGGCTGCGACGGCCCGGGCGCGGGGGCCGCGTACCCACGGGCCGATCCGGCTGCTCTCGACCGCGTCCAGTTCGACGCGTACGGCATCGCGCCAGCCGGCCCACGCGACGCGCTCCACCCCGCGCTGCACGGCGGCGACGCTGCGCAGCCGGTCGGCGCTCTCGCCCGGTGAGAGTCCGGCGGGCAGGGTCAGCCCGGTGCGGGTGAGGACGGCGAGCAGTCCGCGCAGCCGGGCGTCCGCGCCCGCGTCCGGATCGGGACGGGTGAGTCCTTCCAGTGCCTGCACGTCCAGCACCGGGTCGAGGCCGAGCCGGACCGCGAACGTACGCATGGCCTCGTCCTCGCCGACCGGGGTGCCGTCGGTCAGCCAGATGTAGCCCACGGGCCGGCGGAATCCGGCGGCGAGGGTGTACCCGGCCCGGTCGGCGTCCCACCACAGGGCGAGCACCGGCCAGGTCGAACCGACGGCGAGTGCGGTGGCCCAGCCGCCGAGGATCCGGTCGACCGGCTCGGCGTCCTGCTCCGCGCCCACGGTCCGCCAGGGCTTCCCCTCCGGGACGAGCACGCTCCACTCCTCGCCCGCGCGGGCCAGCAGCATCTGCTCGCGCAGCAGGTGGGCGAGCGGCCGTACGGTCTCGGGGTCGGCCCGGCACAGCAGGAGGGCCCCGGTGGGTGTCGCGTTCATGGCTCACACGCTAGGGCAATACGCCCAAGTTTGATGCTGTTGCATATGATTCGCCCCCAGCCAACTTCCCTTGACTTCCCTCATCCGCGATATATCGTGTTCTGGACGAGACACGATATGTTGCGTCGCCACGCTTTTCGGGAGGTCACATCCATGCCTGTGTCGACGTGGACCATCGCCGAGCCGCGGAAGCTCGCCTTCGACGATCCGGTGGCGGCGCTCCACGTGCGCATCGTCGACGGCACGGTCAACGTGGTCGGGACCGACGAGCCGGACGCCCGGCTGGAGATCTCCGCGATCGAGGGCCCGCCGCTGATCGTGACCCAGGAGGACGGCCGGCTCACCGTGGCCTACGAGGATCTGCCCTGGCAGGACTTCCTGCGCTGGTTCGACCCCAAGGGCCGCCGCCGCAGCGCCGTGGTCTCGCTCGTCGTGCCGGCCACCTCCTCGGTCGAGGTCGGCGTGATCGGCGCCGGGGCCGTCGTCTCCGGCATCAGCGGCCGCACCGAGGTCCGCGGCATCACCGGGGACTCCACGCTCGTCGGGCTGACCGGCGCGGTGCGCGGGGAGTCCGTTTCGGGCAGCCTGGAGGCCCAGAGCGTCACGGGGGACCTGCGCTTCCACTCCGTGTCCGGTGATCTGACGGTGGTCGACGGGGCAGGCGCCTCGGTCCGGGCCGAATCCGTCAGCGGTGACATGGTGCTGGACGTCGACCCGTCCGGGAAGCCCACGGACATCCGGCTGACCACGGTGTCCGGCGAGATCGCGATCCGGCTGCCGCACCCGGCCGACGCCAGGGTCGAGGCGAACACCGCGAGCGGATCCGTCTCCAACGCCTTCGAGGACCTGCGGGTCGGCGGGCAGTGGGGGGCGAAGAAGATCACCGGCACGCTGGGCGCCGGGACGGGGACCCTGCGGGCGACGACCGTGTCCGGTTCGATCGCCCTCCTGCGCAGGCCACCCGCCGAGGACGACGCGTACGCCGCCGAGCCGACCGGAAAGGTTCTCTGACATGCCTCCCGTATTCGCCCACGGCCGTCTGCGGCTGTATCTCCTCAAGCTCCTGGACGAGGCTCCGCGCCACGGCTACGAGATCATCCGCCTGCTGGAGGAGCGCTTCCAGGGCCTGTACGCCCCGTCCGCCGGCACGGTCTACCCGCGGCTGGCCAAGCTGGAGGCCGAGGGCCTGGTCACCCACGCCACCGAGGGCGGCCGCAAGGTCTACTCGATCACCGACGCCGGCCGCGAGGAGCTGGCGGGCCGCAGCGGCGAACTGGCCGACCTGGAGCTGGAGATCCGCGACTCGGTCTCCGAGCTGGCCGCCGAGATACGCGACGACGTACGGGGCGCGGCGGGCCGGCTCCGCAGCAACATGCGGGCGGCCGCGTCGGAGTCCCGGCACGGCGCGAAGGCGGGGGACGGAAGCGGCAGAGGGACGGGGAAGGGCGAACCGTCCTCCCCCTTCGGCGACTTCGGTGACTTCGGCAATCTGGGTGACCTCGGCGACAGCGAGGCGTGGCGCACGGCGAAGGAGGAGCTGCGCCGGGCCAAGCAGGAGTGGAAGGAGCAGGCCCGCCGGGCGAAGGACGAGTCCCGGCGCGCCCGCGAGGACGCCCAGCAGGCCCGCCGTCAGGCCAAGGAAGCCCAGGAGAAGGCACGCGAGCAGATGCAGACCGCCGCCCGCCAGGTGCAGGAGCACTTCGCGCGGGGCGACTGGCCCTCCGGAGTACGGGAGGGGCTCGCGGAGATCACCGGCCAGCTCGGTGGCTTCGCGCGGTCCGGCGCCTGGCCCCCGTTCGGCAAGCCCGAGCCGGACGCCGCCCCGGCCGCCCCGGCTGCCCCGGCCCCCGACGACGGCTTCGACTGGGGCACGGACGCGCCGGTCACGGGCGACCCGGTGCGCGACCTGGACCGCCTGCTGGACCGTTTCCGCGACGGCATCCGGGATGCCGCCCGCGATCACGGGGTGACGGAGGCCCAGCTCGCGGAGGCCCGCCGCCACCTGGGCGCGGCGACGGTGCGGATCGAGGCACTGCTGACGCCGGAGGACGAGGGGAAGGCCTGAGCCGGGCCCCCGTCGGCGTCGGGGCCGTACAGCGCGCGCCGCACGGTCGCGTAGGTCGCGCCGTGCTCGGCGAGGACGTCGGCGACGACTCCGGGCATCGCGGTGAGGGCCAGGAGCAGGTGCTCCTCGCCGATGAACCGGTCGCCGCGCCCCAGGGCGACCCGCAGCGACTTCTCCAGGGCGGCCTTCGCGCCCGGGGTGAAGGGGCGGTGCCCGGACCACCACCACCGGCGGCTGCCGCGGCCGGCGGCCAGGGCCCCCTCGCCATGGGTCCCTTCGACCCGGGACACGATCTCGCCGACATCGATCCCGATGCCGGCGAGGGCGTCTGTTTCGGCCCTGGTCAGGCCGCCAAGTCGGCAGGCCTCGGCGAAGGAGGCCGCCAAGGAGGCCCGGCGGTCCCGGAGACCGAGGGCGGTGACGGCGAACGAGGCCCGGCCGCCCTCCTGTTCCAGCAGCGCGAGCAGCAGGTGTTCCTCGGTGACCGAGTCGGCCCCGACGTGCTCCGCCCGGGTCACGGCGCCCTTCACGGTCGCGCGGGCCCCTCGGGTGAATCGCTCGAACATCAACGCCTCCCGTGCTTCTTGTGCACGGCCTGCCGGCTGACGCCCAGCTCGGCGGCGATCTCCTGCCACGACCAGCCCTGGACGCGGGCACTTCCGACTTGTACCGCTTCGAGCTGCTCCAGCAGCCGCCGCAGCGCGGCCACCGCACGCAGCCCGACGCGCGGGTCGCGGTCACCGGCGCGTGCGGCCAGATCCGTTGCTTCGGTCATGACGTCAACCTACATTGACACCACCCTATCGTCAATCAAAGTTGACACTGTCGTCGGCCAGGCGCGCGTGCCGCTCGACGTCGTACCGGGCGTCGCCGTAGCGCAGCTTGGCCCGCTCGACGCCCTCGAACGCGAACCCCGACCGGGTCGCGACCCGGCACGAGGCCGGGTTGTCGGTGCGGTGCCCCAGCTCCAGCCGGTACAGCCCGAGCTCGCCGAAGGCCCAGCGCGCCAGGGCCCGCACACCGGCCGGGGCGACGCCCCGGCCGCGTGCGGCCTCCGTGGTCCAGTAGGAGACCCAGCCGGTGTCATGGGCCCGGTTCACGGCGCCGACCGCGACACAGCCGAGAGCCTCGCCCGCCTCCCCCACGACGGCCCAGGAGTAGCCGGTGCGCGCTCCCCGTTCGCGCGTACGGTCCGCGATCCAGGCCAGTGCCCCGGGCCGGTCGAACACGGGCCGGTCGGTCTGGCGGTCCATCTCGGCCGGAGCGAAGGCGCGGAGCACCGCCGAGGCGTCGGCGGGCTCCCAGTGGCGCAGCAGAAACCCTTCAGGGGTGGTCAGTTCGTCCATACGGGCCAGGTTCCCGCACGGTCACCACCACCTCGGCCCCGGGCCACGCCAGCACGACCGGCCACCCCTCGCTCGACGGCTTGCCGAGGAGGCGTGCCGGGCCGGTGACGGAGACGCGCCAGCCCCGGGGCGAGGGCGGGAGGGACAGTTCCGTCACCCCGGGGCGGGTGGCCGCCCGGTAGGCGAGGCGGTAGGAGCGGGTGTCCGCGTCGTACGCCTCGGAGCTGACGGTTCCCGCGACGGCCGGGGCGTAGGGAGTGGCCGTCTGCTCCTTGTTCGTACGGAAGCGGCCTCGCTCGTCGACCGCGCAGTAGCCGCCGCCGTAGCACCAGACGTACCCGGCCCAGCCGGAGCTGTAGCGGTTCAGGGAGGCGACGGCCTCGCGGTAGAAGCGGCCCATGTTGGGGAGAGAGTTGTTCAGGGGCCCCCACTCACCGACGACGACCGGCATCCGGTAGCGGGCCGGGTACGCGGTGACGGCGGCCTCGTACGCCTGGATCCAGCCGGCCGAGGGGTCGTAGTCGGCGCCCGCCTCCATGGCGGTGTTGTAGAAGTGCGGGGCGTACACGGTCCGGTGGTCCTTGATCCGGCCGAGCCCGGTGGGGACGCCCTCGCCGACGATGGGGGTCGGTTCGACGAAGAGCCAGGTGTCGCGGTCCTTCGCCCGGACGGCGCGGGCGAGCCGGTTGTACATCGGAGTGAGGTGCTGGGCCTCGATGCGGCGGGCGGCGGTGGGCAGGTCCTCACCCTCGTGCGGCTCCCCCATCGGCTCGTTGATCAGGTCGTAGCCGATGACGGCCGGATGGTCGCCGAAGCGTCCGGCGAGGACCTGCCACATGGCGGCCTGGGCGCGCTGGAGGTCGGGGTCGTCGTAGAGGTGGGTGAAGGCCCGCTGGACGGCGGGCTGGAAATACTCGGAGAACCAGTCGTCGGGGTTCGGGGTGAACGGCAGGCCGTCGGTCCTGGTGGCCCAGGCGGGGATGCCCCGGTGGCCGAACGCGGGTCCGAAGACGTCCTGGTGGGCGTCGATGAGAACGTGAACGCGATACTTGCGCGCCCAGTCCAGGATGCGTTCGATACGCCGGAGGTAGCGCTCGCTGTACTGGCCGCGCCGGGGCTCCAGATCGTCCCAGAAGACCAACAGCCGGGCGAAGTTGAAGCCGTTCGCGCGCAGGTTGCGGAAGTGCCGTTCGGTGATGGCGGTGAGGGCGGCCTCGCCGCGGTTCGCCTTGTCCTCGACGTTCCAGCCACGCAGGGTGAGGGTGCGCCCCCGGTCGTCGGTCAGCGGCGGGACGGAACGTCCGTGGGACCCGGAGGCCGGTGCGGGAACGGGTGCGGGGCGCGCCGAGGCGGCGGGGGCGAGGGCCCCCGCCGCGAGCACGGACGCGACGACAACTGCCATGAGTGCTCTGCCCATTCGCATGGGCCGATCCCATCAGCAGGTCTGACGATCCATCAAGGGTGCGGCACCGATGGTCTTCGGACGATGCCGATGCGGTCAGGCTGTGGGGTTCAGCACGATCTTCCCGAAGAGGTCACCCGACTCCAGCTGTCGGAACCCCTCCCGGGCCCGGTCCAGCGGCAGCACCGCGTCGATGACCGGGCGCACCCCCGTGGTCGCGCAGAACGCGAGCAGGTCCTCCAGCTCGTCCTTGGACCCCATGGTGGAGCCGACGACCTTCAGTTCCAGGAAGAAGATCCGGGTCAGCTCGGCGTGCGGCGGCCGGTCGCCGCTGGTGGCCCCGGAGATGACGAGGGTGCCGCCGGGGCGCAGCGACTTCACGGAGTGGGACCAGGTGGCGGCCCCCACGGTCTCGATGACGGCGTCCACCCGCTGCGGCAGCCGGGCGCCGGGCTCGTACGCCTCCAGCGCGCCGAGTCCGACCGCCCGCTCCCGCTTGGCCTTGTCCCGGCTGGTGGCGAAGACCCGCAGCCCGGCGGCCTTCCCGAGCACGATCGCGGCGGTGGCGACCCCGCCGCCCGCGCCCTGGACAAGCACGGAATCGCCGGGCCGCACGCCTGCGTTGGTGAACAGCATCCGGTACGCGGTGAGCCAGGCGGTCGGCAGGCAGGCGGCCTCCTCGAAGCTGAGCTCCTTCGGCTTGGGCAGCACGTTCCAGGTGGGGACGGTGACCTGCTCGGCGAAGGTGCCCTGGTAGCGCTCGGTGAGGATGGAGCGTGGCTCCTTCGGCCCGACGCCGTGCCCCGACTGCCCGATGACGGAGTGCAGGACAACCTCGTTGCCGTGCTGGTCGACGCCGGCCGCGTCGCAGCCGAGGATCATCGGCAGCCGGTCCGGCGAGAGGCCCACGCCCCGCAGGGACCAGAGGTCGTGGTGATTGAGGGAGGCGGCCCGGACGGTGACGGTGGTCCACCCGGGACGCTCCTCGGGGGCCGGGCGGTCGCCCAGTTCCAGGCCGTCGAGGGGCTGGTCGGGATCGATGCGGGCTGCGTAGGCGGCGAACATGGCTCGACGATAGGCGGGGCGGGACGGCCGCGTAACCGCCTACGCGTGTGACGCACGCCAACACGGCCCAAGCCCCTCCGGCGACTACGGTCCAAGCCCCTCCGGCGATTGAGGAGCGGGGGTCGGGGGCAGCGCCCCCGACCCCCGCTCCTGGAATGCCGGAGGGGCTGAAATCCCGTCAGCGCCGGGCCACACCCTCCGCACGGGCCGCCGCGGCCACCGCCGCGGTGACCGCCGGAGCGACCCGCTCGTCGAACGGCGACGGGATCACGTAGTCCGCCGCCAGCTCGTCGCCGACGACATCCGCCAGCGCGTTCGCCGCCGCGATCTTCATGCCCTCGGTGATCCGGGAGGCCCGGACCTGGAGCGCGCCGGCGAAGATGCCCGGGAACGCCAGCACGTTGTTGATCTGGTTCGGGAAGTCCGAACGGCCGGTCGCCACGACGGCCGCGTACTTGTGCGCGACCTCCGGGTGGACCTCCGGGTTCGGGTTGGCCATCGCGAAGACGTACGCGCCGGGGGCCATCGAGGCCACCGCCGCCTCCGGGACCGTACCGCCGGAGACGCCGATGAAGACGTCCGCACCGGCGAGCGCCGTCTCCAGTGAACCGGACAGGCAGGCCCGGTTGGTCAGTTCGGCCAGCTCACGCTTGACCTCGGTGAGGTCGTCGCGGTCGCGGCTGACGATGCCCTTGCGGTCGGCCACGGCGATGTCGCCGATCCCCGCCTCCAGCAGGAACTTGGCGATGGCCACGCCCGCCGCGCCCGCGCCGGAGATGACGCCGCGCAGGTCGCCGAGCGTCCGCCCGGAGAGCTTCACGGCGTTGCGCAGGGCGGCGAGGGTGACGACGGCCGTGCCGTGCTGGTCGTCGTGGAAGACCGGAATGTCCAGGCGCTCCTGGAGCTTGCGCTCGATCTCGAAGCACCGGGGCGCCGAGATGTCCTCCAGGTTCACTCCACCGAAGGACGGGGCGAGCCGGACGACGGTGTCGACGATCTCGTCGGCGTCGGTGGTCGCGAGCGCGATCGGCACCGCGTCGACGCCGCCGAACTGCTTGAAGAGGATGGCCTTGCCCTCCATGACGGGGAGGGACGCCTCGGGCCCGATGTCGCCGAGCCCGAGCACGGCGGTGCCGTCCGTCACGACGGCCACGACCTGGGACTTCCAGGTGTAGTCGTGGACGAGCTCGGGGTTGTCGGCGATGGCGCTGCACACTTTCGCCACACCGGGCGTGTACGCCAGGGAGAGGTCGTCCTTGTCCCGGATCGGGACGGTGGCCTGCACGGCCATCTTCCCGCCCCGGTGGAGGGCGAAGGCCGGATCGAAGGGCTCGTCGGCCCCGATGTCCGCTGCGCTCGTGCGCTGGATGCCGCTGTCGGTGGTGCTGTCGCTGCGAGGATTGACGATCTCCGCTGCCATGGTGTTGACCCCTTAAGTCTTCATCGTTTGAGGGTGGCCACTCCTGGTTGAGGAGGGGTGGGCGGGCACCGCGTACGTGTCCTGCGCCGAGCGGGTTGGCCCGCCCCGGCAGGGAGTGAGGTACATACGCGCGGGCGCGCCGCACACGCGCCCTGAGCCCCGGATGAGGGGTGTAAACGTCTTTCTTACCGGACGAACGGTGTTACGGACGAGTCCATATCGACGCGGTGACGTGACTCATAGTCGAATATCTGGACAAGTCGGCAAACCGGCATAAATGCCGCCCGCTGGTCGAGACGTGCCGAAGATTCTCCGGCGGGGGGAGCACATCCCCACAGATGGTCCGGCCGTCGCGTACCGGCCGTTGATGTTCGGGGGTCGCCCGTTATCCGATTTTGACATGGCAGGACCCCTGAATGGGCCAGTCCGAATGGCAGGATGCCGTCATCACACAAGGTGGCGACACTCGAAGGTGCGTGCCAAGCCGCCCACCAGCACCTCACCCTCACCTGCCGGAGGATCCCGACATGACCGCAAGCATCACGCGTCGTACGACCGCCAGGGCCCGGATCGCGGCGGTCGGCGCCATCGCGGTCGCCGGCACCCTGCTCCTCACCGCCTGTGGCGACCAGACCGACAGCGCCTCCCAGGAGAGCGGCAGCGGCAAGGAGACCAAGGCCGGCGCACCGCTCTTCTCCAAGCTGCCGGAGAAGTACCAGAAGTCCGGTGTGATCAAGGTCGGCACGAATGCCGAGTACGCCCCGATGGAGTCCGTCGAGAACGGCAAGATCGTGGGTGTCGACCCTGATCTGGCCGAGGCCCTCGGCAAGCACCTCGGGGTGAAGTTCGAGTTCACCTCGGGCTCCTTCGACGGCCTGATCACCGCCCTGAACACCGGGCGCCACGACATCGCGATGTCGTCGATCACGGACAACAAGCAGCGCCAGGAGGGCCTGGACGAGTCGGGCAAGAAGCTGGGGGAGGGCGTCGACTTCGTCGACTACTTCCTCGCGGGCACCGCCGTGTACACGAAGAAGGGCAACCCCGAGGGCATCAACTCCATCGAGGACCTCTGCGGGAAGACCGCCGCCGTGCAGCGCGGCACCACGTACGAGAAGGCCCTCAAGACGCAGTCGAAGGCCTGTACGGACGCCGGCGAGAAGGCCGTCAAGATCGAGCCGTTCGAGAACGACACCGAGGCGCAGACCCGCGTCAAGTCCGGCGGTGCGGTCGCCGGTGTCAACGACTACCCGGTCGCGGTCGAACTGGCCCGCAAGGCCGACGGCGGCAAGGCGTTCGAGGTCGTGGGCGAGCAGGTCGACGCCGGCCCGTTCGGCATCGCCGTCAAGAAGGACAACACGGGGCTGCGCGACGCCCTGAAGGAGGCCGTCGACGCGATCATCGCCGACGGCTCTTACCAGAAGGTGCTCGACAAGTGGGGCGCCGGCACGGGAGCGATCGACAAGGCCGCCATCAACGGCGGCAAGTGACCGGACGCTTCACCGAAGGGCAGTCACGATGACTGACAAGCTCGACAAGACACCCGCCGGTTCACCGGCCGGCCAGGTGTCCGTCTCCAAGGCCGCCACCACGGCCCCGGAGAACATCAAGGCCATTCCCGTCCGCCATGTCGGCCGCTGGATCAGCGGCGTCGTGGTCATCGGCCTCCTCGTCGCCCTCGGGTACGCCTTCTCGCAGGGCGACATCCAGTGGCACGCCGTGGGTGACAAGCTGTTCGACAGCAGCGTCATCGCCGGAGCCGGCCGCACCGTGCTGATCAGCGTCCTCGCGATGCTGCTCGGTGTGGTCCTCGGCATCGTGCTGGCCGTGATGCGGCTGTCGAGGAACCCGGTCACCAGCTGGGTGGCCTGGCTGTACATCTGGTTCTTCCGCGGCACCCCGGTCTACGTACAGCTGCTGCTCTGGTTCAACCTGGCGCTGATCTTCCCGGTCCTGAACATCCCGTTCATCTACAAGGACGAGATGACGGACGTCATGACCCCGTTCATGTGCGCCCTGCTGGGCCTCGCCCTGAACGAGGCCGCCTACATGGCGGAGATCTGCCGCGCCGGCATCCAGTCGGTGGACGAGGGGCAGACCGAGGCGTCCCACGCGCTCGGCATGACGCAGGCGAAGACCATGCGCCGCGTGGTCCTGCCGCAGGCACTGCGGGTGATCATCCCGCCGACGGGCAACGAGTTCATCAACATGTTGAAGACCTCCGCACTGGTCTACGCGGTCACCTACAACGAACTGCTCCGCTCCACCTCGCAGATCGGCTCCACGTCGTACGCGGTGATGGAGATGCTCTTCGTCGCGTCCATCTGGTACATCGTGATGACCAGCGTGTTCAGCGTCGGCCAGTACTACCTGGAGCGCCGCTTCGCCCGCGGCTCACTGCGCTCGCTGCCGCTCACCCCCTGGCAGCGCGTCAGGGTCAACCTCGTCTCCTTCAGCAACCGGCCCTCCGGAGGTGTCTCATGACCACCCCCATGGTGAAGGCCGAGGGCGTCCACAAGTCCTTCGGCGCCGCCCACATCCTCAAGGGCATCGACCTGGAGGTCGCCCCGCGTGAGGTGTTCTGCCTCGTCGGCCCGTCCGGCTCCGGCAAGTCGACCTTCCTGCGGTGCATCAACCACCTGGAGCAGATCAACGCCGGCCGGCTCTCGGTCGACGGCGAACTGGTCGGCTACCGGCAGAAGGGCGACAAGCTCTACGAGCTCAAGGACAGCGAGGTCGCCCTCCAGCGCCGGGACATCGGCATGGTGTTCCAGCGGTTCAACCTGTTCCCGCACATGACGGCCCTCGAGAACGTCATGGAGGCCCCGGTCCAGGTCAAGGGCGAGGCCAAGGCCGTGGCCCGGGCCCGTGCCGAGAAGCTGCTGGACCGGGTGGGCCTCGCCGACAAGACGAAGAACTACCCCTCCCAGCTCTCCGGCGGTCAGCAGCAGCGCGTGGCCATCGCCCGCGCGCTGGCGATGGAGCCGAAGCTGATGCTCTTCGACGAGCCGACCTCGGCCCTCGACCCGGAGCTGGTGGGTGACGTCCTGGACGTCATGCGCGGGCTGGCCGAGGACGGCATGACGATGATCGTCGTCACCCACGAGATGGGCTTCGCCCGCGAGGTGGGCGACGCGCTGGTCTTCATGGACGACGGCGTGGTGGTCGAGTCGGGCCACCCGCGCGAGGTACTGACCAACCCGCAGCACGACCGGACGAAGTCGTTCCTGTCCAAGGTGCTGTAGGACGGGGCCCCGCCGCACGCGGGAGGGCGGTACGGACCGTGGTCCGTACCGCCCTCCCGCGCGTCCGGCCGCGCCCGGCCGGGCCCGGCGCACTCTCCCGCGCCCGCGCCCTCAGCCCCTCGGCAGCACCTCCGGGCCGGTGAGCAGCTCCTTGATCTGCTGCCGGGAGAGCGGCGGCTCCGGGAGCAGGGCGCCCTGGGTGCCGGAGCCCTCGAAGCCGGTGCTGGAGCGTACGAGGAACTGCGATCCGTCCGACTGTGCGAGGCGGCCGACCAGTTCGGGCCCCCAGCCGACGCTGTCGTCGCCCTCGCGGTCCATCGAGTCGTGCCACGTCGTCAGCGCCCGGCCGTCGGGGAGCACCTCACGCACACAGTCGGTACGGGCCGGCTGCTGGCCCACCCGGGCGCAGAGGTCCTCGGCCGGATCGGCCGGGCTGCCCGTCTTCTTCTCCATCGCCTCCCGGTCCATCAGGGTGAGCAGCAGATAGCCGACGCCGCCGTCCTTGCGGAACGCGTAGTGCCCGTCCAGCGGCCCGAGGTACGTGGTCCGCGCCTGTTCGGGGGTCGCGTTCTTGATGAGCACGGCGAGGGAGACTTCCTTGATCTCCCCCACGTCCGCCGGCAGCAGCGCGGCCAGCCGTTCGGCCTTGGCCGACGCGGGAGCCGGCACCGACGGGGAGGCGGACGGCCCGGCCGACGCCACCGAGGTGTGCGCCGGGTCCTCGTCGCCGCCCGTCCGGGGCAACGCGAACGCCCCGGCGGCGACCACCACGAGGACGGCGGCGGAGGCGGCGGCCCGGCGGCGGCTGCGGATCCGGGCGGCCTTCGCGTACACGGCCCCGGCGGAGAACGCGGGCTTCCCCGCTGCCTCGACGGCGCGGCCGAACAGTTCACGGACGTCGTTCATACCAATTCCTCCGCCATCCCGGCGCGCAGCGCCGCCAGGCCCCGAGCCGTGTGGCTCTTGACCGTGTTCGTCCGCATCCCGAGCGCCTCGGCCGTGGCCTCCACGCTCAGGTCCTCCCAATAGCGGAGCACCAGCACCGCCCGCTGCCTGACCGTGAGCCGGGCGAGCGCTTCCCTGACGACCAGGCCGGTGTCCGTGTCGGCCGTGTTCCCGGGGCGGTCGGGCAGTTCGCCGTACGCCCGCTCCCGCCGCCAGAACCGCCGACGGCTCGCGATGAACGTGTTGACCAGCGTCTTGCGGGCGTACGCCTCGATGTTGTCGAGCCGCCCGTGGCGCCGGCCGCCGAGGACGACCTTGACCAGGGTGCTCTGGACGAGGTCCTCGGCCTCGTGCCGGTCACCGCAGAGCAGATAGGCGCTGCGGAACAGCGCGGTGCGTCTGCCCTCCACGAAGTCGTGCAGCGCCGCGTCGTCATCGGCCCGCATTCGGGCCCCTCTCCGGAATCCGCATGCCCCGCCCCCTTCTCTTCCCGCCACCCGGCCCGCGGAGGCGGACCGTCTCACCCTTCCAGTGCGCCGGGGCCCGGAGCAGGTTGCGGACCGCGACGAAAAAGGGGGCGGTACGGGCCCGACGCCCGTACCGCCCCTCTCCCCGTCGTATGGCCGCCGCCGTTCGCGGGCGGCTACTTCACCGCGAGTACGAGGGTGTCCGAGGGCGACGCCCAGACCGCGCGGGCCTCGCCGAAGCCGGCGGCCAGCAGGGTGCGGGCGTGCCAGTCGGGCGAGGGCATGTCGCCGTCGGCGTGCTCGCCGTAGATCGCGAACCGTTCGGCGGTGGGTGCGGCGAGGACCGGGTCCTTCGCGGCGACGGCCCACCAGTCCGCCCAGTCCAGCGCCCCGGCGGCCTTGGCGCGGTCCATCGCGGCGTGCCGGTGGGCGCGTTCGGCGGCGTTGATCCGGGGCGTGCCGGTGTCGATCATGTGGTCGGCGTTCATGAACACCCCGCCGTCCCGGACGAGGCCGCCGATCTGCCCGTACAGCGTGGCGAGCGGCTCGCTGTGCAGCCAGTGCAGGGCGGTGGCGGTGAGGACGGCGTCGTACGAGGTGTGGGGCAGCCGGGCGGTCCAGTCCGGGTCCTTGAGGTCGGCGGTGACGAAGGTGACCCGGTCGTCGCCCTCGAAGGTGCCGCGGGCGATGGCCAGGAGCGCGGGGTCGAGGTCGACGCCGGTGCTCGTGGCGTTCGGGAACCGCTTGAGGAGCCGGTCCGTAATACTTCCCGTACCGCACGCGAGGTCGAGCACCCGCGGTTCCGGTCCGACGACCGCCTCGACCATGTCCAGCATCACCCGGAACCGCTCCTCGCGGTCGGGCATGTACCACTCCTGCTGCCGGTCCCAGCTCTCCTGCCAGGACTGCCAGTCGGTGCCCGTAGCCGTCTCCGTCACGTCAACCTCCACGTAATACTCATACCCGTCAACCGACCATTACAATGACCGACGCCCTGACTCTAGACTGACACCGTAAGGACTACAAGTGGAACTGGCCTATTACTCGGACTACGCCGTGCGCCTGGTCAACACCGAGGAGCCGGCCCGCAACAAGGACGCCCTCACCTCGGTCGAGGCGGTCCGGGAGCTATTCGGCGCCAATCAGCAGGCGGCACGGCGGACGACGGACGCGGACGTGACCCGGTTCCGTTCCGTACGGGCGCGGCTGCGCGCGGTCTTCGAGGCGGCGGACGGCGACGACGAGACGCTCGCGGTCGACCTGCTGAACTCGCTGCTGCTGGAGTTCCCGGTGAGCCCGCAGATCTCGGGGCACGACGTACGGGACGACGACGGCAGGCCGGACTGGCACATGCACCTGGCCGACCACCCGTCGAACGCGACCGCCGGCTACGCGGCCATCGCGGCGATGGGGCTGGCCTTCCACCTCACCGGGCACGGAGTGGACCGCCTCGGCCTGTGCGAGGCGCTCCCCTGCCGCAACGCCTACCTGGACACCTCCACCAACCGCTCCAGGCGCTACTGCTCGGACCGCTGCGCGACCCGGGCGAACGTGGCCGCCTACCGGGCCCGCAAGCGCGAGGAGGCCGAGCGCACGGGCCGCAACGCCGAGACCGCCCAGCCCAGCACCGCCGCCACCGACCGCTGACCCTTCGCCAGGGGCCGGTAGCGGGCCCGCACCCGGGCCAGCACCAACTCCTCCGGCACGGTCCCGTAGTCGGTGCTGTCCCCGCCCGCGAAGGTGTTGTCGCCCCGCACCCACCAGCCGCCGGGCCGCCGCTCGGTGGCCCGTTTGACCACCAGCAGGTCCTGCTGGAAGGGATGGCGCAGGATCACCACGTCACCGGGGCGCACGGGCGCCCCGTACTGCACGAGCAGCAGGTCGCCGTGGTAGAGCGTGGGCACCATCGAGGGGCCCGTCACCTCCACCACCTGCAGCGGACGCCGCGTCACCCGCCCGCCTCCGGACATCTGTCGCCGCTCCGGCATCTCCGGCATCTCCGGCACCTCCTCCAGCACATCGTCAGTACATCGCCCCGCCTACGGCTCCGTACATTCGGCCGACGGCCCGGTTCCCACCCCGGACTTTTGACCTAAGCCCCTGGGGCAGCCACGGAAAGCGGCGCTCCACGGAGTAATGTCCCACCTGAGAAGACGATCACGAGGAGGACAGCTCCATGCTTTCCCGCCTGTTTGCCCCCAAGGTGAAGGTCAGCGCCCACTGCGACCTGCCCTGCGGCGTGTACGACCCGGCCCAGGCCCGCATCGAGGCCGAGTCGGTCAAGGCCGTCCAGGAGAAGTACCAGGCCAACGAGGACGCGGACTTCCGCACCCGCGCCGTCCTGATCAAGGAGCAGCGCGCCGAGCTCGCGAAGCACCACATCTCGGTGCTCTGGAGCGACTACTTCAAGCCCCCGCACTTCGAGAAGTTCCCGGAGCTGCACCAGCTGGTCAACGACACCCTGAAGGCGCTCTCCGCGGCCAAGGGCTCGAACGACCCGAAGACGGGCCAGAAGGCCCTGGACCTCATCGCTGAGGTCGACCGGATCTTCTGGGAGACCAAGAAGGCCTGATCCCGGTGGAACCGGCTGACTCGGCCCGCACTGGCCGTTGACGCCGCCCATCGGACCGCCGCCGCACCCGGTCCGCCGGTCGCCGATTTCGGTGGCCCGGCGGGCCGGGTGCGGTGTTTTCCGACGGGAGCGCCTGCATCCGCAGCGTGATCACGGCAGTCACGTGACCGAGGACTCACTGTGCCTGCTCCCTGCTGAACATGAAGTTTCTTACTCGCGCCGGAGTGGGCGGTGATGCCCCAACTCGCGCACGAATTCTCGTCAAAGTGACATGATGGAGACTTCACTGAAGCGAGGGAGCTGAACTCATGCAGTGGACCGTCCATGGCGAGCGGCAGATCTACAACAACCCATGGGTGAACCTCTGGCTTGTGGACGTCCAGCAGCCTGACGGCCGGCGGTGGGAACACCATGTGGTCCGGATGCGGCACCTGGCCGTAGCGGCCGTTGTCGATGACCAGAAGCGCGTGCTGATGATGTGGCGGCACCGGTTCATCACCGACACCTGGGGCTGGGAACTTCCGATGGGCCTCATCGAGGCCGACGAGACCCCCGAGCAGGCTGCCGCTCGCGAGGTGGAGGAGGAGACCGGGTGGCGGGTGGAGAGCGTCAAGCCGCTGGTTTACGCGCAACCCGCGAACGGCATCACGGATTCCGAGCACTTCGTCTTCCGCGCTGAGGCAGCCTCGTATGCCGGTCCACCGACCGAGCTGAACGAGTCCGACCGAATCGAGTGGGTTCCGGTCTCCGAGATCCGAGGCATGATCGACCGCCGCGAAGTCGTCAGCAGTGGCAGCCTGGTCGGTCTGCTGTACCTGTTGCTGGACGAGGTGACCGGCAGTTCCTCGTAAGAGGTCAGCCGAGGACTTCACGCAGGCGTTGCTCGAAGGCGAGGACGGGGGCTTCGCGTGCGTAGGGCAGCATTCGGCGGTGAAGCTCCCGAACATGCCCACTCACTCGTGGCGAGTCGATGGCTGCGGCGAGGTCGAGGGCGAGGCCGGCGCTCGCGCATGCCTCGTCGAGCTTGCCCAGCTGGAGCTGGACACTGGCCAGCCAGTAGGCGTGGAAGGCACGGCCTCGCTGTTGGTCGGCATCTTCTCGACGTAATCCCTCAGTGATGAGGGGTTCGGCACGGGCCGGTTCGCCGAGGCGCGCGTAGGCGATGCCGGTGTCGACAAGGAGTTTCGTCTCGTCGAAGTACTGGACCCAGTCGGGCGCCTCGGCTTCATGTGCGCGTGATCGTTCGTACTGGCCACGGGAGCGATCCACGGCCTGGTGGCAGGCCTGGGCGTCTCGAAGGGCGGCATGGGCGAACGCTTCACGCAAGTGCAGCATCGACATGACGAGCGGCTGTTCGCCGGCGGCGCGGGCCACGTCCTGGGCGCGGCATGCAAGGGACACGGCGTCGTTCGGGTTGCCGTCGTAGGTGGCCAGCAGGCTCATACGGGACAGCACATTGGCCATGAAGAGGCTGTCGCCTTGAGTGTGGGAGAGCTTGAGCGCTTGGGTGAAGTAGGTGCGTGCGGTGCTGTACTGACGGGCGTCGAAGTAGGCCCAGCCGGAAAGCCGCGCCAGCTCGGCCGCAACCCCTTGGAGGTCGTGCCGTAAGCCGGCCTCGGCAGAATCGAGGAGTCGGCCGACATAGCGCAGATGCCCCACGACGGCGGGCCGCAGGGTCGCGCCACCGTGTGCGTTGTCTCGCCGCCAGTAGTCCTGGACCGACGAGCGCAGGGCCGTGAGGGTGGAACGGGTGGCACCGCCGTCGACCAGGGCGAGAAGGTCGTCCAATTCCTCTGCCGGTTCGGCGCGCTGTGGTTCGCACGGTACGGCAGGAAGGGGCTCGGGCGGCCTCTCGTCGGTGCGGGGTGGGGCAGGAATCTCCCAGGGGCGGTGGGCCAGGCCGAGCATTGCACCAGGGATACGCAGGCCGTCGGCGACGCGTTCGATCACGTCGATGTGTGCCAAACCGCGCCGCCCCGCCAAGATCTCGCCGACTCTGCTCGGCGTCATGCCGCACAGCGCAGCGATTCGCGACGGGTAGATCCCGGCTTTGACTTTGACCAGCCGGAAGATGCGGGCGAAGTCCCTGGCGCGACAGGCTTCCTGCCAGGCCGCGCTGGCCAGCAGATCGGCCGGCAGGGCCCGGTGGGCCTGCGAGCGTGCCACTCATCCCCCTCACTCGCCCGTTCGGACGGACTGACATGGGACCGACTGCTGATGAGATTACCTACGTTGGGTAATCACCGTGACCTGATTCCGTGATCGCCGCAGCGGTGAACTTGTGTCCCACAGCCCGCCCGCGACGAGGGGACGCGATGCACGCGATGACGACGCACGACCGACAGACCACCCCGGTGCGGTGGCAGATGCAGTTCAGCCCGGTACGCAAGTGCGTGCCCCTGGCCCGCGCCCTCGTCTCCAAGACGCTCGCGAGCCGGGGATACGGCCAGGAGGACATCGACCGGGTGGCCCTCGTCTGCGGAGAGCTCTCCGCCAATGCCGTCCAGCACGGCGGCAGACGTGGGCACCTCTTCGAAGTTCGGCTGACTGTTGACGGCCCGCGCTGCCTGGTCGAGGTCTCCGACGCCAGCCGCACCCCTCCCCGCTCCACCAAGGCCTGGGAGGACGACGAAGGCGGCCGAGGCCTGCTTCTCGTCGATTCGCTCTCTGAGGAGGCCGGCCACCACGACCGCTATCCGCTCGGCAAGACCGTGTGGGCCCGCCTGATCCTCGGCAGTCCGAGTGAGGAGTCCGTATGCACGAGCTGATCGCTGCCCCGTACCTCGACCACCACCTCCTCGTGCAACCTGGCAGTCCGAGGGCAGCCCGCCTTCCTGTTCACCGGTACGAGGAACTGCGCACCGCGCCGGGCACCTCCGCAGCGCCCACCTGGCTGGCCGACGTGGCCCGCCGGGCTTGGGAGACCGATCTGAGCGACCGACGTCTCGGGGAGACTGTGCTGGTCCGCTCCCGCTCTCCCTATGGGTGCGGACGTGCCTCGTACGAGCTGAACCTCGGCTGCAACTACGACTGCGAGCACTGCTATCTCGGCCTGAAGCAATTTGCCGGCCTGGAGTGGCCTGAGCGTGAGCGCCTGCTGCACGCCATCCGGGACTCCGGGGTGCTCTGGCTCCAGCTCACGGGCGGTGAGCCGATGATCGACAAGCTGTTCCCCGAGACGTACCGACTGGCATACGAGCTGGGCATGATGGTCGAGATCCTCACCAACGGCTCGCGACTTGCCGCACCGAAGAACCTCGGCCTGCTGACACGCCTGAGGCCGAACCGGATCACACTCAGCCTGTACGGGGCCACCGCCGATTCCTACGACGGGCTGACCCGGCGTCGGGGCGCGTACCGCATGTTCGTCAAAGGGCTAAACGCAGCCCACGAAGCCGGGCTACCCCTCGACCTTGCCTTGATCATCACGCGGCACAACACCCATGAGGCTGACCAGATGCGCGCCTTCGCCGATCGCTACGGGCTGCCGTACCGCGAGTACACCCACATGTCGCCGACCATCTACGGCGGCGCGGAAACCCTCGCCACCCAGGCCCCGGACCACCTCGCAGATCGCGATCCCTTCAACGGCTGCAACGCCGGCCACACCTTCTTCCACGTCGACCCGCACGGCATGGCTTCCATCTGCAAGGTCGGCCGCGACGCAGCGATCCCCCTCATGACCACGGGAGTCGAGGGCCTGAGCCGCCTCGGCGTCATCGCCGACTCCCTGATGCTTCGCACCGGTGGCTGCAGCGGCTGCCAGCTCTCCGGCACCTGCCGGGTCTGCCGGCCGCTGGCCAAGGTCTACCAGGAGGCGAAGGCACCACTGGACAGGTACTGCCAACACGCGACTACAAGGAGCTGAACCATGACCGCCGTAGCAGTCGAGATCACCCCCATCCGCCCGCCGTCCGAGCCTGATGCGGAGATCATCCTCATCGACGACGTGGACGCCTTCGCTGCGGCCACCACGCCCGGCTGCGGGGACGACAACCCGTACAACTGACCATCCCTTCAGGGGCTTTCGGCGGCACCTCGCGCCGGAGGCCCCTGTTGGACCGTAGATCTGGAAACCTGACGGCCATGCCCGCACCCTCCATCGCCTTCGCCGGTCTCCCCTCTGGCGCTCGTACCGCCATCGAGGCCGAGACCGGCCCAATTCTCAGGATCGAAGACGTCAGCACCGGTCTCAACAGCTCCCTCTCCGCGCTCGCACACACCGCCGGCGGAGTCGTCTTCCTCAAGGGCCTGCGCGCCGACCACCGCTGGGTCTGGACGCAGCAACGCGAGGCAGACATCAACCCGTACGTGACCCAGATCGCCCCGCGCCTACTCTTCCACGTCATCGCCGACGGCTGGGACGTCCTCGGCTTTGAGGCCATCGGAGGCCACCACGCCGACTACTCCCCAAGCTCCCCCGACTTGCCCATAGTCACCGACGCCCTCCGAGAGCTCGCATCTCTCCCTTGCCCTGACATCGATCTCCGGCACGCCGAACAACGCCTGGCCGGCTACGTCGCCGACCCCGCAGACGCGGAAGCTTTCACAGGGAACGCGCTGCTCCACACCGACTGGAACAACCACAACGTTCTCATCGCCCACGACCGCGCTCACCTCGTCGACTGGGGCTGGGCCACCCGCGGAGCCGCCTGGCTCGATCCGGCCCACTGGATCATCTGGCTCATCGCGGCCGGCCACACGCCATCAGCCGCAGAGGAGACGGTCGCGTTTCTTCCTACCTGGGCATGGGCACCACCCCGAGCGGTGGACGCCTTCGCCGACGCCAGCGCGAACCTCTGGGATGAGATCGCGGGCTCCGCCCCCGACGACTGGACAATGAACTTGCTCAACGCCGCATGGCTCTGGCAACAGCATCGAAGCAATCGCTCCTGACGGACGCAGCCTGCGGATTGATCGACCATGGCGCAGCCTCCCGCACGTTGATCTCGTGCTCCTGAGAACAGACGGGTCGGCGAACCTCTCCGAACCGCTCTCTTCGCGGAACTGTTATTGCGGCCCCGCGGAGCCCTCGCTCGACCATCAGTCCTACGAAGGGACTCTTATGCCCCAGCAGACCGACAACCAGCCGAAGGCACTCAAACCGCCGCTCGATTCGATGACCCTGCTGGTCGCTGCGGTCATCGTCCACGACAGGGCCACCAACCGCGTCGTCCTACTCCAACGCAGTGAGAACGCCAAGTTCGCCCAAGGCATGTGGGACCTGCCGGTCGGCAAGAGCGAACCCGGCGAGCCCATCACCGAGACCGCAGTCCGCGAACTCTATGAGGAGACCGGCCTTACCGTGAAGCCCGAGTCCCTCAAGGTCGCCCACATCATCCACGGCGCCTGGGGCGTCGAAGCCCCCAATGGCTTCCTCACCGTAGTCTTCACCGCCCACGAGTGGGCCGGCGAACCCGAGAACCGCGAACCCCGTAAGCACTCTCAGGTCCGCTGGGTTGACGTCAACGCCATTCCCGAAGAGTTCGTGGACACCACCGCAAGCGCCCTCCACCGATACTTCACGGGAGGCCTGGAGGTTTCCCTCAACGGCTGGCAGTAGAGGTGCCTGACCCTCCTGGCGGACGCTTATCGACCACGGCGAACGCGTACATTGGGCCGGGGAAGACGCAGCATACAAACATCTTCAGCACGAACTCACATTTGGCCGCACACCGGTTTGAGCCTCCAACCGCTCAACGATGCTGCACCATTCATCAAATATCACGGCCGGGGCATCCAGCGAGTTCAGCGCCCTGCAGGGAAGATCCCCCCAGGTCATCGCCCCGCCCCATTACTGGGAGACCAAGAGGGCTTGATCGCCCACCCAGGGTTCGACGGCCCCGGTCCGCGCGTTTCGCGTACGGACCGGGGCCGTTTCTCGTCCGGCCACCGGTCTCGACCCGCGCCCCATCGACTTCAACGCCACCACTGGTCGCTCACCCGGCGATGCGCTAGCCTCAAAACGAGACGATACGTCTCGTCTATTCGATCGACTCTCCAGAGCCGCGAGGTCCACCATGGAACGCTTCGTCGAAGTCGCCCCCGGCATACGCCTTTGGGCCGAGGACCGCGGCGCTCCCGACGCCCCCGCCCTACTGCTGGTCATGGGCGCGCAGGCGTCCGGGCTCGGCTGGCCCGACGAGCTGGTGGAGCTGCTCGCCGCCCGGCATCGCGTGATCCGTTACGACCACCGGGACACCGGCCGCTCCACCTGGGCCTTCGACGAGCGGCCCTACCCGCTCACCGCGCTGGCCGAGGACGCCGTGGCCGTGCTCGACGCGTTCGGCGTGGAGCACGCGCACATCGTGGGGATGTCGCTGGGCGGCATGCTCACGCAGTTGCTGATCGCCGACCACCCGGAACGGCTGCTGAGCGCCACGGTGTTCGGGACGCGAGCGCTCAGCTCTGTCCCCTACACCGCCCCGGACGGCTCCCGCGTCCCGCCCGAGCAGCTCCCCGGCGTCGCACCCGCCCTGCTGGAGCTGTGGTCCCGGCCGGTCGAGGACCGAGGACCCGATGCCGAGTTGGAGCGGCGCGTGGAGCACTGGCGGGCGCTCGGCGGCGGCCTGGTCCCCTTCGACGCCGACCACACCCGCGCCCTGGAGCGCCGGATCATCGAGCACACCGGGCACCATCGCGCCGGTTCCGCGCACGCCCGCGCCGACTACTCCGGGATGGACCGCACCGAGCAGCTCGCCCGGACCCGCGTGCCCACCCTGGCCGTCTCGGCTCTCGCCGAGCCCGTCTTCCCGCCCCCGCACTCCGAACACCTCGCCCAGGCGATCCGCGGCACCCGGCTCGTCGAGATCCCGGGCATGGGCCACGCCCTCCCCCGCGAGGTGCACGCCCCGCTCGCCGCCGCGGTCCTGGAGCACACCGGCCGGGGCTGACGCCGTACCGCACCGGCCGCGGCCGACACTGTGCCGCACCGGCCTGCGTCGGCCCCCTGTCGTGTCCTCCACGTCATACCTGAGAGCCACCCCTCAGGTGCCCTCTCCAGCGGGACGCCGACTACCGGCCCCCGTCCATAACTTCTGTACCGGAAGCACGCAATGCCCCCGGTACGGAAGGACCTCGTCCCATGGCGGACCGCCCGCGCAGATCCCGTCTTCGCCGCACCCTGCTCGCCGCCCTCGTCACCTTCGCGGTGGCCGTGCCGGTGTCCGGAGCGGCCCGGCCCGCCGTCGTGCCCGCCCCCGCGCCGACCGTGCCGGAGCGGCTACGGGACGCGAGCCCGGCGGCGCTGGAGGAGCGGTACGCGGTGAGCCGGCGGGACATCCGGGCTGCGGAACGGGCGGCGGAGGGGCACGGGGACCTCCGGCGGGCGGGCTCCCTGCGGGCGATGGCCGCGCCGGGGCGGCAGTTCCTCGCCTTCGACGGGCGGGACGGCGGCCGGAGCACGGAGGTCTTCGGAGAGCTGTCCACGGCCCGGCGGATCGCGGTGCTGGTGCCCGGGGCGGGCGTCGGCCTGGACGCGTACTGGCGGCTGCGGCGTGATGCCAGGGCTCTGCACCGGGAGTTGGGCGAGGGTGCGGCCGTCGTCGCCTGGCTCGGCTACCGCACGCCCGCCACCGTGAGCCCGGCCGCGCTGACCACCGGGCGGGCCGACGAGGCCGCGCCGGGGCTGCGCGCGCTGGTGGACGGGCTGCGCGCGGTGCGGCCCGCCGCCCGGATCAGCCTGCTCTGCCACTCCTACGGTTCGGTGATCTGCGCCCGGTCCGCGCCGGGGACTTCCGCCGACGCCCTCGTCCTCTACGGCAGCCCCGGGGTCGGGGCCCGGGACGCCGCCTCGCTGCGCACCGGGGCGCGGGTGTGGGCGGGCCGGAGCGGCGGGGACTGGATCGCCCGGGTGCCGCATGTACGGGTGCCGGTGCCGTTCGTCGCGACGGTCGGCTTCGGGACGGATCCGGTGGCGGACCGGTTCGGGGCCGAGGTGTTCGACGCGGGCGACGGCGGCCACAGCGACTATCTGCTGCCCGGTTCGCGCTCCTTGACGAACCTGGCCCGGATCGCGGCCGGCGCCGAACCGCTGGGGGCCTCCCGTGACTAGTCTCGTCGCACGGATCGAGGCCGCCACCCCGCCCGGCCGGGACCGGGCCGTCGACGCCCTGCGGGCCCTGGCGATCCTCGGCGTGGTGGGCGGGCACTGGCTGGTGACCGCGCTGGTCACCGACAGCGGCACGGTGCGCGGGGCGAGCCCGCTGACCTATCTGCCTCACCTCACCCCGGTCTCCTGGGTGTTCCAGACCCTCGCGGTGTTCTTCCTGGTGGGCGGGCGGGTGGCGGCCGGGAGTTGGGCCTCTGCGCGGAAGCGGGGCGTGCCGTACGGGCCGTGGGTGGGCGGCCGGCTGGCCCGCCTGTTCCGGCCGGTGGCAGCGGTCCTCGTGGTGTGGACGCTCTCGGCGGCCGCGATGCTGATGGCCGGGGTGGGCGAGTCCACGGTCCGCGCGCTGGTCAAGCTGGTCTGGTCCCCGCTGTGGTTCCTGCTGGTCTTCGCGGCGCTGACCGCGCTGACCCCGCTGGTGGCGCGGCTGCACCCGCTGTGGCCGCTCGTGGTGGTGCTGCACGTCGACCTCGTACGCCTGGGAATCGGCGGTCCTCGCGAGCTGAGGTGGATCAACGTCGTCGTGGGCTGGCTGGTGCCCTACTGCCTGGGGGCGCTGGTGGCCCGGGGCGGGATGCGCGGCCGGACGGGCCGCTGGGCGCTGCTGCTCGGCGGGGCCTCGGCGGCCGGCGCGCTCGTGCTGTGGGCCGGGTACCCGGCCGCTATGGTCGGCGTTCCCGGCGGCCGGATGTCCAATCTGGATCCGCCGAGCCTGGCCGCCGTGGCGTTCGGCCTGGCGCAGTGCGGGGCGGCGCTGCTGCTGCTCGGGCCCCTGCGCCGGGCGCTGCGGAGGCCCGCCCTCTGGGCGGTGGTGGCGGTGGTGAACCTGTCCGCGATGACCGTGTTCCTCTGGCACCAGACCGCGATGATCGTCGTCACGATGAGCGCGCTGCTGATCGCGGACGGCCCGCTAGCGGGGCTGCACACCGTGCCCGACGGCCCCGGCTGGGTGCTCGCCCGGTTGCTCTGGCTGCCGCCGTTCGCGCTGGCCCTGCTGGTGTGCTGGGCCGCGTTCCGGGGTTACGAGCAGGGCGGGCGGCGCCCCGGCGGGGGCTCCCTCGCCGTCCGGGAGTCCTCCCCCGAACGGAAGGGACACGCACGTCGTGCCTAGTCTGTGCGGGAGTGGAGCCGAGGGGGCGGTGGGGGCGGTGACGTCATCGGGAGCGGTACGCCTGCGGGCGGCGGTGCGCCGTGCGCCGCGTGCCCTGTTCGAGGAGTTGTGGGCGGCGCCCGCCGACCGGGTGCCGCGCATGGGAGAGCCCGACTCGCCGGTGTGGCGGCCGGTGTTCCTGGTCCTGCTGGTGATCACCGCGGTCGGCACCATGGTGATCCGTACCAACGAACTCGTCCCGCACGGAGGCACGGTCTACCTGTTCGCGGTACTGGCCGCCGGCGCGCAGTCCGCGGCGCTGGTGGCCGGAATGATCCGTCCCGTGGGGGCCTGGTGGACGGCGACCGCGCTGTCGGTCGTGACGGTGCTGGTCACCGAGGCCACCGCGCCCTCGGAGGGTTCCTACCCGTGGATCCCCGCCGCCTTCCCCATGAGCCCGGAGTTGCTGTATCCCCGGCCCTTCGCGGGAGTGGCTCTGCAGGGCGCTGCGCTGTTCCTGCTGGCGCTGCGGGTCCGGCCCCGGCGCGCGGTGGCAGCGCTGGCGATCACGCTGGGGGTGGCGCTGCCCCTGGCCCTCTACACGCCTCGACTGCCGCACGTCAACTCCCTGGTGTCCGCGCTGGTGTTCGTCACCGCCCTGGTCCTCGGCGTCGCGCTCCGCAGCGTGCGCCTGGCCCGTAAGGACCTCGTCGTCCAGGTCGAGCTGACCGCCGAGGAGCGGGCCCGGCGCACCCTGCTGGAGGAGCGCGGCCGGATCGCCCGCGAACTGCACGACGTGGTCGCCCATCACATGTCGGTGATCTCCATCCAGGCGCAGGTCGCCCCGCACCTGGTCGAGCACCCCACCGAGGAGCTGCGGGAGAATCTGACCGGCATCCGCGAGAACGCCCTCGAAGCCCTCGCCGAACTCCGCAGGGTGCTGGGCGTCCTGCGCTCGGAGGACGCGCCGACGCAGAGTACCCGGCATGCCCCGCAGCCCGGCCTCGACCGGCTCGACGAGCTGGTCGCCACCGTGCGCTCCGCCGGTCTCGCCGTCACCGTCGCCACCACCGGCGAACCCCGCCCGCTGTCGCCGGGCGTCGAGCTGTCGGCGTACCGCATCGTGCAGGAGGCGCTGAGCAACGTGATGCGCCACGCGCCCGGTGCGAGCGCCGAGGTGACGATCGGCCACCGGCCCGCCGGGGTGACCGTCCGGGTCGCCAACTCCCCGCCGGACCGGCCGGCCGCCCCCTCCCCCGGGGTACGTCACGGCCTGCTCGGGATGCGCGAACGGACCGCGATGCTCGGCGGTGAGCTCGCCACCGGGCCGACCGCCGACGGCGGCTGGGAGGTCTCCGCGATCCTGCCCGCCACCACCGCCCCTGCCCTTGACCCTGCCGAGGACGCCCCATGACACCGCCCATCCGCGCCGTGATCGCCGACGACCAGATGATGGTCCGCCAGGGCTTCACCGTCCTGCTGAACGCCGAGCCGGACATCGAAGTCGTCGGGCAGGCCGTCAACGGGCTCGACGCGGTCGCCAAGGTCGCCGAACTCGCTCCGGACGTCGTCCTGATGGACATCCGGATGCCGGAGCTGGGCGGCATCGAGGCCACCCGGCGGATCACCTCCCCCGAGGGCTCGACGGTGAAGGTGCTCGTGCTGACCACCTTCGATCTCGACGAGTACGTCTACGAGGCACTGCGCGCGGGCGCTTCGGGCTTCCTGCTGAAGGACGCCTCCGCCGACGAACTCGCCCAGGCGGTACGGGTGGTGGCGGCGGGCGACGCGCTGCTCTCGCCGAACATCACCAAGCGGCTGATCGTGGAGTTCTCCCGGACGGCCGGGGCCCCGCGCCCGCCGCTCAAGGCGCGGATCGGGGACCTGACGGAGCGGGAGACGGAGGTGCTGACGCTGATCGCCGGGGGCCTGTCGAACGCGGAGATCTCCCGGCAGCTCATCGTGGCGGAGCAGACGGTGAAGACCCATGTGGGCCGGATTCTGGTCAAGTTGGGTGTCCGCGACCGGACCCAGGCGGCGGTGTTCGCGTACGAGTCGGGGCTGGTGCGCCCGGCCGGGCTCTGACCTCCCACGGGACCAGCCTGCGGGCCTCCCCCGGCCGGCCGCCGGACCCCGTTCCGTAGGATCTCACCGTGACTACGGGGAACGGGACAGAAACAGAGAGCGGCCGAGCGGTGGCCGCCGCGCACGGCGGGTGCGGGCCGGTTCTGTCACCGTCCGCGCGAACAGCGCCGCACCCACCGGCGTACCCACCGCCCACGCCGCCCACGGAGATCGAGCGCGCACTGTCCGCGGCCGTCGCGAGCGGCAGCGCCGACGCGGTCGTGGAGCTGCTCGCGCGGACCCGGCTGTACGTGCTCGTCGCCCGGCTGCACGCGGACGTCCCCGGCTGGACGGCCCCCCTGCCCGCGATCCGCGACGAGGTCTCCGGGCGGACCTGCGTCCCGGTCCTGACCCAGGGGATGCTGCCGCCCTGGCACCCGGAGTGGGTCTTCCGCGAGGTGAGCATCGGCGAGCTGGCCCGGACCTGGCCGTACGACGTGCGCCGGCTCGCGGTGAACCACGGCACCCCGTTCGCGGCGATGGTCGACGCCCGGCCCAAGCGCCTGAAGGCCTGGGCGAGGGCCGACGAGCACTCCGGCGGGGCCCAGCGGGGCGTCCTGCTCACCGACGGCGGCGGGCCGCTGCACGGGCCGCTCGCCCACGGGCTGGCGCTCGGCGCCCATCTGGCCGTCACCAACGGCCTGGTCTGGAACCGGCTCGGCGCCGCCTACGAGAACTACGCGGCCGACCGGGCCCGGCTGCGCAGCCCGTGGGGCATCCCGCACCGCGCCGAGTACCGCGACCGCCTCGCGTCCCTGATGAGGAACCAGCTGGTCGGACGCGTCCAGGAAGGCGTCCTGCGGACCCGGCACACCCTGGCGCACCGGCTGGGGCGCACGCCGACGCGCGAGGAGTGGTCCGATGCGGTGGCCCGTGCCTTCGCCGCGCGCGACGCCGACGACCGGGCGGTCGCGGACCGGGCGCTGCGTCACATCACCCTGTACGAGGAGAGGTTCCGGGCCGACGGCGTGCTCGCCCCGGACGGTCGCGTCGACACCCTGGCCGCCTTCGACCTCGGCCGGGCGGTCAACGTCGTACGGCTCGCGCTCGGCGCCCGGTACGGCGATCCGCACGAGGCCGAGCAGGACGTGCTGCGGGTCGGCGAACTCGCCCGGGCGGCCTACTCCTCGTGGGCGGACTTCTCCCTCGGCTACCTCATGGCCCGGGTGGTCCACCGGGCCGAGGACGACGGCCCGGAGGCGGCGGAGCCGACGTACCGGCAGTCGCTCGCCGAGCACCACATCCTGACCCAGGACCCCGCCGGCCCCTACCGGAACATCCCCTGGTCATGAACCCGAATCTCCCCACCACGCCCCCGGCCCCCTGGACACCCGCCCCCTGGGTCCCGCCGTCCGAGACCGAGCAGCTCCTCCACGAGGCGGCGCTGCGCGGCGACGCCCGGGCCCAACTGGCGGCGCTCGCCGGGGCCGAGCTGTACATCCCGGCCCCGCGCGCCGAGGCGGACGCGAAACCGGACACCATCACCTGGCGCGCGCACCACGACCCGGCCGGCTTCGTCTGCCGCCCGGTGCTCACCCGGGGCATGCTGCCCGCCTGGCATCCGGACTGGGTCTTCCACGGGGTCTCGCTGCGGTGGGCCGCCGAGTTCGGCTGGTCCGACCCGCACGTGTTCCTCGGGGTGAACGTGGGGACGCCCGGCCAACTGCTGCTGCCGACGGGCCCGACGGACCTGGCGCTGTGGCAGCGCGCGTACGCGGAGAACGACCGCCTCCCGGAGAACCGGCTGCTCGCGCTGCGCCACGGTGCGCTGCACGGGCCGCTGGCGTACGGGCTGGCCTGCGGGGCGCATCTGGCGATCGGGAACGCGGTGCCGTGGAACGAGGTCGGCACGGTCTACCGCGAGTACACCACCGAGCGTGATCTGCTCCGCGAGTCGTGGGGCATCACCGGCCACGCGGAGTGGCGCAGGCAGCTGGACACCCTGCTGGAGGCCCGCAACAGCCCGCCGGAACCGGACTTCGTGCTGCGCACCCGCGACCAGCTGGCGTCCGCGCTGGGCGAGTCGCCCTCGGCCGACCTGTGGCGCGAGACCGCGGCGGGCCACGCGCAGGACCTGGGGGCGGACCCGGGCACGGTGAAGGGCATCGAGGAGCTGGTGCGCCGGATCATGCGCTACGAGGCCCGGTTCCGGGCCGACGGGCTGCTGCCGCCGGACGGCCGGGTGCACACGACGGTCGCGTACGACTACGGGCGGGCGGTGAACCTGGCGCGCTGGGGGCTGTCGGCGCGCTACTGCGCCCCCGCCGACGCGGAGCAGGCGATCGTCTACGCCGGGGCGCTGAGCAAGTCGGCCCACCGCTCCTGGGAGGAGTTCTCGGCGGGCTACTCGCTGGGGCGGGTGCTGCGGTTCGACGAGGAGGAGTACGGGCCGTTCTACGAGAAGAACGTCCTCGCCCACCGTCTGCTGGCGGAGAGCGAGGGCAGTCCGTGGCGGCACCTCCCGTGGCGGTGAGGCGGGGTTCTCCCGGTCAGCCGCCGGGCAGCAGGTGGCGGTAGCTGTCCGGGTTCTCCACCAGGAACTGGGCGAAGCTCTTCGCCGGGTGCCCGGCGAGCGTGGGCACCGCGTCGGAGACGGCGGCCAGTTCCCCGTTCGCGATGGCCTCGTACGAGGTGACCCAGCCGGCCACCTCCCAGTCCTCCGCCCCGTAGCCGGCCCGGGATGCGTAAGCCTCCTCGCGGGTCTCGGGCACGTAGACGACGGGGCGCCCGGTGACCCGGCTCAGCTCTTCGGCCGCCTCGGCGAGGGTGAACGCCTCGGGTCCGGTGAGGTCGTAGACCCGGTCGTCGTGGTCCGTGCCCTCGTCCAGCAGCACGGCCACCGCCGCGTCGGCGATGTCCTCGTGGGCGACGGCCGCCACCTGTCCGTCGCCGCCCGGCCCGCGCAGCACCCCGTCGGTCCCGGCCATCGCGGGCAGCCCCGCCAGATACCAGTTGTCGCGCAGGAAGGTGTGGCGCACCTCGGCCGTACGGAGGTGGGCCTCGGTGTCCCAGTGGTCGCGGGCGAAGGTGAACGTGGCGTCGGGCGCGGCCCCTTGGAAGGACACGTACACGATCCGCTCCACGCCCACGGCCACGGCGGCGTCGATCGCCGTGGTGTGTTCGCGGACCCGGTAGGGGCTTTCGTGGGCGGAGACCAGGAACAGGGTGTGGGCCCCGTCGAGGGCCCGGCGCATGGCCTCCCCGTCGCCGTAGGGGGCGGCGGGCGCGTGGTCGGCGCCGGGCAGGTCGGGCAGTCGGGCGGGGTCGCGGCCGAGAAGCCGTACGGGTACGCCGGTCCGGGCGAGCCGCCGGGCGACCCGGCCGCCGACCGCTCCGGTCGCTCCGGTCACCGCGGTGAGGGGGCCGATCACTGGGTTCGTCTTCCTCTCGTTGTTCACCGTGCCAGGGGTTCCCCGTGCCAGGGCCGCACCTCCACGACCGCGCCCACCGGGAGCGGTCCGTACAGGTGCGGGAACTCCTCGCCGCCGGGCCTCATCGCCTCGTACCGGACGGGGTCGGCGAGGCGGTCGGGGTCGACGACCAGGACCACGAGGTCCCGACCGCCGTCCCCGTCCCCGTACAGCATCCGGGCCACACCAGGGAGCTGGTGGGGCAGCGAGAGGTGGATGAAGCCCTCCTCCTGGAGGGTGCGGCCGCGGGTGGACATCTCGTACGTCCCTGTCCCGCGGGCCGCCTCCCACAGTGGTGCTTCGGCGAGGTGCAGCAGCGGTTCGGTCATCGAACCACGCTAACGGGTGCTGCTTCGCGCCTGCTAGAAGGTGCGGCGACGAGCCCTGCGCGTGGCCACGAGGACCGTGCCGCCGGCGGCCACCAGCGCTGCCGCGATGGACCCGATGATCCATTCTCCGCCCCGGGAGCCGGTGTCGGGCAGCTCACCCGGGTGGCTCGGCGAGTGCGTGGGGTGCGGCGTGTGGCCGGTGGGGGTCGGCGTG
>NZ_NEUE01000053.1 GCF_002910905.1 Streptomyces sp. SM11 | reverse complement strand
GGGGGCAGCCGGGCCCGGGGCGTACCTGAGAGGTCTCGCCCGGGGCGTACCCGGGAGGTCTCGCCCTGGGGCGGGGCGGGTTCGAAGGGGTGGCCGGGGCGGTCCCGCCCCGGCTGTTGCCCAATGAGTGAATTGCGAAATTCTGCAATTCACTACATGCTGTGTGGGCCGTTCCGCCGCCGTGTGCGGGCGACGGCCCCCGCTCGGCTCTCCCGCCCGCGGTGGTGACGTACTGCCGAGGAGAGGCCCCGCCGTGCCGGTCCCCCTGTATCAGGCCAAGGCGGAGTTCTTCCGGATGCTCGGGCATCCGGTGCGCATCAGGGTCCTGGAGCTGCTCCAGGCGGGGCCGTTGCCGGTACGGGATCTGCTGGCCGCGATCGAGGTGGAGCCCTCGGCGCTCTCGCAGCAGCTGGCGGTGTTGCGCCGGTCCGGCATCGTCACCGCGACCCGGGAGGGCTCCACTGTGGTGTACGAGCTGGCGGGCGGTGATGTCGCCGAGCTGATGCGGGCCGCGCGGCGGATTCTGACCGGGATGCTGACCGACCGGGACGGGCTGCTCGCCGAGCTGCGGGAGGCCGAGGTGTCCGCGCGGTGAGTACGTACCCGGATACGGCGGTGGGCGGACGGGCGGCCCGGGGGCGGCGGCGGGTGCGGGCGTTGCTGCCCGTACGCGCCGACTTCGAGGCCATGGCCCGTGCTCCGCGTCGTGATCTGCTCGCCGGTCTGACGGTGGCGATCGTGGCGCTGCCTCTCGCGCTCGGTTTCGGGGTGGCGTCGGGTCTTGGCGCGGAGGCGGGGCTCGTGACCGCCGTGGTGGCGGGGGCGCTGGCCGCGGTGTTCGGTGGGTCGAACCTTCAGGTGTCGGGTCCGACCGGGGCGATGACGGTGGTCCTGGTGCCGATCGTCGCGGAGTACGGTCCGGGCGGGGTGCTGACCGTGGGGCTGATGGCGGGGGCCCTGTTGGTCGTGCTGGCGCTGCTGCGGGCGGGGCGGTCGATGCGGTATGTCCCGGCGCCGGTGGTCGAGGGGTTCACGTTCGGCATCGCGTGCGTCATCGCTCTCCAGCAGATCCCGAACGCCCTGGGGGTGGCCGCGCCGGAAGGCGACAAGGTGCTGGTGGTGGCGTGGCGGGCGGTCGGGGAGTTCGCCGGCGGCCCGAACTGGACCTCGCTCGCGATCACCGTCGGAGTGGCGGGGCTGATGCTGGCCGGGGCACGCCGGTTTCCGGGGGTGCCGTTCTCGGTGGTCGCGGTGGTCGCCGCGACGCTGGCGGCGCAGGTGTTCCACCTTGACGGGGCGGCATCGATCGGTGTGCTGCCCGCCGGTCTTCCGGCCCCTTCGCTCGGGTTCCTGGATCTGTCGGCGGTGGGTTCGCTGCTGGCTCCGGCGGTCGCGGTCGCGGCGCTGGCCGCGCTGGAGTCGCTGCTGTCGGCGACGGTGGCCGACGGGATGACGACCGGGCAGAAGCACGATGCGGAACGGGAGTTGTTCGGGCAGGGGATCGCGAATCTGGCCGTGCCGTTGTTCGGCGGGGTGCCCGCGACGGCGGCCATCGCGCGGACGGCGGTCAATGTCCGAACGGGCGCGGGTTCGCGGCTGGCGGCGCTGACGCACGCGGCGGTGCTGGCGGTGGTCGTGTTCGCGGCGGCTCCGCTGGTGTCGCGGATCCCGCTCGCCGCGCTGGCCGGGGTGCTGCTGGCCACGGCGGTCCGGATGGTCGAGGTGGGGGCGTTGCGGGCGATGGCACGGGCGACGCGTTCGGATGCGGTGGTGCTCGTGCTGACGGCGGTCGCGACGCTGGTGCTGGATCTGGTGCTGGCGGTCGTGATCGGGCTGGTGGTGGCCGGCGTCCTGGCTCTGCGCGCGGTCGCGGCCGAGGCGCGGGTGGACCGGATGGATCCGCTGGGCGGTTCGGTGTCGGAGCTGCCGGACACGGAGTCGTACGGTGACGGGGAGTTCGCCGGGCTGGCCGGGCATGTGGTGGCGTACCGGGTCGAGGGGCCGTTGTTCTTCGCCGGGGCGCACCGTTCCCTGCTGGAGCTCGCCGAGGTCTCCGGCGTACGGATGGTGATCCTGCGCATGTGCCGGGTGACCACGGTGGACGCCACCGGTGCGCTGGCGCTCAGGGACGCCGTGCACCGGCTGAACGGGCGGGGCATCGTGGTGCTGGCCTCCGGGATCCGTCCCGGTCAGCGGCGGACGCTGGAGTCGATGGGGGCGTTGGAGGTGCTGCGGCGGGAGGGGTGCGAGTACGCCACGGTGTCCGAGGCGTTCGGTGGGGCGCGGGACCGTCTGGCGGCGGCCGGGGTGGTGCGGCCCCGGTGTGGCCGGGAGGCTGCGGCGCTCCCGGCCGAGGAGCCCGCCCGATGATCACGCCACCGGGTGCGTTGCCCCACCGGCATGTGCTGACGCTGCCCGCGGTGGGGTCGGCCGTGCGCATTGCCCGGGAGACCGCCGAGCAGGTGTTGACGGAGTGGGTGGGGCGCCAGGATCCGTGCCGGGATCCGGCGCTGCTGATCCTCAGTGAGCTGGTGGCCAACAGTGTGCGGCACGCGGCGGTGCTCTCGCCGAACGTGACGGTGGTGTTCGCGGGCGGTCCTGACGCGTTCGCTTTCGGTGTGCACGACCGTCACCCGTACCGGCCGGCTCTGTTCGCCTGCGCCGGGACGGCTCCCGGGCGGGGTCTCGCCACGGTGATGGAGCTGACCCATGGTCTGGGCGGCAGCGCGGTGGTGCGGGGTGACGTGGACGAGGGCGGCAAGAGCATCTGGATCACGCTTCCGCTGCGGCGGAACGGTGGGTCTCCGTGATCGCCGAGAGATGTCCGGTGCAAGAGCTGCACCGGGTGGAGAAGGGCAGGAACGCGCCATGAGCGACATCGTCGTGAAGGACAGCAACGGGACCGTGCTGGCGGACGGTGACTCCGTGACCACGGTCAAGGATCTGAAGGTGAAGGGCACGTCGGAGACGCTCAAGCGCGGCACTCTGGTGAAGAACATCCGGCTCACCGGGCGCGCCGGTGAGATCGAGTGCAGCACGAAGAAGGTCAAGGGGCTCGTACTGCGGACCGAGTTCCTGAAGAAGGCCTGACGCGGCCGGCCGGTCCCCGGGTTCATCCTCGGGGTGCGAAGGCGCGAGGATGAACCCATGGAGAAGAGTTCTGGTCAGCTGTGGTGCGCCGGCTTCCCGGTGTGCGGAACGGGGCCCCGCCGGTGAGTGCGCCGCTGTACCGATTGAAGGCGGAGTTCTTCAAGACGCTGGGGCATCCGGTCCGGATCAGGGTGCTCGAACTACTCAGTGAACGTGAGCACGCGGTCTCGGAGATGCTGAGCGAGGTGGGGGTCGAGGCCGCCCATCTCTCGCAGCAGTTGGCCGTGCTGCGCCGCGCCGGTCTGGTGACGGCCCGGCGGGAGGGCTCGGCCGTCCACTACACGCTGGCCGACCCAGGGGTGGCGGAGCTGCTGCGGGTGGCGCGGACGATCCTGACCGGGGTGCTGGCAGGCCAGGCGGAGCTGCTCGCAGACCTTCGGACGGCGGGCGGCTCCGGGAACGACGCCCCGGACGACGGCAGCGGCAACGGCAACGGCTGATCCTCCGTACCGCCCGGTGGTCCCGTTGCGGTCGCGGGGCGGGGAACGGTCCCCGCCCCGCGACCGTGCGCGTCGGGTCAGCCGGTCGCGTCGGCGTCCGTCCGTACGGCGAGGGCGCGGCGGAGGTCGTCGAGCTGGTCGACGAGCTTGCGGCGCAGGGCGGGGATGAGGGCCGGGTCCTCCAGCGCGCGGGTGCCGGTGGCGAGGCTCTCGGGGTCGACGGCGTAGGCGGGGAAGGCGTGGCGTCCGGCGGCCTCGGCGATGGCGGGGCCCCGGCGGGCGGCGAGTGCGGTGGCTTCCGGGTAGAAGCGGGGCACGTACGCGGCGAGGAGTTCTTCCTGTCCGGGCTGCCAGAAGCCCTGGGCGGTGGCGGTGAAGAGGTAGTTGGACAGGGTGTCGTCGGTGAACAGGGCTTCCCAGGCGGTGGCCTTGGCCTCGGGGGTGGGCAGGGCGGCGCGGCAGCGGGCGGCGCCCTCGCGGCCGGTGGCGCTGGGGTCGGCCTTGAGTGCGGCGGCGATGGTGGTCTCGTCGGTGGCGCCGAGGACGGCGAGCCGGGTGAGGATGCGCCAGCGCAGTTCGGGGTCGAGCTCGGGTCCGCCGTGGACGGTGTCTTCGTCGAGCCAGCTGCGCAGGGTGTCGGGCTGGGTGGCGGCGTCGATGAAGTGGCGTACGGCGATGAGGCGCAGGCCGGGCTGTGAGCCGTCCTCGGTGCGGCGGATGAGGTCGCGGCAGAGGTCGGTGAGGGTGGCGAGGGCGGCCGGACGGTCCTCGGGGGCGACGTAGCGGGCGGTGATCTGTCCGGCGGCGAAGGTGAGGACGCCCTGGACGAGGGCGAGGTCGCTCTCGTGCGGGAGGTGGGTGCGGGCGGTCGCGAGGTAGGTGGCGGGGTTCAGGTCGCCGTCGCGGACCATGTCGCGGGCGGTGTTCCAGACGACGGCCCGGGTGAGTGCGTCGGGGATGCCGGAGAGGCCGGTCAGGACGGTGTCCCAGGAGGCGGTGTCCAGGCGGACCTTGGCGTAGGTGAGGTCTCCGTCGTTGAGGACGACGAGGGCGGGGCGGCGGCCGGGGCGGACCGTGGGCGTCCCGTCGCCGGGTACGTCGATCTCGAAGCGGTCGCGCGGAGCGAGGTGGTCGGGGCCTGCCTGGGTGTTGAGGGCGTGGTCGTAGGCGCCGACGGTGATGCGGTGGGGGCGGGAGCCGTCGCGGGTGACGGTGAGGGACCAGGACTGCCCGTTGCCCTTGCCGTTGCCGCCCGTGGCGGGCGCGGCGGGCTCGGGGGCGCCGATCCCGGCGGTGAGGGTGTCGATGCCGGTGGTACGCAGCCACTGATCGGCCCAGGCGTGGACGTCTCGGTCGGTGGCGGAGGCCAGGTTGTCGATGAAGTCGGCGAGGGTGGCGTTGGCGAACTTGTGGCGGGCGAAGTGGGTGTTGATGCCGGCCAGGAAGTCCTTCTCGCCGAGCCAGGCGACGAGCTGGCGCAGGGCGGAGGCGCCCTTGGCGTAGCTGATGCCGTCGAAGTTGAGGAGGGCCGAGGCGGTGTCGGGGACGGCGTCGGGGTCCGGGGCGACGGGGTGGGTGGAGGGGCGCTGGTCGGCGTCGTAGCCCCAGCCCTTGCGGGTGACGCCGAAGTCGACCCAGGTGTCGGGGAAGAGTGCCTCCCCTGCGGAGACGGAGTTGAGAGCTCGGGGAAGGGTCGCTTCGGTGAGCGTCTGGTAGCCCATGTACTCGGCGAAGGACTCGTTGAGCCAGATGTCGTCCCACCAGGTCAGGGTGACGAGGTCGCCGAACCACATGTGGGCCATCTCGTGGGCGATGACCACGGCGCGGGTCTGGCGCTCGGTGTCGGTGACGGCGGAGCGGTAGACGAACTCGTCGCGGAAGGTGACGAGTCCGGGGTTCTCCATGGCGCCGGCGTTGAACTCGGGGACGAAGGCCTGGTCGTAGGAGTCGAACGGGTAGGGCTCGTCGAACTTCTCGTGGTAGCGGTCGTAGCAGGCGCGGGTGATGTCGAGGATCTCGTCGGCGTCGGCGTCCAGGTACGGCGCGAGGGAGCGGCGGCAGTGGATGCCGAAGGGCAGTCCGGCGTGTTCGGTGGTGACGGAGTGCCAGGGTCCGGCGGCGACCGCGACGAGGTAGGTGGAGACGAGGGGCGTGGGGGCGATGGTCCAGTGCCCCTCCCCCGTGGGTGCGGCGACGCCGTTGCCGAGGACGGTCCAGCCTTCGGGGGCGGTGACGTCGATGGCGAAGACGGACTTGAGGTCGGGCTGGTCGAAGGCTGCGAAGACGCGCTGGACGTCTTCCATGAACAGCTGGGTGTAGACGTAGGTCTCGCCGTCGGTGGGGTCGGTGAAGCGGTGCATGCCCTCGCCGGTGCGGGAGTAGTGCATCGCGGCGTCGATGTGCAGTTCGTGGGGGCCGGCGCCGAGTCCGGTGAGGGGGTAGCGGTTGCCGTCGAGGAGGGCGGGGTCCAGGGGTTGTCCGTCGAGGCTGATCGAGCGCAGGGTGGCGGGCTTGACCTCGACGAAGGTGTCTCCGGCCGCGCGGGCGGTGAACCGGATGGCGGTGCGGGAGTCGAAGGTGTCCTCGCCGGTGGTGAGGTCGAGGGCGATCGTGTACCGCTCCACGTCGAGGATCTGGGCTCGGGTCTGCGCTTCGTCGCGCGTCAGTACGGACATGGCCCCATGCTGCCGTACGGGGTGGGGCGGGCACAGGGGGTTCTCGCTGGGCGTACGGGCGGACCGGGGGCGGGGCGGGTACCCTCCCGGGGGGCTGGTGCCGCTTACCATCTCCTCGGCGCGGCACATCGAGTACCGAGGACGTCCTCATGATGCTCACGCCTGCGTGCGATGCCCCTGCCGGCCTTCCCGACCCGGCCCTTTCCGCCTCCCCCGGCCTCGTGGTCCGTGCGGTCTGTGAGTTCGGGCTGACGGCGCTGCTGCTCCTGTCCGTCGTGACCGGCGTGCGGTGGCTCTTCGCGTCGGACGTGGTCGGGGGCGGCGGGGTTGCGTTCGCCGTGCTGGGGGCGGGTGTCGGAGCGCTGCTGGCCGTGCTCATGCTCTCCGCGCCGGGGCGGTGCTCCGGCGGGCGTGTGAATCCGGCGATCACCTTCGCCCTGTGGCGGCTCGGGATGTTCCGGGGGCAGGATGTGGTGCCTTACTGCGTCGCGCAGTTGGGTGGCTCGGTGGTGGGAACGTGGCCGGCGGGGCTCGTGTGGGGGCCTCGCGGTCTCCCGGCAGCCGGTCGGCTACGCGGCGGTGCGGCCCGATCCGGCGTGGGGCGGTGCGTCCGTGGTGGCGGCCGAGGCCGGGGTGCTGGCCGTGTCGACGCTGCTGCTCGCCGGGCTCATGGCGCGCCCGGTGGGCCGAAGACTCCTCCCGTACGCCGTCGGGCTCCTCACCGCGCTCGTCATCGCGGTGCTCGGTCCGCTGAGCGGCGGATCGGCCAATCCGGCCCGGCAGTTCGGCCCGGCTCTGCTGTCCGGGGAGGCCTGGCGGCTGTGGATGTACGTGGTCGGGCCGGTACTGGGGGCGGCGGCCGGTGCGGGGATCGGAGCGGTGCTGCGCACGGGGGTGGCCATGGGGTTCCGCGGGGGTTCGGCAGGTGGCCCTGGGGGCCGTTCAGGCCCCGGAGGCCGTAGCGCGTCGGCCGGCGCCCCCGTGTTCCGTTTCGTCGGCGATGCGCTCGTGGTGGCGGATCACCTCGGCGATGATGAAGTTCAGCAGCTTCTCGGCGAACGCCGGGTCCAGGTTCGCGCTCTGCGCCAGCTGCCGGAGCCGGGCGATCTGGCGGGTCTCGCGGGCGGGGTCGGCGGGCGGCAGTTTGTGGTCCGCCTTGAGGCGGCCGACCTGCTGGGTGGCCTTGAAGCGTTCGGCCAGCATGTGGACGACGGCGGCGTCGATGTTGTCGATGCTCTCGCGCAGCCGGTTCAGCTCGGTCTGGACGGACGCGTCGGTTTCGCTCGTACTCATGGTCAGCGAGCTTAGACCGCCGCTGTCAGGTGGTGATCGTCGGCGGGTCGTCGGGGTCGGGTACCTGGTCGCTCCAGCCGCCGGGCACGCTGCGGCCCTGCTGTTCGCGGAAGCGGACGGGGGCGGTGCCGACGCGGCGGGCGAAGAGCCGGGAGAAGTAGGCCGGGTCGTCGTAGCCGACGCGGCGGGCCACGGCGGCGACGGGGAGGTCGGTGGTGGCGAGGAGTTCCTTGGCCCGGCCGAGGCGGATGCCGAGCAGGTAGTCCTTGGGGCTGCATCCGGCGCCTCGCCTCACGGCGGTGCGCAGTTCGCCGGGGGTCATGCCGTGCCGGGAGGCGTGCTCGGCGACGGTGAGCGGCTGGTAGGCGTCGCGGGCCAGTGCCTGGAGCACGGGGTCGCCGTCGGGGCCGATGTCGGCGCGGGCGCGGCGCAGGGATACGAGGAGTTCGTGGACGGCGGCCCCGGTCTCCACCTCCAGGAGGGGGTTGCCGCGCCGGGCGGCGCGCACGATGCGGCCGATGGCGGCGCGGGCGGCCGCGGTGTCGGAGAGCGGGACGAGGGGGCGGTCGGGCTCGATGTAGCCGAGTTCGGTGTAGGTGGTGGTGGCGGGGCCGGTGAAGTCGACGAAGCTCTCGTCCCAGCCGGTGCCGGGGTCGGCGCCGTAGTGGTGGGGTGTGCCGGGGGTCAGCCAGATGAGGCTGGGGCCGGTGACGGGGGTGCGGCGGCCGTCGGGTCCCTTGAACCAGCCGGTGCCGGAGTTGACGATCACGGCGACGTGGTGGTCGAGGGTGCGGGGGCCGACGGGGGGCAGCGCGCCGTGCTGGAGGCCGACGCCGAGGCAGACGAGGCCCAGGCGGTGGTGGAGCGGGCTCGGGGTGAAGAAACGCATCCAGGTGTGGTAGGTCGGCATTCCGCTTCTTCCTTCCCGCTTCCTGGGCGTTGTGTCCAATCAGCAGCGATCTTTGTCCATGGACCCGGTGCGCGCCAGAGGTGAAGGTGGTCGGACCACTTCACCGGATGGCCGCGGGTGCGGCCGAGCACAGGAGCGTACGAGCACCATGACCGACTTCACCGTGGGGGACGACTGCTTCCGGCTCGACGGGAAGCCCGTACGGCTGCTGTCGGGCGCCCTGCACTACTTCCGGGTGCACGAGGAGCAGTGGGGGCACCGGCTCGCGATGCTCGCCGCGATGGGGCTGAACTGCGTCGAGACGTACGTACCGTGGAATCTGCATGAGCCCCGGGAGGGCGAGATCCGGGATGCCGGGGCGCTCGGCCGGTTCCTGGACGCGGCTCGGCGGGCGGGGCTGTGGGCGATCGTGCGGCCGGGTCCGTACATCTGCGCCGAGTGGGAGAACGGCGGTCTTCCGGTGTGGGTGACGGGCCGGTTCGGGCGGCGGGTGCGGACCCGGGACGCGGAGTACCGGGCGGTGGTCGAGCGGTGGTTCCGGGTGCTGCTGCCGCAGGTGGTGCAGCGGCAGGTGTCCCGGGGCGGTCCGGTGATCCTCGTGCAGGCGGAGAACGAGTACGGGAGTTACGGCAGTGACGCCGCGTATCTGGAGTGGCTGGCGGGGCTGCTGCGGCAGTGCGGGGTGACGGTTCCCCTGTTCACGTCGGACGGCCCGGAGGACCACATGCTGACCGGCGGCTCGGTGCCGGGCCTCCTCGCGACG
Source organism: Streptomyces sp. SM11 (assembly GCF_002910905.1). GTDB lineage: Bacteria > Actinomycetota > Actinomycetes > Streptomycetales > Streptomycetaceae > Streptomyces. The sequence goes on along the minus strand of NZ_NEUE01000053.1, from coordinate 12,083 downwards.
GCGAACTTCGGTTCGGGGGCGCGGAAGGGCTTCGACGTGCTGCGCCGGCATCAGCCGAAGGGCCCGTTGATGTGCATGGAGTTCTGGTGCGGCTGGTTCGACCACTGGGGGGCCGAGCCGGTGCTGCGGGATCCGGAGCAGGCGGCCGGGGCGCTGCGGGAGATCCTGGAGTGCGGGGCCTCGGTGAACATCTACATGGCGCACGGGGGGACGAACTTCGGGGGCTGGGCGGGGGCGAACCGGTCCGGTCCCCTGCAGGACGAGTCGTTCCAGCCGACGGTGACGTCGTACGACTACGACGCGCCGGTCGACGAGTACGGGCGGGCCACGGAGAAGTTCTGGCTGTTCCGGAAGGTCCTGGAGGGTTACGCCGAGGGGCCGTTGCCCGCGTTGCCGCAGGAGCCGGCCGGGCTCGCCGCGCCGGTGCGAGTGGAGCTGGACGGGTGGGCCGGGCTCGGGGACGTGACGGAGGCGCTGGGTGATCCGGAGACGGGGTCGGGGGTGCCGCCGACGTTCGAGGAGCTGGGCGTGGACCGGGGGCTCGTGCGCTACCGGGTGACGGTTCCGGGGCCCCGCCGGGCGTATCCCCTGGGGGCCTCGGGGCTGCGGGACCGGGCGGTGGTGTACGTGGACGGGGTGCGGGCCGGGGTGCTGACCGAGGATTCCGGCACGCTGCCGGAGCCGGTGGCGGGTCCGGCGGAGGTCGAGCTGTGGGTGGAGTCGCTGGGCCGGGTCAACTACGGGCCGCGGCTGGGCGAGCCGAAGGGCGTCACGGGCGGGGTGCTGCACGAGCGGCAGTATCTGCACGGGATACGGGCCCGGGCGCTGCGGCTGGACGCCTTCGAGGCGGCGGGCGCGGTGGCGGCGGTCCCGTTCAAACCGGTGGAGTCCGCTGCGGGGGCGGGGGACGCCGGCCGGACGGGCCTGTTCCGGGGGACGTTCACCATCGAGGGGACCGCGGGTGCTTCAGGCCCTTCAGGCGTTCCCGGTGCTTCCGGTGTTCCCGGTGCTTCCGGTGCTTCCGGTGCTTCCGGCGTCGATCACGCGGGGCTCGAACTGCCGGGCTGGACGCGCGGATTCGTCTGGGTGAACGGCTTCTGCCTGGGCCGGTACTGGTCGGCGGGCCCGCAGCGGACCCTGTACGTGCCGGGTCCGGTGCTCCGTGAGGGCGCTAACGAGGTGTGGGTGCTGGAGCTGGAGGACGCGGGCGAGCCGCATGTGGAGCTGGGTCCGGGGGCACCCGTCGGTGCGGACGCCCCCGGGGTGGCTCAGTCGTGATCACCGGCCGGACGTGCGGTGATCCGGTGGCCGGCCCGGACCGGGGCCGGACGAAGTGCGAGACCTCGGTGTAGACGCCCGGGTAGTCCGGGCGGCCCCGGCCCCGGCCCCGGCCCCAGCTGACGATGCCGACCTGGATCCACTCGTCGGCGTCGTCCTTGCGGAACGTCGGGCCGCCGGAGTCGCCCTGGCAGCTGTCGACGCCTCCGGTGTCGAGGAGGCCGGCGCACAGCTCCTCGACGAGGACGAGGTCGCGGTAGGCGCCCTGGCAGTAGGCGTCGGAGACGAACGGAACGTCGGCCTTGAGCAGGTGGCGCTGCTGGCGGCCGCCCCTCGCGGTCGGCGCCCCAGCCCGCGACGGTGAAGGTGCCCTTGTCGTAGGTGCTGTCGGTGGCGATCTTCAGGGTAGGCCGGTCGATCGGCCGGGCGAGCTTGATCAGCGCCCAGTCCTTGCCGGTGCCGTGTAGCCGGGGCCTGGAGGGCCTTGGTGCTTCCCGGCCTTTTCCGACCTTTCGGGACCCGTTGCCCGGTCCGGCATAGAGTGGAGGTCCGTCGACCGTCACGGATGGGGGGTTCCGACGTGGCGAACGGCCCTCCGGGCGCACCCGTCGTCCACGGCTTTCCGCATCTGGACACGGTCCGCTCCGCCATCACCGCGCTCTACCGGCGGCTCTCCGCGGACGGCGTCCACACCTATGCCACCAGTCTCGCGCCCGCCGACGCCGCCTTCACGGACCGGGACGATCTGCACCTGGGAGCCCAGCGGGTGGCACGTTCCCTGGTCCAGCACCTCCATCTGCCCGAGGCCCGGATGATCGTCGGCTTCCGGGCGATGGAGCACGCGGCGAGCGTGGAACTCACCGCGGGCCCCGAGTACTTCATCGAGCTCAACGACCGCTTCCGCACCCATCGCAGGGACATCGGGGCGGCGCTCGCGCACGAGGTCACCCATGTGCTGCTGCACCGGCTCGGCCTGGAGTTCCCCGGCACCCGCGCCAACGAGATCCTGACCGACACGACGACGGCGTACCTCGGCGCGGGCTGGCTGCTGCTGGACGCGTTCCGGGAGGACGCCACGTCCCGCCAGAAGCTCGGCTACCTCACCCCGGAGGAGTTCGGGTACGTCCTGGCCAAGCGGGCGTTCGCCTTCGACGAGGACCCCTCCCCGTGGTTCACCAGCCCCCAGGCGTACACCGCCTACACCAGGGGGCGGGAGCAGGCGCTGCACGATCTGCGCAGACCCCCGCTGACCGCCGCCGGCTGGGCGGGCCGCCGTCGCTACGCCAAGGACCGGCGGTACGCCCAGGACCACCCCGGCACGAGCCCGGACCCGAACGCCGCATACGCGTTCGAGACCGGCGACCGGGAACCGCGCGTTTCCTTCCCGTGCCCCACCTGTCACCAGCGCATCCGGGTCCCCGTCCGGGGCCGGTTCACCGCGCGCTGCGGGCTGTGCCGGACCGTCCTGGAATGCGACACCTGAGCACGGGCGTTGTCCGCGGCCGACCGTAGGATCGAAGCATGACGAACGAGCCGATCAGGGACGAACCACGCCTGTTCGACGCGCTGCACGAGAACGAGAACGCGGTCGTCCGGGCACTGCGCGCGGGCGCGCGGGCCGAGTCGAGCGACGAGGAGGGCACGACGGCGCTGTATCTGGCGTCGGTCCAGGACCGCGTGGGAGCGGTACGCCTGCTGCTCGCCGCCGGGGCCGACCCCGACCGGGCGAGCGGCCCCGGGGCGAGCGACCTGCCGCTCTGCGGGGCGGCGTGCGGCGGGCACACCGAGGTGGTGGAGGCGCTGCTGTCCGCCGGGGCCCGGCCGGATCTGCGCGAGGAGTTCGGCTTCACGGCGCTGCGCTGGGCGGTCGGCCTGGGACACGCCGCGACGGTGGAACTGCTCCTCGCCCGTGGCGCGGACCCGCTGCTGCCGGGCCCTCGGGAGGAGGCGATGCTGGTGCTGGCGGCGCGGCGCGGGTCCCTGCGGACGGTACGGGCGCTGCTCGCGCACGGCGCGGGGGCCGAGGGGCAGGAGCCCGTGGTCGCCCTGGCGCTGGCCGAGGCGCGGCGCATCGCCGGACTCGATCCGGAACGGGAGTTGAGGCGGCAGCTGGAGGAGGCGTACGGCTCCGGCATCGAGACGGTTACGCTGCGCGACCGGAGGGGCGGCGAGGAGACGATGACGGTTCAGGTGCTCCGGGACGGGGTGCCGTCGGCGGGTGCGGACCAGCACATGAGGCACGGCGAGATCGCGGCCCTGCTGGGCGAGGCGCCGTAGTCGCTACCCTGGTCCCGGCCGGCCGCGCTCCCACGCCTCCCGGGTGAGGACGTACTCGACCTCGCCGTGCTCGGAGCCCTCGATGGTCTCCGGCCAGTCCTCGGTGTAGGCCCGCAGGAAGGTCAGCCCCGCCTTCTCCATCACGCGCCGGGATCCCGTGTTGACCGCCATGGTGTTGGCGGTGACCCGCCGGACCCCGAGGTCCGTGAACCCCTTGTGGACCAGGGCCCGCGCTCCTTCGGTGGCGTAACCGCGGCCCCAGGCGGCCCGGTTCAGCCGGTAGCCGAGCTCGGCGACGGCGGGGTCGTGATCGTCCAGCGGCCGGAGCTCCAACCAGCCCAGAAAGGCCCCGGTGTCCTTCTCCCCCGCGGCCCAGAAGCCGCGGTTTCCGGTGCACGGGTGGTCGTGGAGGAGCCTCGGCAGGGTCCGGTCCCGGATGTCCTCGGAGCTCGTCGGCCGCCCGCCGTTGATGTACCGCCCGACGGCGGGGTCGTTGTCGAGGGCGAGCAGGTCGGGGGCGTCGGCGGCCGTGACCGGGCGCAGGACGAGCCGGTCGGTCTCCAGGAAGATGCGCATACGGCGATCCTCACAGTCTGCGGCCGGGCCGCGCCACCCGATATGGCCCCGGTGTCCTGGCTCGGACACCAGCCGCAATGCAGGGCGTCCGGCCTGCTGTCCGGGCCGAGGAGGAACGGCTGCCCCGGTCGACGGTCGTGCGCGCGCAGCAGCTCGGGCAGTCGCGCGGCGGGCTTCCTCGCGAGTGGGTCGGAGAACTCCGGCCGGCGCCGTTCCGGATCGGAGAGCACACCCGCCACCCCGCAGCAACACTCTCGGTGATCATGGTGGCAACGTGGCGTCAGGACCGTACACGACGTGCACCATCACATGCGACAACACCTGAAACGGGTGGAGAAGCTCGGCCGCTGCTCCTGCCGGCTCCCCGGCCTTCCTGCCCGGAGGCTTGCGACCACGGCCTGATCCGGATGCCGTGGACGGCGAGTGACCGCCGCTCGTCGGGAGACGCCGGCCAGCCCCTGCGGTGGGCTGGCCGGCGGGCTGCGGTTGGGTTGCTCAGGTGGTCACGCCTGGCCGCTTCCGGGGCAGTTCGGCGTGCCGCACCGCGCCGGAGGCCAGGGCGATGCCCACGCCCAGGCTGGCGAAGATGCCGCAGGCAACGAACACCGGGGCGGCGCCCCAGGCTCCGATGGCGGCACCGACCAGCGGATAGCTGAGGGGGGCGAGACCGACCATGGTGAGCATGACGGCGGAGGTGACCCGGCCAAGATACGCCGGGTCCGCCGCAGTCTGTATGAGGGCGTTGTTCAGGCTGCCGAAGACGCCCGCGCATAGTCCGGTGACCGCGGCCAGCACCGCGGCGAGCCACAAGGCCGGCACCAGAGCGATCGTGGCCGCACCCGCGCAGCCCACGAGAAGCGTCCCGGCCATCATCAGGCCGGCACGCGGCAGCCAACCGGCGATCGCGATCAACGCGGCGCTGGCCGCAGCTCCTGCGCTGAAGCTGCTGACGATCAAGCCGTAGCCGGAAGGACCCCAGCCGCGTTCGGCGTTGAGGAGCACCATGCCGACGTTGAGGGTGCCGGTGAGGCCGAGTTCGCAGACGGCGCCGACGGCGACGAGCGGGCCGATGAGTCGGTGGCGGCGGATGTAGCGCAGGCCGTCGAGCAGGTCCTGCCGCGCCGTGCCGGGCTTCGGCCGCTCCGTGTCGGGTGCCCCGATGGGCCGTATCCGTATCGTCAGCAGGAGCGGCAGGGACAGGGCTATGAGCAGTCCGGCGACGGTGAAGGCGGCCGCGGGTCCACCGAGCCCCATGGCCAGACCGCCGATCGGCGGGCCCGCGATCTGGCTGAGGCGCGTCGACAGCGAGCGCATGCCGGTGACCCGGGCCAGCTGGTCGGGGGTGGTGATCCGGGGCGGGAGAGCACCGACAGCGGGTACGAACAGTGCGTCGACGGCGCCGAAGACGAGCGCCACCGTGACCAGGATCCACAAGGCCGGAGCCGTCAGCGCGATACCGGCGGCCACTGCCAGGATGAGGAGGCAGCGCAGTATGTCACTGCCGAGAATCACCCGGCGGGGGTCGAACCGGTCGGCGACCACGCCCCCACCGAGCATGAGTAACGCTCGTGGTATTGCCCCGGCAGCCATGACGAGGCCGACTTCGGCAGGGCCGCCGGCCTTCTGGGCGGACCAGGCCAGGGCGACGAAGTACACGCTGTCGCCCATGAGGGAGACGGTGTAGGCGGCGAGCCAGCGCAACACGTTGCCGTCGCGGTGAGCCGGGGTGGCGGCGTTTTCGGGCGGGACTGTCTCTGGGGTGGTGTCCATGGTGGGCTCCAAGTACGTTGGAAATTCGGCTGAGTCAGGTCCGGAAGGGAAAGCCGTACAGATGCACGGACACGTGCTCGCGGGCCTCGGTGTCGTCGGCCGCCTTGGCGGCCTTGCCGCGCTCCCGCCAGCGCCGGGCCAGCGCCTCGAGCTCGTCGCTCATCTCGGCGAATTCGGCCGGGGTGAGGTCGAGCAGCCATTCGGAGCTGAAGGCCGCGTCGGTCCACGCCTTCCCCCAGGCGGACTTCTGGTCGAGATACGTGCGGTACTGGGCGACACGGGTGTCGAAGATCCCTCTGGTCACCGCGCCGACGGCGGCGGCTCCCTCGGGCGTGTCCGCGAAGTCCGAGTCACGGAAGCCCCAGCCCTCTTCAGATGCCACCTGCCACCAGCGCTCGCGGCCGTCGGTGCCCTGGCCACTCGTCTGGGTCACGAAGCCGTGCTCAGCCAGCTTGCGCAGGTGGTAGCTGACCAGCGAGGGCGTTTCGTCGACATGGTCGGCGAGCTGAGAGGCGGTCGCGGTGCCCGCGGCGTACAGCAGCCGGTACAGCTGCATCCGCAGCGGGTTCATGAACGCCCTCAACCGTGACAGGTCGGTGATCTGCTCAGGCTCGCGCTTCGGTCGCATGCGCTCACCGTAAAGTATGAAGTGAATACTTCACAATAACCGCTTCAGAGTTGAGCAGCCGATCGTTACTTTGCGGCTGGTGTCTGAGCGAGGACTCCAGGGCCGATAGGAGCGGGCGTCAGCAGTGCGGGCCGGATCCCTGGTCCCGGGCCTGGATCAGGAACGCCGGCCCTTCCGGGCTGCGCAGCCGCACGACGCGGCGACCGCCCTCCACGGCGAGGGTGACGAGGTCCGGCCCGTGGGCGCGGGCCCGGCCGATCACGGCGTCCGGATCGTCCACCGCGAGGGCCGGCTCCCACTGCGGTGCGGAGTCGGTGGCGGTCGCACCGGTGGCGGCTTCGTGGAAGGCGGCCCGGCCGAGGGGCGCTCCCATCGTGCCGGCGTGGAACTCCCGGGCCCGCTCGGGGTCTCCGCAGGCCAGGACCGCGTGGTAGTAGGCGATGTGCGGCGGCGCCCCGGGCGGGTGGACCGGCTGGGCGAGATCGCTCACGCCGCCGATCCGACGCCCCCGGCGGAGATCTTCACGGCCCGCCGCCAGTCCTCCTCGTCCACGGCGAAGTCCCAGCCCAGCACCGTGGAGAAGAAGGCGGCGGTGCCGGACGGGTCGCGGGTCTTGAGGTCCATCCGGCAGAACTCGTTCATCGGTCCGTGCCGCGTCATCGTGCGCTCCTCAGGTGTCCTCTGCTAGATACCGGGCGCCCGTACGCGTTCGCAAGCGGGTCTCCCGCGCCGTACGCGATCGGCGGGGCGCGGTGCCGGGGCACGCGAGCCACGGCATGATCGGCGAGACACCCCCGAGCGTGCGGGCCAGGCGTCGCCCGGCAGGCGGCAGTTCGACGGCCGGACCTCGGGGGTGTCTGACGATTCCCTAGGACGCCCCGTAGACCCGCCCCGGCTCCTCCGCGTCCGCCAGCAGCCGGCGCACCGTTTCGCCCGCCTCGGCCGGGGACCTGCGCGCGCCCCGGTCGTCGGTGGGGCCGGGGCGCCAGCCCTCCATGACGGTGATGCGGCCCGCCTCGGCCTCGAAGACGCGGCCCGTCACCCCGTCGCTCGCGGCGGAGCCGAGCCAGACGACGAGGGGCGAGACGTTCGCGGGGGCCATGGCGTCGAACTTCCCCTCCCTCGGGGCCGCCATCGTCTCGGCGAAGGTCCGCTCGGTCATCCGGGTCCGGGCGGCGGGGGCGAGAGCGTTGACGTGGACCCCGTACCGGCCCAGCTCGGCCGCCGCGACCAGGGTCAGGGCGATGATTCCGGCCTTGGCGGCCGCGTAGTTGCCCTGGCCGACACTGCCGAGGAGTCCGGCGCCGGAGCTGGTGTTGATCACCCGGGCGACCGGTGGGCGGCCCACCTTGGCCTGGGCCCGCCAGTGGGCGGCGGCGTGCTTGAGGGGCAGGAAGTGGCCCCTGAGGTGGACCCGCATCACCGCGTCCCAGTCGTCCTCGTCGAGGTTGACGAGCATCCGGTCGCGCAGGAAGCCCGCGTTGTTGACCAGGGTGTCGAGGCGGCCGAAGGCCTCCACGGCGGTGGCGACCAGACGGGCCGCGCCCTCGGCGGTGGCGATGTCGCCGCCGTGGACGACGGCTTCGCCGCCCGCCGCCACGATCTCGTCGACGACCTCCCGGGCCGGGCCGGTGGAGTCCCCGCCCCCGTCCGGTCCGACACCGAGGTCGTTGACGACGACCCGCGCCCCTTCGGCGGCGAAGGCCAGCGCGTGGGCCCGGCCGAGTCCCCGCCCGGCGCCCGTGACGGCGACGACCCGGTCCGCGCAGAGTCCGGCACGGTGTGCGGTGGGTGCGGTCATCACATCTCCCTGGGTGGTGGGCCTGGTTGGCGGGCGGGGGCGGGACTGCTACCGTCCACCTAACAAATGTTTGGCGGAAAGGTAGCTGATCCTCCGATGAGTGTCTCCACCGCCCGCCCCTCGGACGGCGTCCGCGTCGTCACCGTGGACCGTCCCCCCGTCAACGCGCTTCCCGTACAGGACTGGTACGACCTGGCGGACGCCGTCCGGGCGGCGGGCCGCGACCCCGGGGTGCGCTGCGTCGTCCTGGCCGCCGCCGGGCGCGGCTTCAACGCGGGCGTCGACATCAAGGAGTTGCGGCGCGACACGGGGCACGGGGCCCTGATCGGCGCCAACCGGGGCTGCGCCGAGGCGTTCGCCGCGGTGTACGCGTGCGAGGTCCCGGTCGTCGCGGCGGTGCAGGGCTTCTGCCTGGGCGGCGGCATCGGCCTCGTCGGGAACGCCGACGCGATCGTCGCGAGCGAGGACGCGGTCTTCGGCCTGCCGGAGCTGGACCGGGGCGCGCTCGGCGCCGCGACCCACCTCGCCCGGCTGGTCCCGCAGCACCTGATGCGCACGCTGTACTACACCTCCCGCACCGTCACCGCGGCCGAACTGCTCGCCCACGGATCGGTCTGGCGGGTGGTCCCGCCCCCGGAACTCATGGATGCGGCCCTGGAGCTGGCGGACGAGATCGCCACCAAGGACGGCCATCTGCTGCGGCTGGCCAAGGCCGCCCTGAACAGCATCGACCCCGTCGACGTACAGCGCAGCTACCGCTTCGAGCAGGGGTTCACCTTCGAGGCGAACCTCGCCGGGACCGCCGCCCGGGTCCGCGACACCTTCGGCAAGGAGGCCTGAACCGTGACCACTCCCCCCCATGTGCGCGACAAGACGATGACGCCCGAGGAGGTCGTCGACCGGCTGAGCAGCGGCATGACGGTCGGGATCGGCGGCTGGGGGTCGCGCCGCAAGCCGATGGCCCTGGTCCGGGCGCTGCTCCGGTCGCCCGTCACCGATCTCACGGTGATCTCCTACGGCGGCCCGGACGTGGGGCTGCTGGCCGCGGCGGGCCGGATCGCCCGCCTGGTCACGGCGTTCGTGACGCTCGACTCCGTCCTGCTGGAGCCGCACTACCGGGCGGCCCGGCAGCGCGGGGCGTTCGCACTGACGGAGATCGACGAGGCGATGTTCATGTGGGGGCTGCACGCGGCGGCGAACCGGCTGCCGTTCCTGCCGGTCCGCGCGGGCATCGGATCGGACGTGATGCGGGTCAACCCCGAGCTGCGCACGGTGACTTCACCGTACGAGGACGGCGAGGAGTTCGTGGCGATGCCCGCCCTGCGGATGGACGCGGCACTGGTCCACCTCAACCGGGCGGACCGGCTCGGCAACGGCCAGTACCTGGGGCCCGACCCGTACTTCGACGACCTGTTCTGCGAAGCGGCGGACGCGGCGTACGTCTCCTGCGAACGCATCGTGGAGACACGGGAGCTGACCGGGAACTCCACCGCTCCGCAGACCCTCCTCGTCCAACGGCACTCCGTCACCGGTGTCGTGGAGGCGCCGGGCGGGGCGCACTTCACCTCCTGCGTACCCGACCACCCGCGCGACGAGCCGTTCCAGAGGGCGTACGCGGCCGCGGCGGCGGATCCGGACGCCTGGGCGGAGTTCGCGGCCCGCTTCCTGCCGCCGGACGGCGACGAGAAGGGCTACCGGCAAGCGGTCCGCACCTGGCGCGAGGAGCAGAAATGAACGCGTCCCTCACCGGAGGCATCACCCGTGCCGAGTACTGCGTGATCGCCTGCGCGGAGGCCTGGCGGGGCGACGGCGAGATCCTGGCCAGCCCGATGGGCGCGGTGCCGTCGGCCGGCGCGCGGCTGGCCCGGCTGACGTTCGCCACCGGCCTGCTGCTCACGGACGGCGAGGCGACGCTCGTCGGCCCGGACGGCGAGGCGGAGGGCTGGCTCCCGTACCGCAGGCATCTGGCCCTGGTGACCGGCGGGCGGCGGCACGTGATGATGGGCGCGAGCCAGATCGACCGCTTCGGCAACCAGAACATCTCCTGCATCGGCGACTGGGAACAGCCCTCCCGACAACTGCTGGGTGTACGCGGAGCACCGGTCAACACGCTGAACAATCCGGTGAGTTACTGGATCCCCCGGCACTCCCCCCGCGTCTTCGTCGAGCGCGTCGACATGGTCTGCGGAGTCGGCTACGACAGCGCGCGGGCAGCCGGCCCCTCGGCCACCCGCTTCCACCGTATCCCCCAGGTCGTCAGCGATCTCGGGGTCTTCGACTTCGCGACGCCCGACCGTTCGATGCGGCTGGCCTCGGTCCACCCCGGGGTCACCGTCGAAGCGGTCCGCGAAGCGACGGGTTTCCCGCTCACGGTCCCGGACGACGTCCCGTGCACCCGCGATCCCTCCCCCACCGAGCTCGCCCTGATCCGCGAGGTCGTCGACCCGGCCCGCACCCGGGACCGGGAGGTCAGGGCCTGATGCGCACCGCCCTGACCGACCTCGTCGGCGTCCGGCACCCGATCGTGCAGACCGGGATGGGCTGGGTGGCGGGCCCCCGCCTGGTCACCGCGACGGCTCGGGCCGGGGCGCTGGGCATCCTGGCGTCGGCGACCATGTCGCCGGACCAGCTGCGTTCGGCGGTGAGGGAGGTGAAGTCCCGGACGGACGAACCGTTCGGGGTGAATCTGCGGGCGGACGCGGGGGACGCCCGGGAGCGGGTCCGGATCATCGTCGAGGAGGGCGTGCGGGTGGCGTCGTTCGCGCTCGCCCCGTCGAAGGAGCTCATCACGGAGCTGAAGGACGCGGGCGTGGTCGTCGTCCCGTCGGTGGGGGCCCGGCGGCACGCGGAGAAGGTCGCGGCGTGGGGCGCGGACGCGGTGATCGTGCAGGGCGGCGAGGGCGGCGGCCACACCGGCGAGGTCGCCACCACGGTGCTGCTGCCCCAGGTCGTGGACGCGGTGGACATTCCGGTGGTCGCGGCGGGCGGCTTCCACGACGGCCGGGGCCTGGTGGCGGCGCTGGCGTACGGGGCGGCGGGCGTCGCGATGGGCACCCGGTTCCTGCTGACCTCGGACTCCACGGTCCCGGACGCGGTGAAGGCGCGCTACCTGGCGGCGACCGTCAGGGACATCACGCTGACGCGGGCGGTGGACGGGCTTCCGCACCGGATGCTCCGTACGGAGATGGTGGCGGAACTGGAAGGCGCGGGCCGGCTGCGCTCCCTGTACCGGGCGCTGCGCCGGGCGTCCGGTTTCCGCCGGATCTCCGGCCTGAGCCGGCCGGGCATGGTCCGCGACGGGCTGGCGATGCGGCACGGCAAGGATCTGAGCTGGAGCCAGGTGCTGCTGGCGGCGAACACCCCGATGCTGCTGAGGGCGGCCATGGTCGACGGCCGAACGGACCTCGGCATCATGGCCTCGGGCCAGGTGGCGGCCCTGATCGAGGATCTGCCGAGCGTGGCGGAGCTGGTGGCCCGGATCCTGGCCGAGGCGGAGGCGGCCCGCGCGTCCCTGGGGGCCGAATCCGGCCCGTCCGGCGCGTGAGGACTGCACCGGGCCCACGTCGGCGCGGGGCCGGGTGCCCGGCCGATACGAACAACCGGGCGGCCGTGTCCAGGCCGCCCGGCGGCATCCAGCCCGTCCGGCGTTTGAGGACAAAGCCCCTGCCTGGGGCTTTCGGGGCGCTGCCCCGGACCCCGGCCCTCAATCGCCGGACGGGCTTGAAATGACTCCGGCCCTCGTCGCCGCCGGAT
>NZ_NEUE01000052.1 GCF_002910905.1 Streptomyces sp. SM11 | reverse complement strand
GGGGGCGGGGGCGGTGACGGCCGGGGCTTCTCCGGCAGCTTTCCCCGCCGGTTCCGTTTCCTGCTCCGCTTCCGGGTCCGTCGTGGGTTCGGAGGCCGTACGCGCCGCCGCTTCCGAGCGGGCGGGGACACCGGCCGACCGGGAAGGAACCAGCTGTTCGGTACGGAGGCGGGTCTCGTCCGGGGCCTCGGCGAGGGTTCCGGGAGCCGTTCCGCTTTTCGCCGCGTCGCGCCGGGCGAGGGCCCGCAGGAGCACCGGCCGTACGACCTCGCCCACGAGCAGCGCCAGCGTCAGGTACAGCAGGCAGGCCAGCCACAGAAAGCCCGGCCAGGCCAGCACCTGCTGGAGCCGGAAGGGGGCGCCCATCCGGCCGGACGTCATGGCGCCGACGCTCAGCAGGGGCAGGACGAAGGCGGCGACGGTGCCCGCCCTCCGCAGCGGGCTGCCCGGCGCCGTCGTGTCACCGACGAAGCGCCGCCACAGATACCGGTGCACGGCGCCGAGCAGCGCCAGCACCACGAGCCCCACCAGAGCGAAGATCACTGCAGCCATCCGAGCTTCCCCACGTTCCCGTCGTCATGCGCGTTCTTCGCGTGAAGCCCGGACTCCGCGCAACCCGATCACGCCGACCGCCGTCCCCAGAAGAAAGGACGTGATGGCGAGCAGCAGGTGCACCCAGAAGTACCCGGTCGGTTCGCCCGCGTCGTCGAAGGCGAGCCCGCTGCCGTCCTGCCACAGGTTCTTGACGAAAGTGATCCAGATGAACCAGCTCCACACCCCGAACGCGAGCAGGAACCAGGACACGCGGCGGCTGAGCTTCATGGGTCCAGTATCGCCGCCGTCCCCCGGCCCCCTCCTCCGGGGTGGCGTCCGAACGGGGCCGTCCCGGCGTTCCCTGCGGCGGGTCAGCCGGTCCGGGTCCGCATCCACACCTTCGCCCTGTACGTTTCCGACCGTGCCTGCTCTGAAAAAGATCGCCATCACGATCACTTCCGCCGCCTTGATGTCCGGTTTCTTCCTCAGTCCCGCCGCAGCGGCCGACAAGGACAAGAGCGACGACAAGCAGCCCAAGCCGCCGAGCACGATGTCCGGCATCGGCGGGAAGCAGCTCGCCAAGGCCGGCACCCAGGTCAATCCGGGCCCGGGGGCGCCGGTGCTGCCCAAGGGGCTGACCGGCCGGTCGTGGATCGTCGCGGACGCGGAGAACGGGGAAGTCCTGGCGGCGCACAACTCGCACTGGCGGCTGCCGCCCGCCTCCACCATGAAGATGCTCTTCGCGGACACGCTCCTCCCCGCGCTCCAGCCCACCACTCTGACCCACAAGGTGACGGAGAGTGAGCTGTCCGGGGTCGGTGAGGGCAGCAGCCTGGTCGGGATCAAGGAGGACCACACCTACACGGTCCACGACCTGTGGCTCGGAGTGTTCCTGCGCTCGGGCAATGACGCGGTGCACGTCCTGTCCGCCATGTACGGGGGCATGCCGAAGACGGTGGCCGCGATGCAGAAGCACGCCGAGGAGCTCCAGGCCCTGGACACCGTGGTGGTCTCGCCGGACGGGTACGACGCGCCGCGCCAGGTCTCCAGCGCCTACGACCTGACCCTGATCGCCCGCAGCGGACTCCAGAAGAAGGACTTCCGTGAGTACGCGGCGACCGCGTCGGCCGACTTCCCCGGCGAGGAGAAGAAGGGGAAGAAGCGTGGCTCCTTCGAGATCCAGAACACCAACCGGCTGATCACCGGGGACATCGGCGTGGACCCGTACCAGGGCATCGCGGGTGTCAAGAACGGCTACACCACCCACGCGGGCAACACCTTCACCGGCGTCGCCGAGCGCAACGGCAAGGTCCTCCTCGTCACGGTCATGAACCCGTCGCAGGAGGAGAGCCACGCCGTCTACAAGGAGGCCGCCCACCTGCTCGACTGGGGCTTCGCCGCGAGCGGCAAGGTGACCCCGGTCGGCACGCTGGTGCCGCCGAAGTCCGTGGACACCGGCACGGGCAGCGGCGGCAAGGGCGCGGCGCCCGCCGCCGGCGCGGACCAGGGCTCGGGTGGCCAGGCGGAGGCCACGCCCGCGGCCGCCGCGAACGGTTCCAGCGGGGTCGGGATCGCCCTGGCGATCATCGGCGGCCTGCTGGTGCTCCTGGCCGGCGGGGTGTTCCTGGTCAACCGGCGCTGGCCGCTGCCCGGCCTGGCCCGCCGCACCTCGGCGACGACCGGTGCGGTCGAGCCCTCGGAGCCGACGGAGCCCGCGGAAACGGCCGGGCCGACCGAACCGACGGCCTCGACCGGCTCGACCGGCTCGACCGAGAAGCCTTAGGGCCGACCGGCCCTAGGCGCGGGTGGAGCCGCCGGACGCCACGCCTCCTGCGGCCTCCCCCGTCCCTGCCTCCCGCACGTCCTCCGCCGTGTCCACGCCCTCCTCGCCCTCCACGCCCTTGCTGCCGGTAGCCGTCCAGGCAGCGCAGAACAGCAGCAGCTTCGCGGTGAAGTTGATCCACAGGAGGAGCGCGATCGGCACTCCGAACGCGCCGTACATGCTCTTGCCCGCGACCTCCCTCATATAGCTGCCGAGCAGCAGCTTGAGCAGTTCGAAGCCGACCGCCCCGAGCAGGGCCGCGACCACCAGCCGCCGCCGGGGCGGCTCCACGCCGGGCAGCAGCGTCAGCAGATAGAGCAGCAGCAGGAAGCCGGCGACGACCGCGACCGCCAGTGCGGCCACCCGCAGCAGGACACCGCCCGCCCCGCCCTCGGGGATGCCGATCAGATCGGCGGTCCATCCGACGGCCGTCGAGCCGATGGTGGAGACGGCCAGGGTGACGAGCGCCGCGCCGCCGAGGCCGACCAGCAGCACGGCGTCCTTCACCTTGGCGACGACGGGGTTGGCCCTCTGAACGTCGTCCAGCTCCCAGACCGCGCGCAGGCACTCCCGCATCGAGCCGACCCAGCCGACACCGGTGAACAGCAGCAGCGCACCGGCCACCAGGCCGACCGTGCCCGCGTTGGCCACCAGCCCGTCGATGCCCAGCTGGTCGGAGATGCCGGGCACCTGGTCGGCGAGCTTGTCCTTGATGGTGTCCAGCTGTTCGTCGCTCAGCAGGGCGGCGGCGACGGCCGCACCGACCGCGATCAGCGGGAAGAGGGCCAGGAAGCTGATGAAGGTGATCGCCGCCGCGAGCCGGGCCCAGTGGACCCGGTCCAGCCGCTCGTACGAACGCCACGCGTGCGTCTCCATCAGCCGGGTGACCAGGGGCCCGATCACCGGGAGTTTCTTGAGCCAGTCCATGACGTAACGCGTACCCTCCTGGGCCCGGAACACCAGCTGTCCGCCCCGGACTCTCCCGGACCCGTCCGGCGGATCCCGGTCAGGCTTCGCCGACACTCGTTCCGTCACCCGTTCCGGTGAGCGAATTCACCAATGCCGCGAAGGGGATTTCCCGGACGATACGGTCACCCTTATGTCCGTCGACACGGTGTCCTTGACCGGCTGGGGCCGCACCGCCCCGACGACCGCCGTACGGTTCCGCCCCCGCACGCACGAGGAGGCGGCCGCCGTCGTCCGGGGGCGCGGGCCCCGGGGTGTCATCGCGCGCGGGCTCGGGCGGTCGCCCGGGGACGCGGCGCAGAACGCGGGCGGCTCGGTGCTCGACACGACGGGCCTGGCCCGGATCGGCGGAGTCGACGCCGCCGCCGGCCTGGTGCGCTGCGACGCGGGGGTGAGCCTGGAGCGGCTGTTGCGGGTGCTGCTGCCGCTCGGCTGGCTCCCGCCGGTCGTGCCCGGGACCGGCAGGGTGACGGTCGGCGGGGCGATCGGCTCCGGTCTGACCGGCCTCGACCACCGCCGGTCGGGTTCGTTCGCCCGGCAGGTGAGCGCCCTGGAGCTGCTCACCGCCGACGGCGAGGTCCGTACGGTGCTGCCGGGTACCGCCCTCTTCGACGCGACCGCCGGAGGGCTGGGGCTGACCGGGGTGATCCTGGGCGCCACGCTCCGCCTCCGGCGCGTCGCCACGGCCCTGATGTCCGTCTCCACCGAGCGCGCCGGGGACCTGGACGATCTGCTGGCCCGCTTCACCGCGGGCGGCGACCGACTGCCGTACGGCTCCGCCTGGATCGACCTGACGGCGCGGGGCCGGGCGACCGGACGCGGGATCCTCACCCGGGGGGATCACGCACCTCCAAATGTGCGCCCGGCGCACGCGGGGCGCACTCTGCTGCGCTCGCGCTCCGGAGGGCCCCGGGGGCGGTTCTCCCTCCCCGGCTTCCCGCCACTGCCGGGCGGGCTCCTCGGCCCGGCCTCGGCCGCCCTGTACAACGAGGTCCGCTATCGCGGCGCACCCCGCGCGCGGACCGGTGAGCTCCGCCCGGTCCCCGCCTTCTTCCACGCTCCGGACGCCTTCCCCGACGCGAACCTGCTGTACGGCCGGGGCGGCCTGGTGCGCTACCGGTTCACCGTCGGGTACGGCCAGGAGGAGACCCTGCACCGGGTGGTGCGCCGGATCGCGGCGCGCCGGAGCCCCGCCGTGCGGGCCGTGCTCCAGCGGTTCGGGGCGGCGGACCCCGGTGCGCTGTCGTTCGCGGCGCCCGGCTGGTCCCTGGCCCTGGATCTGCCCGCGGCCCTGCCCGGCCTGTCCCGTTTCCTGGACGGCGTCGACGAGGAGGTGGCCACTGCCGGGGGCCGGGTCTGCCTGGCGAAGGACTCCCGGATGCGGCCGGAGACGGCGGCCGCGATGTACCCGGGGCTCGTGGACTTCCGGGAGCTGCGGGCGCGGCTGGACCCGACGGAGGCGTTCCGCTCCGACCTGTCGCGCAGGCTCGGGCTGTAAGCCTCCCCCCACGCCCCTTCGACCCCTGACCCCTGACCCCTGACCAGGAGATTTCCGTGAAGGATGCCTTCGGTGCCCCGCAGTCCCTGCTCGTCCTCGGCGGCACCTCCGAGATCGCCCTGGCCACCGCGCGCCGCCTGATCGCCCTGCGCACCCGTCGGATCTGGCTGGCCGGGCGCCCCTGCCCCGCCCTGGAGTCGGCCGCCGCCGAGCTTCGCGGCCGGGGGGCGGACGTGCGGACCGTCGACTTCGACGCGCTGGACTCCGCCTCCCACGAGGTCGCCCTCGGCAAGGTGTTCGCGGAGGGCGACATCGATGTGGTGCTGATGGCGTTCGGGGTCCTCGGCGACCAGGCGCGGGACGAGGAGGAGCCGATGGCCGCGGTCCGGGTCGCCCAGACCAACTACACCGGGGCGGTCTCCGCCGGGCTGGTGTGCGCCGGCGCACTGCAGGCGCAGGGACACGGTTCGCTGGTGGTGCTGTCCTCGGTGGCCGGGGAGCGCGCCCGGCGCGCGGACTTCATCTACGGCTCCAGCAAGGCGGGCCTCGACGCGTTCGCGCAGGGGCTCGGCGACGCGCTCCAGGGGACCGGGGTGCAGGTGATGGTCGTGCGCCCCGGTTTCGTCCGGACCCGGGCCACGGCGGGGCGGCCGGAGCAGCCGCTCGCGACCGGGCCGGAGGAGGTCGCGGAGGCGATCGTCACGGGGCTGCGGCGGCGCTCGGAGACCGTGTGGGTGCCCGGTTCGCTCCGGGTGGTGATGGCGGCGCTACGGCACGTCCCGCGCCCGCTGTTCCGCCGGCTGCCCGTCTAAGCGCTGTCCCGTACGTACGCGGCCGGGCGCTCAGGGCCGCAGCGACGGGGCCGACGACACGTCGATCGTGCAGCCGCCCTGGGCGGGGACGGCGGGCGCCCCGCCTCCCCCGCCGAACGGGAAGTCCTTGATCTTGCGCCAGACGGCGTCCGGGCCCTGCTCGTACAGCGCGAAGGAACCGCAGGTCCAGGCCGCCTCGTAGTCGGCGAGCTCCTCGTAGGCCCGGTCCATGGCCTCCTCGGCGATGCCGTGGGCCACGGTGACGTGCGGGTGGTACGGGAACTGGAGCTCGCGCACCAGGGGGCCCGAGGCGTCCCGCACCCGCTTCTGGAGCCAGGCGCAGGCCGAGGCGCCCACGGCGACCTGGACGAAGACGACCGGCGACAGCGGGCGGAAGGTGCCGGTACCGGACAGCCGCATGGGGAACGGGCGGCCGGCCGTGGCGATCCGGTCGAGGTGCGACTCGATCGCCGGCAGGTCGGCCGACTGCGCCTCGGTCGGCGGGAGCAGGGTGACGTGGGTGGGAATGCCGAAGGCGGCAGGGTCCCCGAAGCTCGCACGGCGATCCTGGAGCAGGCTGCCGTAGGGCTCCGGGACCGCGATCGAAACGCCGAGCGTTACGGTCCCCACGTCGTTCTCCTCCACCGTCGATGGTCGTTTTCCGGTCATGCCGCGCGGGCCGGACATCCGGCCCGCGCGTTCCGCCGCCGCAAGTGTGACCCCTGCGGCCGTCATCTCGCCAGGGTCCTTGGACTCAGTGCTTCGCGGGCAGGAAGCCCATCCGGTCGTACGTCTGCGCCAGCGTCTCCGCGGCGACGGCCCTGGCTTTCTCCGCTCCCTCGGCCAGGATGGCATCCAGCGTCTCCGGGTCGTCCAGATACTGCTGGGTACGGGCCCGGAAAGGCGTGACGAATTCCACCATGGCCTCGGCCAGATCGGTCTTCAGCGCACCGTAGCCCTTGCCCTGGTAACTCCGTTCCAGGTCCTCGACGGGGCTGCCGGAGAGGGTGGAGAGGATCGTGAGCAGGTTGCTGACGCCCGGCTTCTTCTCGGCGTCGAAGCGGATCACCGTGTCGGTGTCGGTGACCGCGCTCTTCACCTTCTTCGCCGTGGCCTTCGGGTCGTCGAGCAGGTTGATGAGGCCCTTCGGCGTGGAGGCCGACTTGCTCATCTTGACCGTCGGGTCCTGGAGGTCGAAGATCTTCGCCGTCTCCTTGAGGATGTACGGCGCGGGGACGGTGAACGTCCGGCCGTACCGGCCGTTGAACCGCTCGGCGAGGTCGCGGGTCAGCTCGATGTGCTGGCGCTGGTCCTCGCCCACCGGGACCTGGTTCGCCTGGTAGAGCAGGATGTCCGCGACCTGGAGCACCGGGTAGGTGAAGAGGCCGACGGTGGCCCGGTCGGCGCCCTGCTTGGCGGACTTGTCCTTGAACTGCGTCATCCGGGAGGCCTCGCCGAAGCCGGTGAGGCAGTTCATCACCCAGCCGAGCTGGGCGTGCTCGGGCACATGGCTCTGGACGAAGAGCGTGCAGCGCTCCGGGTCCAGACCGGCCGCCAGCAGCTGCGCGACGGCGAGCCGGGTGTTGGCCCGCAGCTCGGCGGGGTCCTGCGGGACCGTGATCGCGTGCAGGTCCACGACCATGTAGAAGGCGTCGTGGGTCTCCTGCAGCGCCACCCACTGGCGCACCGCGCCCAGGTAGTTGCCGAGATGGAACGAGCCCGCGGTGGGCTGGATCCCGGAGAGCACGCGCGGACGGGCGGCCGCACCGGTGCGGCCCGTCTGCGGCTGGTCGGTGGGGAACGAAGGGCGATCAGAGGCCATGGCCCCATTGTCTCAGGTACGGGGGCGATCTCCGGCAGCCGGTGCGGGGCGGAGAGGGCGCGGGAGCGCACGGTGCCGGGGCGCGGGAGCGCATGCCTGAGACGAACCGCACATTCCGGCCGCCCGGCGTGCCACGGCGGGCGCGCCGGGCGGTGGAGGTTTCCCGGCGTGGGATCCGACCGACGATACAAAGTGGGCACCACCCTCCGCCCACGCCGCACGACGAACGGAGATCCCGTGTCGACCACGGAAACTGCCATCGCCTCCGCCGAGGCGCACAGCGCGCACAACTACCACCCGTTGCCTGTCGTCGTGGCCACGGCGGACGGCGCCTGGATGACCGATGTCGAGGGCCGCCGGTATCTGGATCTGCTGGCCGGGTACTCGGCGCTCAATTTCGGCCACGGCAACCGCCGTCTCATCGACGCGGCCAAGGCCCAGCTGGAACGCGTGACGCTGACCTCCCGGGCCTTCCACCACGACCGCTTCGCCGACTTCTGTACGGAGCTGGCGGCGCTGTGCGGCATGGAGACGGTGCTGCCGATGAACACCGGGGCGGAGGCCGTGGAGACCGCGGTGAAGACCGCCCGCAAGTGGGGCTACCGGGTCAAGGGCGTGCCGGACGGCATGGCGAAGATCATCGTGGCCTCGGACAACTTCCACGGCCGTACGACGACGATCGTGAGCTTCTCCACCGACCCGGAGGCGCGGGCCGACTTCGGCCCGTACACCCCGGGGTTCGAGATCGTCCCGTACGGGGACCTCACCGCGATGCGGGAGGCGATGACCGAGAACACCGTGGCGGTGCTGATCGAGCCGGTCCAGGGCGAGGCCGGGGTGCTGGTGCCGCCGGCCGGCTATCTGCCCGGGGTGCGGGAGCTGACCCGCGAGCGGAACGTGCTGTTCATCGCGGACGAGATCCAGTCGGGCCTCGGCCGGACCGGGAAGACGTTCGCGCTGGACCACGAGGGTGTGGTGCCGGACATGTACGTGCTCGGCAAGGCGCTGGGCGGCGGGGTGGTGCCCGTCTCCGCGGTCGTCTCGTCGGCGGATGTGCTCGGTGTGTTCCGGCCCGGCGAGCACGGCTCCACGTTCGGCGGGAACCCGCTGGCCTGCGCGGTGGCGCTGGAGGTGATCGCGATGCTGCGGACCGGCGAGTACCAGCAGCGGGCGGCCGAGCTGGGCGACCATCTGCACCGGGAGCTGGGCCTGTTGACGGGTGGCGGCGCGGTGGAGGCGGTGCGCGGCCGGGGCCTGTGGGCGGGCGTCGACGTCGCTCCGGCGCTGGGCACCGGCCGGGAGATCTCCGAGAAGCTGATGGAACAGGGGGTACTGGTGAAGGACACCCACGGCTCGACGATCCGGATCGCCCCGCCGCTGGTGATCAGCAAGGAGGACCTGGACTGGGGCCTGGACCGGCTGCGGGCGGTGCTGAGCGCCTGAGCCGGCCCCGTACCCGTACTCGTAACCGTACTCGCGACCCCGGAGGGTTCAGAGGATGACGTGGGGCAGGAAGCGGGCGTACTCGTCCGTGACCGGCCCCGCCGACTCCCGGATGCCGAGCCCCGCCGCCTCGTCCTCGACGATCCACGCGCCGAGCACGACCCGGTTGCCGTCGATGTCGGGCAGCGGAGCCAACTCCTGGTAGCAGCAGGGTTCGTCGCGCCGTACGGGCGGGGAGCCGGGGCCGTGCAGGTCGACCCCGGCTCCCTCGCGGCCGAGCAGCGGCTTGGACACGTACCCCGCCCCGTCGGGTCCGGCCAGCTCGCGCGGACCGTCCAGGTAGGCGGGCAGCAGGTTCGGGTGGCCGGGGTACAGCTCCCAGAGGATCGCGAGCAGCGCCTTGTTGGAGAGCAGCATCTTCCAGGCGGGTTCGATCCAGCAGGTGGTGCCGGAACCGCCGCCGTTGTCGAGGGTGTCGAGCACCTGCGGGCCGAAGCGGTCCGTTGCCAGCCACTCCCAGGGGTAGAGCTTGAAGCAACTGCGGATGAACCGCAGCCGGTCGTCGACGAACCGGCCCGACAGCCGGTCCCAGCCGATCTCCTCGACGGACAGCGCCTCGGTGTCGATCCCGGCCTGCTGGGCGGTCTCGCGCAGATACGCGACCGTCATCAGGTCCTCGCCCGCCTCGTCGCCGTCGGAGTGGACGAAGTGCAGCGGTCCCGGCGGCAGCAGGGGCGCCTGCCGCTTCCAGGCGTCCACCAGCCGCTCGTGCAGGGAGTTCCACTGGTCGGCCCCGGGGAAGCGGTCCTCCATCCAGAACCACTGGGCGCTCGCGGCCTCCACCAGCGAGGTCGGGGTGTCGGCGTTGTACTCCAGCATTCTCGCCGGGCCGCTGCCGTCGTAGCGCAGGTCGAACCGCCCGTAGACGGACGGCAGTTCGGCGCGGCGGTGCCAGGACTCGGCCACCAGCGCGACCAGGCGCGGGTCGGTGATGCCGAGGTCGGCGAAGCGGCCTTGCTCGACGATGTGCGCGGCGGCTGCCAGGCACATCGTGTGCAGTTCCTCGACGGTCTCCTCCAGGGCCTCGACCTCGGGCAGCGAGAAGACGTAGTAGGCGCTCTCGTCCCAGTACGGACGCAGCGAGTCGTCCGGGTAGCGGGTGAGCGGGTAGACGACGCCCTGCGACTCGACGGTCTCCTGCCAGCTGGGGCGCGGCTCGGTCGTGCGGCGCTCCATCGTGCTCAGCCCCCGCCGGACTTGGAGCAGCCGAAGCCGCCGCGGTCCACCGCGGACTTGTCGAAGCTGCCGCCCTGCACCTTGCCGTCGTAACTGCTGGTGCTGCCGCCGTAGTAGTACAAGCCGCGTCCGCTGCCGCTGGAGCCTCCGCTGCTGCCCCGGCATTCGTAACTGGGCAGCGTTTCGCGGGTCGTCCGGTCGGCGCAGCGCCGGTCCGGCTCCGAGCCGCAGGACGTGATCGTCAGGGCGAGCAGCCCCATGCCGCCGAGCACGACCGTGCTCGACCTCAGCCTTCGTGTGGCCATGTTCGGTTCTCCCCCGTGGTGCGCGTTCGGGTCCGACTCCCTTCCCGTCACCGGACCTCTTGTCAGATTAGTGGGAGGGGCGACTTGTTCGAAACCCGGACTTCACGGCAGCACCCGGCACAAGGCGTCCAGCGCGCCCGCCCAGGCGCTCTCCGACGGCGAGCCGTAGCCGATCACCAGGGCGTCGCGGGCGGCCGGAGCATCCGGGTGGCGGTAGCGCGTGAGGCCGTCCAGCGCGAGGCCCTGGAACGCCGCCGCCTGGATCACCGAACGCTCGGCGCCCGCCGGGAGTTCGAGGACCGCGTGCAGCCCGGCCGCGATCCCGCTGACCTCGATGCCCGGCGCGCGCTCGGCGAGCGCCGCGACGAGCTGGTCGCGGCGGCGGCGGTAGCGCAGCCGCATGGAGCGCACATGCCGGTCGTACGCCCCCGAGGCGATGAACTCCGCGAGTGTCAGCTGGTCGGGCGAGCCGGACATCCAGTCGGACACGCCCTTCGCCGCCACCACCTCGCCCACCAGGCTCCGGGGCAGCACCATCCAGCCCAAACGCAGCCCCGGTGCCAGCGACTTGCTGGCGGTGCCGAGATGGACGACCCGCTCCGGATCGAGGCCCTGGAGTGCGCCCACCGGCTGCCGGTCGTACCGGAACTCCCCGTCGTAGTCGTCCTCCAGGATCAGCCCGCCGGTGGACCGGGCCCAGTCGACGGCGGCGGCCCGCCGGTCCGGGTGCAGCGGTACGCCGGTGGGGAACTGGTGCGCCGGGGTCAGCAGGACCGCTCCCGCGCCGCGCATCGCTGCCAGCTCGCCGGTCCGGGACCCGTGCTCGTCCAGCGGCAGGCACGGGGTGCGCAGCCCGGCAGCGGTGAGGAGGTTCGTATGGAAGTCGAGGCCGTACGACTCGACGGCGACGTCCCGGACCCGGCGCCGGCGCAGCACCCTGCCCAGCAGTGTCAGCCCGTGCGCGAAGCCGGAGCAGATCACGATGCGCTCCGGGTCGGCGTACACCCCGCGCGCCCGCGCCAGGTACTCGGCCAGCACGGTGCGCAGTTCGACGCGGCCGTGCGGATCGCCGTAGCCGAAGGCCTCGTCGGGCGCGGCGGTGAGCGCCTTGCGGGCGGCCTTGAGCCAGGCGGTCCGCGGAAAGGCGGACAGGTCCGGAGAACCGGGCTTCAGGTTGTGCCCGGCCCCGGACCGCGCCGGCCGGGAGGGGGCCGCCGCCGGGTCCGTGCGGCGCGGCGCGGACCGCTGGGCGACCCTGGTCCCCGAGCCCTGCCGGGCGGTGAGCCAGCCCTCGGCGACCAGTTCGGCGTAGGCGTCGGCGACCGTGTTGCGGGCGACGCCCAGGTCGGCGGCGAGCACCCGGGAGGACGGCAGCCGGGTACCGGGCGTCAGCCGGCCGGTGCGCACCGCCTCCCGCAGCGCCTCCATCAACCCGCTGCGCAGCCCCTGGCCGACCGGTTCCAGATGCAGGTCCGCGCCGAAAGCGGCCCAGGAATCCGTCATGACAATGGACCATACCGGGGTGCCATCGGGGCCGTAACGTTGTCCTCATGACCTCGACGCACGAGCACCACCACGCCCCGGCCGACCTCGCCCCGGAGCATCCGCCCCGGCTTCCCGTCTCACAGCTCCTCCCCGACGTCTACAAGGCGATGGTCCGGCTCGACATCGCCGCCCGTAAAGGTCTGGACCCCGTCCTGTTGGAGCTGGTGAAGATCCGGGCCTCGCAGCTCAACCACTGCGCGTTCTGCCTGGACATGCACAGCAAGGACGCACTGGCGGCGGGCGAGTCCGTCGAGCGGATCGTCCAGCTCAGCGCCTGGGAGGAGTCGCGGCACTTCTACACCGAGAAGGAGCTGGCGGCGCTCGCCCTGACCGAGGCGGTCACCGTCCTGACCGACGGCTTCGTCCCGGACGAGGTGTACGCGAAGGCCGCCCAGCACTTCGAGGAGACCGAACTGGCCCAGCTGATCGCGGCCATCACCGTGATCAACGCCTGGAACCGCTTCGGTGTCGCTGGCCGCCTGCCCCCCGGCCACTACTCGCCCGGCAACCACAAGAGCTGACCGCATGCCCTCCGGAGGGCATGCGGAAGCGCCCCCGGCAGCAGGTGCTGCCGGGGGCGCTCGGCGTGCCGCGGGTGCGGGTCAGATGAGGCCGAGCTCGCGGACCGCGTCGCGCTCCTCGGTGAGCTCCTTGACCGACGCGTCGATGCGCGTACGGGAGAACTCGTTGATGTCCAGACCCTGGACGATCTCGTAGACACCGTTCTTCGTGGTGACCGGGAACGAGGAGATGATGCCCTCGGGGACGCCGTAGGAGCCGTCCGACGGGATGCCCATCGAGGTCCAGTCGCCCTCGGCGGTGCCGTTGACCCAGGTGTGCACGTGGTCGATGGCGGCGTTGGCGGCCGAGGCGGCCGAGGACGCGCCACGGGCCTCGATGATCGCGGCGCCGCGCTTGGCGACGGTCGGGATGAAGGTGTCGGCCAGCCACACCTCGTCGTTGACGACCTCGGCCGCGTTCTTGCCGGCGATCTCCGCGTGGAAGATGTCCGGGTACTGGGTGGCCGAGTGGTTGCCCCAGATCGTCAGCTTCTTGATGTCGGAGACGGCGGCGCCGGTCTTCGAGGCCAGCTGCGAGATCGCGCGGTTGTGGTCCAGGCGGGTCATCGCGGTGAAGCGCTCGGCCGGTACGTCCGGGGCGGCGGCCTGCGCGATGAGCGCGTTGGTGTTGGCCGGGTTGCCGACGACGAGGACCTTGATGTCGTCCGCGGCGTTGTCGTTGATGGCCTTGCCCTGCGGCTTGAAGATGCCGCCGTTGGCGGCGAGCAGGTCGCCGCGCTCCATGCCCTTGGTGCGCGGGCGGGCACCGACGAGCAGGGCGACGTTCGCACCGGCGAAGCCGACGTTCGGGTCGTCGGTGATCTCGATGTTGCGCAGCAGCGGGAAGGCGCAGTCGTCGAGCTCCATCGCGGTGCCCTCGGCGGCCTTGAGGCCCTGCGGGATCTCCAGGAGGCGCAGGTTGACCGGCACGTCCGGGCCGAGCAGGTGGCCGGAGGCGATGCGGAAGAGCAGCGCGTAGCCGATCTGGCCGGCTGCGCCGGTCACGGTGACATTCACGGGAGTGCGGGTCATGGCGGTCTCCGTTTAGACAGCTGGCGGTGGGGGTCCCGGCCCCTGGTGCCGGACCCTGGTGCTGGACACCTCTTCCGCGCCCCGACGAATCTTGACGTGAAGAGATATCCAGCGGTCAGGCTATCGGACCCGGCCGGGCGGGGCCGCCCGGCCCCCTGTGGCACCGCACACAACCGGTCACGCACCGCACGCACGGACGACGGCGACGCCCCGCCGGAGTCACTCGCCGGAGTCCGTACACCCCTTCGTGCCGGAGGTCAGCGTCGCGCAGGCCTTCGCGTCGGACGCCTTCTTCACCGCGACCATCGGGGTGTACGCGTCGGTGTCCCCCATGACCTCGCTGTCCTGCCCGCCGCCGCCCCCGGTGATCCGCACGGCGTCGCCGATGGCCGCCTCGGTGAGCCGGGCCCAGGCGGCGGAGCAGACCTCGCTGTAGCGGACCTCGACCTTGCTGCCGCCGACCACGGCACTGGCCACCGTACGGGCGAACTCGCCGCCGCAGCCCATCGCCTCGGGGTCCTCCCCGGCGCAGTCCGCGCCGCTGCACTCGACACCCACGGGCAGCTCCGGGGCGGCCGTGGTGGGGGCCGCCGACGGGGGCGGGGTGGCCTTGGCGGCCTCGTCGCCGGGTGCGAGCAGCACCGCGCTGACCACGACGATCAGCGCGCCGACGGCCCCGACGGCGAGCATGACGCCCTTCTGGCGGCCGCCGGGGGTCCTGCCCCCGGCGTTCCGGCCCGCCCGCTGCCCGCCCTGC
>NZ_NEUE01000051.1 GCF_002910905.1 Streptomyces sp. SM11 | reverse complement strand
GGCCGCCGCCGCCCGGGTCCGCATGCTCAGCGGCGCGGGCGGGCGGTCCGAGGGGTGTCCCTGGGCCTCGGGCGGCTCCGGCTCGACCGTGACGGTCGAGCCGGGGGGCAGTCCGGCCAGGGCGGGCGGCAGGGGCTCGCCGGCCCACACCACCACGGTCGGCGGCAGCAGGCGCGAGCGGGACTCCGCGGCGGCGAGGCACTTCCGTACGTCCGCAGGAGTGCCGGCGTCGACGCCCAGCGCGGCGAGCACGGCGATGACCGTGTCGTCGGGGACGGACACCGTGACATCCGGCGACGGGGAGTAGGAGGTGGCGACACCGTGCAGTGCGGCGAGCCGGGACAAGCCCATTCAGACTCCTGGGAACTCCATGCCCCCTGCGGTGCCGGGTGCGGTCGGCTCGCTGGTCAGAGGGGCGACGGCGGCGAGCGGAGGCTCGCTCGTGAGAGGGGTGGCATCGGCGAGCGGAGGCTCGCTGGTCAGCGGCCCGGAATCGGCGAACGAGGATTCACCGAGCAGGAGGGAGACATCGGCGAGTGGCGGCCCGCTGATCAGGTGGGCGACTTCGGCAAGGGGAAGTCCGCTGGTCAGCGGCCCGGAATCGGACTGGGCGGGTACCTGTTTGGAGAGGGCGGAGAGCAGAAGCTGCGCGGCAGCGGGCATGGTGGCCTCCTGGCCATGGAGAACAGGACACAGCAGACCTACCCAGACCTCGCCAGGGCAGACGTGGACGTGATGCAGGCGTTATGACAACGAGCCCAACGTGCTCTGGGTCACATTCTGTTCCCCCGGGTGCCGAGTATGGGTCACTTTCAGTCACTTCCGGCCGCCACACCAGCCCCATAGGGCCCGAAGGTGCCACTATTCCCGGCAAGTGAGGCAGAACGGCCGAGCGCATTGACACCCTCGCGCCCGGGTGGTGGGCTCGGACCCCGCCGGGTTCCACCGTCTGCGGGCCGAGGCGGTCGACACGGCGGTCCATTCGCTGGCAGCGGGTACGTACGAAGGGAAGCGCGACGTGCGGATCGGGCGCAGAAGGCAGGCGGCGGCCGTGGCCGCCGCTGTGATCGGCGGACTCATCGGGTCCGTCTCCGTCGCTCCGGCCGCGACGGCCGCACCTTCCGATCCCGGCAGGCCCGTCGCCGGCACCGCCGACCGCGCCGACAGCGCGCGGACGCCGTCCGTGTGGCCCCGCCCGCAGAGCATGAAGTCCACCGGGCCCGCCGTGCCCCTGGGCTCCGAGGCCACGCTCGTCGCCGCACCGGAGGCCGATCCGTACGCCGTCGAGCAGGCGCGCTCGCTGCTGCGCGGAGCGGGCGTCCGGACCCTGCACGAGAGCCTGCCGGGCGGCGGGCCCGTGGTCCGCGTCGGCGGCACGGGAGCCGGCGAGGCACTGCGGGCGCTGCGCGCTCCCGACCGGGCCGATCTGCCGTCGGGTGGCTACCGGATCGCGGTCGGCCGGGTCGCCGGACGCGCCACCGTCGCCCTGGACGGTCTCGGCGGGGACGGCCTCTTCCACGCCGTCCAGACCCTGCGTCAACTGGTCGCCGACGGCTCGGTGGCCGGCGTGACGGTCCGGGACTGGCCGGGAACCGCCGTACGCGGCATGGCCGAAGGGTTCTACGGACAGCCGTGGACCCGCGAGGAGCGGCTCGCCCAGATCTCCTTCATGGGCCGCACCAAGCAGAACCGCTATCTCTACGCGGCGGGCGACGACCCCTACCGGCTGGCACGCTGGCGCGAGCCGTACCCGGCCGACAAGCGGGCCGACTTCCGGGCGCTGGCCGAGCGGGCGCGCACCGAGCACGTCACGCTCGGCTGGGCCCTCTCCCCCGGTCAGGCGATGTGCATGGCGTCCGACCAGGACGTCAAGGCGCTGACGAAGAAGATCGACGCCATGTGGGCGCTGGGCATCCGCGTCTTCCAGCTCCAGTTCCAGGACGTCAGCTACAGCGAGTGGCACTGCGACCTGGACGCGGAGACCTTCGGCAGCGGCCCGAAGGCGGCGGCCCGCGCCCAGGCCCGGGTCGCGGGCGCCCTCGCCCGGCATCTGGAGGAACGGCACCCGGACGCGGCCCCGCTGTCCGTGCTGCCGACGGAGTTCTACCAGGACGGGGCCACCGACTACCGCACCGCGCTGGCGGCCGAGCTGGACGACCGGGTGCAGGTGGCCTGGACCGGCGTCGGTGTGGTGCCGAAGAAGATCACCGGGGGCGAACTGGCCGGGGCCCGCGCCGCGTTCCGCCACCCGCTGGTGACGATGGACAACTACCCGGTCAACGACTACGCCCAGGACCGCATCTTCCTCGGCCCGTACACCGGCCGGGACCCGGCGGTGGCAAGCGGTTCGGCGGCGCTGCTGGCCAATGCGATGGAGCAGCCGTCCGCCTCGCGGATCCCGCTGTTCACCGCCGCCGACTTCGCCTGGAACCCGAAGGGCTACCGCCCGGACGAGTCGTGGCGGGCGGCCGTCGAGGATCTGGCGGGCGGGGACACGAGCGCCCGGGACGCGCTGCTGGCGCTGGCCGGGAACAGCGCGGGATCGGTGCTCGGCGCGGAGGAGTCCGCCTACCTCCAGCCCCTGTTCGACGCCTTCTGGAACTCCCGCGCGGACGCCTCCCGCCGCGACCGGGCGGCGAGCGAACTGCGCGCGGCGTTCTCCGTGATGCGCGAGGCCCCCGAGCGGCTGAAGACCCCCGCCGAGGGGCGGCTGACCGACGAGGTGCGCCCCTGGACCGAGCAGTTGGCCCGCTACGGCCGGGCCGGTGAGCTCGCGGTGGACCTGCTCCAGGCCCAGGCCGCCGGGGACGGCGCCACCGCCTGGCGCACCCAGCTGGCCCTGGAGCCGCTGCGCAAGGAGATCGAAGCGAGCCGGGCCACGGTCGGCAAGGGCGTGCTGGACCCGTTCCTGGACAAGGCGGCGAAGGTGTCCGCCGGATGGAACGGCACCGACCGTGCCTCGGGTCGGGTCACGAAGGACGCCCGCAGCCATACGGTCCGGCTGGACGGACCCCGCCCGGTGGAGGCCGTCACGGCGCTCGCCGAGCCCGGAGCCGCCCTCGCAGACGCGGTCGTGGAGGCCCACGTGCCCGGTGAGGGGTGGCGGGCCCTGGGACGGCTCTCGCCGAGCGGCTTCACCCAGACCGCCGCGAAGGGGCTGCGCGCGGACGCCGTACGGGTCACCGTGCCGGAGGCCGCCCGGGCCGCCCCGCCCTCGTACCTGAGCCCCGCCCTGCCCCCCGCCCCCGCCGTCCTGGCGGTGTCCCCGCAGGTGCGCGCCCTGGTGCCGTGGTTCGGCGACGAACCCGCCGCCACGCTCGACCTGACGCACGGCGAGACGGACGCGGAGATCGGCGGAGAGCCCCAGCGGGTCGCGGCGCGGCTGGCCGGGCGGCGACCGGCCGAGGTGAAGGGCAAGCTCACCGCGAAGGCCCCCGAGGGCATCGAGGTGCGGGTCCCGAAGCAGACGACCGTGCCGCGCGGCTCCCGTACGGAGGTGCCCGTGGACATCACCGTCCCGGCGGACACCCCGGCGGGCGAGTACGAGGTTCCGCTGGCCTTCGGCGGCCAGGAGTCCACGCTGACCGTGCGGGCCTTCCCGCGTACGGGCGGCCCGGATCTGGCGCGTACGGCGAAGGCCTCGTCGTCCGGCGACGAGACCCCGGACTTCCCCGCGTCGGCGGCCTCCGACGGCGACCCGGAGACCCGCTGGTCCTCGCCGGTGGAGGACGGGGCCTGGTGGCAGACCGAGCTGCCGAAGCCGGTGCGCCTGGGCCAGGTGGTGCTGAGCTGGCAGGACGCGTACGCCTCCCGCTACCGCGTACAGGTCTCCGCCGACGGCCGCGTCTGGCGCACCACCGCGACCGTGGCGGAGGGCCGGGGCGGGCGCGAGTCGGTCCGGATGGACGCGAAGGACACCCGGTTCATCCGGGTGCAGGGCGACGGCCGGGCGACGGAGTACGGCTACTCCCTCTGGTCGGTGGAGGCGTACGCGGTCGCGGACGACTGACCGCGTACGTACAGGGGGAGGACGGCGAAAGCCCGAATCTCAGGCGGAAACGCCGTCGATCCGGGCCATCACGTCGTCCGCGCCGAACGGTTGCAAATACGGCAGCCAGCGCGGGTCGCGGTGCCCGGTCCCGATGATCCGCCAGGCCAGGCCGGTCGGCGGGGCGGGCTGATGGCGCAGCCGCCAGCCCAGCTCGGGCAGATGGCGGTCGGCCTTGACGTGGTTGCAGCGGCGGCAGGCCGCCACCACGTTGTCCCAGGCGTGCTGCCCGCCGCGGCTGCGCGGGATGACGTGGTCGACGCTGGTCGCGGCGGCCCCGCAGTACATGCAGCGCCCGCCGTCCCGGGCGAACAGGGCCCGCCGTGTCAGGGGGACGGGGCCCCGGTAGGGGACCCGGACGAAGCGCTTGAGCCGGACCACACTGGGTGCGGGCACAGCACGGGTGGCACTGTGCAGGAAGGCGCCGGACTCCTCAAGGCAGATGGCCTTGTTCTCCAGGACGAGGACGAGCGCGCGGCGGAGCGGTACGACGCCGAGCGGCTCGTACGACGCGTTGAGAACCAGGACGTGCGGCACGGTGGATGCCTCCTTGTACGCCGGCGGCGCGTGGCTCGCGCCGGGACGATCCGATCTCAGTCTCTCCTCATGCCTGGTCAAAGCGCCACCACGTACGGGTAACGGGCCGGGAGGATTTTTCTCACTCCGGGATCCGCGCGCCGTTCGGCGGTACCGAACGGGTGTTTCACCTGGGCGGCCGTCCGCGCTGTGCGATCGGCCACAGCGAGGTGTTCCCGGTGAGACCCGTCCCTCCTCCCCCGACGGCAACGATCCACTCTCCCGGCTTCGTTACTGTTGTCGACCTACCGTCGTCAGTGGTATTCGGCGAACCGTCGTCCTCCTGGAGGTCCCTGTCGTGTCCCTGTCCGCGCTGCTGGCAGCAGCCCCGTCTCCCGAGCCGGGCGGCTCGCTGGGCGACGCCGCCGAACAGGCCGGAAACGCCGCGGGCTGGGTCGAGGAGAACTGGTCCACCTGGCTGAGCACCGGGCTGCGGATCCTGCTGATCGTGGCGGTCGCGATCACGCTCCGCTATCTGATCCGGCGCACCCTGACCAATCTGATCGAACGGATGAACCGCAGCGCCCAGGCAGTGCAGGGCACCGCGCTGGGCGGCCTGCTGGTCAACGCCGAGCGCAGACGTCAGCGCTCGGAGGCGATCGGCTCGGTACTGCGCTCGGTGGCCTCGTTCATGATCATGGGAACGGCGGCCCTGATGGTCCTGGGCGCCTTCAAGATCAACCTGGCGCCACTTCTCGCCTCCGCCGGTGTCGCGGGTGTGGCACTCGGCTTCGGCGCCCGCAACCTGGTCACGGACTTCCTCTCCGGCGTCTTCATGATTCTTGAGGACCAGTACGGGGTCGGGGACAGCATCGACGCGGGGGTGGCCTCCGGGGAGGTCATCGAGGTGGGGCTGCGCGTCACCAAGCTGCGCGGCGAGAACGGCGCGATCTGGTACCTCCGCAACGGCGAGGTGAAGCGGATAGGCAACCTCAGCCAGGGCTGGTCCACCGCCGGGGTCGACGTCACGGTGCGCCCGGCGGAGAACCTGGAGCACGTCCGCGAGGCGATCGGCACCGCCGCCGCCACGATGACGAAGGAAGAGCCCTGGTCGGAGCGGCTCTGGGGTCCGGTCGAGGTACTCGGCCTGGACGCGGTCCTGCTGGACTCGATGACGGTCCGGGTCACCGCGAAGACGATGCCGGGCAAGGCGATCGGTGTGGAGCGCGAGCTGCGCTGGCGCATCAAGCAGGCGCTGGACGACGCGGGCATCCGCATGGTCGGCACGCTGCCGCTCCAGGCGGACGGCGGGGGCCCGGACCCGACGGCCGGGATGGCCGCTCCTTCCGCCTACGCCTCGGCGATCTCCCCGCAGACGATGGCGGCGACGCCGATACCGCCGGCGGCGAACCTGAACAAGTAGGCCCTCACCTTCCTCAGCGCCCCCGGCCGCCCCCTGGACCCCAGGACGGCGGCCGGGGGCGTCGCCGTGTCAGGTAACGCTTTGATTGCCGGACGGGGGGCACCCATTGACGGCCCGGTGATCTGCGTCCTACGGTCCTCACCAAACAGGAAACTTTCCTAACAGAGTCACGGACGTGAGTTCCTGACAGAGGGCGGTGCATCCACGATGGCGGGAACCACTCCGGGCTCACCCGGCTCACCCGGCACCCCGGGCACCCCGCGGGTGCTGCGGGCCATGAACGACCGCGCCGCCCTCGATCTGCTGCTGGAGCACGGGCCGCTCTCCCGGACCCGGATCGGGAAGCTGACCGGCCTCTCCAAGCCCACCGCGTCCCAGCTCCTGGCCCGGCTGGAGGCGGCCGGCCTGGTCGTCGCCACCGGGACCAGCGAGGGGCGTCCGGGGCCCAACGCGCAGCTCTACACGGTGAACGCGCGGGCCGCCCATGTGGCCGGGCTCGACGTGAACGGGCGGCGCATCGTCGCCGCCGTCGCGGACGTGACCGGGCAGACCGTCGGGGAGTTCGAGCTGGCGACCCCGGGCCGGCGCGCCGACAGCGTGGTGCGCCAGGTCGCCGACGCGCTGGACGGGGCGGTGAAGGACGCCGGGCTCACCCGCGCCGACGTCCACCGGATCGTCATCGGCACCCCGGGCGCCTTCGACCCGGGCACCGGGCGGCTGCGGTACGCCTCGCACCTGCCCGGCTGGCACTCCCCCACCCTGCTGGACGAGCTGGCCGCGTTCCTGCCGGTGCCGGTGGAGTACGAGAACGACGTCAACCTGGTCGCCGTCGCCGAGCAGCGCCTGGGCGCGGCCCGCGGCCACGAGGACTTCGTGCTGCTGTGGAACGAGGAGGGCATCGGCGCCGCCCTCGTCATCAACGGCCGGCTGCACCGCGGCTTCACCGGCGGCGCGGGCGAGGTCGGCTTCCTGCCGGTGCCCGGCACCCCGCTCGTGCGCCAGGTCGTCGAAGCCAACAGCGGCGGCTTCCAGGAGCTGGCGGGCGCCCAGGCGGTGCCCCGGCTCGCGAAGGCGCTGGGCGTCGACACCCCGCAGCAGCCGTACGCGAAGGTCGCCGCCGAGCTGCTGGCGCGGGCGGCCGCCGCGTACGAGACGGACGAGGCCCTCACCGAGCTGCTGCGCCAGTACGCCCAGCGGCTCGCCACCGGGCTCGCCTCCGTCACCGCCGTCCTGGACCCCGGGCTGATCGTGCTCTCCGGCGGAGCGGTCGCGGCCGGCGGCGAGATCCTGCGCTCCCTGATCCAGTCCGAGCTGGCCGAGCTCGCCGCCTCCCGGCCGCGGCTGGTGGTCGGCGAGATCGACCGTACCCCCGTCCTGCGCGGCGCCCTGGAGAGGGCGCTCGCCGACACCCGCGACGAAGTGTTCGACACCTCGCGCTGAACCCGCGCCGAACCACGCCCTTCCCCGTCCCTGCCGTCTGCCGCTTCCCCGTCCCTGGGAGTTCTGTCATGCGCACAAGCCGTCTCACCACCACCGCTGTCGCCGTCGCCGCGATATCGGTGCTCGCCACCGCGTGTACCGGCCAGTCCGAGGCGGGCGCCTCCGACGACCCGCAGGCGAAGACCACGATCAACTTCTGGCACGGCTGGAGCTCGCCCGCCGAGGTGAAGGCGGTCCAGGACAACGTCGACCGGTTCGAGAAGGCCCACCCGAACATCACGGTGAAGGTCTCCGGCAACATCAACGACGACAAGCTCAACCAGGCGCTGCGTGCGGGCGGTTCGAACGGGCCCGACGTGGTCTCGTCCTTCACCACCGCCAACGTCGGCAAGTTCTGCTCGTCCGGCGCGTTCGCCGACCTGAAGCCGTTCATCGAGAAGTCGAAGCTCGACCTGGAGAAGACGTTCCCGAAGGTCCTCCTCGACTACACCCAGTTCGAGGGCAAGCGCTGCGCCCTGCCGCTGCTCACGGACGCCTACGGCCTCTACTACAACAAGGACGCCTTCGAGGAGGCCGGGATCACCGCGCCGCCGAAGACCATGTCCGAGCTGGCGAGCGTCGCCAAGGAGCTGACGGTGGAGAAGGGCGACAGCTACGAGCAGCTCGGTTTCATGCCGACCTTCCACGGTTACGAGACCGTCGCCGACCACTACCTGTCCTCGTGGGAGCACACGTACTTCGACGAGAACGGCAAGTCCAACATCGCCAAGGACCCGGCGTTCGCGGAGATGTTCACGTACCAGAAGAAGCTCGTGGAGGACCTCGGCGGCTACGACAAGCTGGAGAAGTACCGCGGCACGTTCGGTGACGAGTGGGGCTCCAAGCACCCGTTCCACACCGGTCAGGTCGCCATGCAGCTGGACGGCGAGTGGCGGCTCGGGATGGCCGAGGACACCGAGCCCGGCTTCGAGATCGGCGTCGCGCCGATGCCCGTCGCCGACGACGAGGCCGACAGCTACGGCAAGGGCTTCCTCTCCGGCACCATCGTGGGCATCGCCCCGGCCAGCAAGAAGCAGAACGCGGCGTGGGAGCTGGTGAAGTACATGACCAGCGACACCGAGGCGGTCGTCGAGTTCGCCAACGGCATCCGCAATGTGCCCTCCACCTTCGAGGCGCTGAAGTCCCCCGACCTGAAGTTCGACCCGCGTTTCCAGACCTTCCTGGACATCGCCCAGCACCCGGAGTCCAGCACCCCCGACGGGGCCGTCAACGGTTCGACGTACCAGCAGACGATCCAGGACTTCGGATACCAGTACGAGAAGGGCGCGGTGAAGGACCTGAAGGCCGGTCTGGAGAAGACTGCGAAGCAGATCGACACCGACATCGCCAAGGCCAAGTAGCCCCCGATGACGACGCACACACTCCGCTCCAAGCGCCGCAGGTCGGCGCTGCGCACGGCGGCCTTCATGTCGCCGTGGCTGATCGGGTTCTCGGTCTTCTTCGTCTACCCGATGGTCTCGACCGTCTACTTCTCCTTCACCCAGTACGACGGTTTCGGGGCGCCGGTCTTCAACGGGCTGGCCAACTGGACGTACGTCTTCAGCGACTACCCGATGTTCTGGCCGTCTCTGCGCAACACCCTGTGGCTGGTGCTCGTCATGGTCGGCTGCCGGGTCGTCTTCGGCCTCGGCATCGGGATGCTGATCACGAAGATCAAGACGGGGACCGGGGTCTTCCGGACGCTGTTCTACCTGCCCTACCTGGCCCCGCCGGTCGCCGCGACGCTCGCTTTCGTCTTCCTGCTCAACCCGGGCACCGGGCCCGTCAACGCGATCCTCGGGGACCTGGGGCTGCCGACGCCGGGCTGGTTCAACGACGCCTCCTGGTCCAAGCCGGCGCTCACCATGCTCGCGGTCTGGGGCATCGGGGACCTGATGGTGATCTTCATGGCCTCGCTGCTGGACGTGCCGACCGAGCAGTACGAGGCGGCCGAGCTGGACGGCGCGTCCGCCTGGCAGAAGTTCCGCTTCGTGACCCTGCCGAACATCTCGCCGATCGTGCTGTTCGCCGTGGTGACGGGCGTCATCCAGGCGATGCAGTACTACACGCAGCCACTCGTCGCCGGAAAGGTCGCCTCCGGGGTCATCGGCGGCTCCGGCCAGTCCTTCGAACCCGGCTATCCCGACAAGTCGACACTGACGCTCCCACAGCTCGTCTACAACCTGGGCTTCCAGCGCTTCGACTACGGCGCCGCCTGTGTCGTCGCCCTCGTCCTGTTCGCCCTGGCCATGGCCTTCACCGCGCTGCTGATGCGGGGCCGCAACAACCTGATCCAGGCCGGTGACTGAGCCATGACCCGACTCCTCGACACCGTCGACAAGACCACCACCGCGTCCCCGGAGAACTCCTCGCGGACGCCCGCCGAACGCACCGCCCGCCGCAAGGCACTGCTGCACTGGATCGCCGTGCACTCGCTCGGCATCGCCGCCGCGCTCTTCTTCGTGCTGCCGTTCGTCTTCGTGGTGCTGACCTCACTGATGAACGACCAGCAGGCGCTGACCCGCGACCTCACCCCGAACTCCTGGGAGTGGGGCAACTACGAGCGGGTCTTCAACACCCCGGGCTTTCTGACCTGGTGGCGCAACACCCTGCTGTACGCGGGCGTCGGCACCGTCCTCACCGTGGTGTCGTCCGTCCCGGTGGCGTACGCGCTGGCGAAGTTCCGCTTCCGGGGCCGCAGGCTGTCGCTGATGCTCGTCATCTCGATGATGATGCTGCCGCCGCAGGTCGTCATCATCCCGATGTACCTGTTCTGGGCGAAGCAGATGGACCTGTCGGGCACCCTGTGGCCGCTGATCATCCCGATGGCCTTCGGTGACGCCTTCTCCATCTTCCTGCTGCGGCAGTTCCTGCTGACCATCCCGAACGAGTACCTGGACGCCGCGAAGGTCGACGGCTGCGGCGAGTTCCGCACGCTGATGAAGGTCGTCCTGCCGATGGCCAGGCCCGGCATCGCGGCCATCGCCCTCTTCCAGTTCTTCTACGCCTGGAACGACTACTTCGGACCACAGATCTACGCCTCCGAGAACCCGGCCGCCTGGACGCTCAGTTACGGCCTCGAATCCTTCAAGGGCGCACACCACACCGACTGGAACCTGACCATGGCCGCGACCGTACTGGTCATGGCCCCTGTGATCGCCGTCTTCTTCTTTGCCCAGAAGGCATTCGTCGAGGGCGTCACACTGACCGGAGTAAAGGGCTGACATGAAGCTCGCAGTAGTGGGTGGCGGGTCCACCTACACCCCTGAACTGATCGACGGATTCGCCCGGCTGCGGGACACGCTGCCGATCGAGGAGCTGGTGCTCGTCGATCCGGCGGCCGACCGCCTGGACCTGGTGGGAGGTCTCGCCCGGCGGATCTTCGCCAAACAGGACCACGCCGGGAGGATCACGACCACCACCGACCTCGACGCGGGCGTCGCCGACGCCGACGCGGTCCTCCTCCAGCTGCGCGTCGGCGGACAGGCCGCGCGCAACCAGGACGAGACCTGGCCGCTGGAGTGCGGCTGCGTCGGCCAGGAGACCACCGGCGCCGGCGGCCTCGCCAAGGCACTGCGCACCGTGCCGGTCGTCCTGGACATCGCCGAGCGGGTCCGCCGCGCCAACTCGGACGCCTGGATCATCGACTTCACCAACCCGGTCGGCATCGTCACCCGCGCCCTGCTCCAGGCCGGGCACAAGGCCGTCGGCCTGTGCAACGTGGCGATCGGCTTCCAGCGGAAGTTCGCCCGGCTGCTGGACGTGAACCCCTCCGAGGTCCACCTCGACCACGTCGGGCTCAACCACCTGACCTGGGAGCTGGGCGTGCGCCTGGGCGGCCCGGACGGCGAGAACGTCCTGCCGAAGCTGCTCGCGGAGCACGGCGACACCATCGCCGACGACCTCCACATGGACCGTCGACTCGTCGACCGGCTCGGTGTCGTCCCCTCCTACTACCTGCGCTACTTCTACGCCCACGACGAGGTGGTCAGGGAGCTCGGCACCAAGCCGTCCCGGGCCGCCGAGGTCGCGGCGATGGAGAAGGAACTGCTCGCGATGTACGGCGACCCGACGCTGGACGAGAAGCCCGGGCTGCTCGCCAAGCGCGGCGGCGCGTTCTACTCCGAGGCGGCTGTGGACCTGGCGGCGTCCCTGCTGGGCAACGGTGGTTCCCCGGTCCAGGTGGTCAACACGTACAACAACGGGACCCTGCCGTTCCTCCCGGACGGCGCGGTGATCGAGGTCCAGGCCCGGGTCGGGCACGACGGCGCGACGCCGCTGGCCGTCCCGGCGCTGGACCCGCTGTACGCCGGTCTGATCGCCAACGTGACGGCGTACGAGGACCTCGCCCTGGAAGCCGCGCTGCGCGGCGGCCGGGACCGGGTCTTCAAGGCGCTGCTCGCCCACCCGCTGATCGGCCAGTACGCATACGCCGAGGGCCTCACCGACCGGCTGATCGCGCACAACCGGGAGCACCTGACGTGGGCGTGAACGTGTCGGTCGTCGCCATCGACGCGGGCAACAGCAAGACCGACGTGGCGCTGATCGGCGTGGACGGCACGGTGCTGTCCACGGCGCGCGGCGGCGGCTTCCAGCCGCCCGTGGTCGGGATGGAGGCCGCGATCGACGTACTGGCCGCCGTGCTGGAGCGGGCAGTGGCGCAGCTGCCGGACGCCGGGGGCCCGCTCGGCTTCTCCGGCTCTCCCGTCCATGTCTCCGCGTGTCTGGCCAACGCCGATCTGCCGGTCGAGGAGGCCGAGTTGGCCGGCGCCCTGGAGGCTCGTGGGTGGGGCTCCTCGGTGGAGGTGCGCAACGACACCTTCGCGATCCTGCGCGCCGGGGTGGACGAGCCGCGGGGTGTCGCGGTGGTGTGCGGGGCCGGGATCAACTGCGTGGGCATGACCCCGGACGGGCGGACCGCCCGCTTCCCCGCGATCGGGCGGATATCCGGTGACTGGGGCGGCGGTTCGGGACTCGCGGAGGAGGCGCTGTGGTTCGCCGCGCGCGCCGAGGACGGGCGCGGGGAGCCGTCCGAGCTGGCCCGTGCGCTGCCGGGCCACTTCGGGCTCGACACGATGTACGCGCTCATCGAGGCGCTGCACCGGGGCGGGATCCCGTTGGCACGGCGGCACGAGCTGACGCCGGTGCTGTTCGCCACGGCCGCCGGCGGGGACCCGGTGGCCCTCGCACTGGTGGAACGGCTGGCCGAGGAGGTGGTGGCGATGGCCTCGGTCGCGCTGAACAGGCTCGGCCTGCTGGAGGAGGAGGCTCCGGTGCTGCTGGGCGGCAGTGTGCTGGCCGCGCGCCACCCGCAGCTGGACAACCGGATCGCCGAACTCCTCGCGGCACGCGCCCCGAAGGCGGAGGTGCGCGTCGTGTCCGAGCCGCCGGTGCTGGGCGCGGCGCTGCTGGGCCTGGACCGTACGGGCGCGGGGCCGGAGGTCCACCGGAGGCTGCGCGCGCAGTACACCTGAGGGCCTCCGCGGTACGCGGTACGTCAGGGAGCGTCCCCTCGCGCGATTCGCGTGGGGGGACGCTCCTCGTACGGGTGAACGCCTGGCGTGCGAGGGGTGCGAGGGAACCAATCGGGCTCCTGGAACGTGTACCTGATGGGAAGTCCGTTCGCCGGAGTTCGATCGCTTATGGGGATGTATCCGGGCACGATGCACTGCCTGCCTTGATCGGCCGCGCCCGCCCTGATCGAATGCGGAGACCGGGGAGGATCGGCGCGGGACCGATGCGGGATCCAGGCGTTCCTGGTGTGGATGTCCGTCCCCGCGGCCATGCTTCTGGCCGGGCACGCGTCCTGGGCCG
The DNA here is from genome assembly GCF_002910905.1 of Streptomyces sp. SM11. Lineage (GTDB taxonomy): Bacteria > Actinomycetota > Actinomycetes > Streptomycetales > Streptomycetaceae > Streptomyces. Next base: position 14,195 of record NZ_NEUE01000051.1, on the reverse strand, counting down.
GGGACGGACCCGCTGTCAGTGACCGAGGGGGAGGTCGAGTGACACATCCGCCGAGCGGCGGCTCGCAGACGTTGCGCACGCCGGACCCGGTGTCCGGGCAGGCTGGCGTGCCCGCACAGCGCCGCGTCAGGTGGGCCGCGCAGGCCGAGCGCCTGCGCGCCGTGGCGACGACCGAGCCCGGCCGGCTCCAGATCATCGGGGCCGTCCTGGCCCTGCTGGTCTTGGCGTTCGGCGCGGTGACCACACTGGAGATCTCGTCGCGGGCCTCCGCGGCCGACGACGTGGTCAGCCGCAGTCAGCCGCTCAGCGCCGACGCGGCGGACATCTACCGCTTCCTGGCGGACGCGGACACGACGGCGGCCAGTGGGTTCCTCGCGGGCGCGCAGGAGCCCGAGGCGGTGCAGGAGCAGTATCGGAAGGACATCGAGGAGGCGGCCCGGCTGGTGGTGAAGGCGTCGGGGAGCACCGATTCCGACAGCGCGTCCAGCCGTGAGATAGCCACCCTCAACAAGCTGCTCCCGGTCTACACGGGCCTGATCGAGCGCGCCCGCGCCAACAACCGCCAGGGCCTGCCGCTGGGCGGCGCCTATCTCCGGTACGCGAACCAGAAGATGACCGGCGAGATGCTGCCGGCCGCCGAGCGGCTGTACGCGGCGGAGACCGGCCGGCTGGGGACGGACTCCACCGACGCCCGGCAGTGGCCCCTCCTGTCGCTCGGCGCCGGGATTCTGGTGCTCGGCGCGCTGGCGTGGATGCAGTGGCGCACCTACCGCCGGACGAACCGGCTGCTGAACCACGGGCTGCTGGCGGCGACGGCTGCCGCCTCGGTGGTGGTGCTCTGGCTGGCCGTGGGGCACGCGGTGGCCCGTACGGAGCTGCGGTCGGCGATGGTGCAGGGCCAGGCGTCCCTGGATGTGCTCAACGACGCGCGGATCAGTTCCCTGAAGGCGCGTGCCAACGAGAACCTCACCCTGGTGGCGCGCGGCGCGGTGCTGACTCCCGACGGCTCCGCCGACCAGTACGAGGCGGACTACGCCACGGGGATGAAGGCGCTGAGAACCCAGTTGGAGAAGGCCGTGCGGCTCGCGGACGACGAGAGCGGGGAAGCGCCGGTGGTCAAGGCGGCGGAAGGCGTGGCCCAGTGGCAGGTCCGCCACCGCGAGGCTCGCGCCACGGACGACAACGGCGACTACGAAGGCGCCCTGAAGCAGATCATCGGGACCGACGAGTCCACCGGGCACTCCTTCCAGCAGGTGGACACCGCGCTGGAGAAGGCGCTCGCCCATGAGCAGGGCGAGTTCACCGCGGCGGCGAAGGACGGGCGGGGGGCCCTGCGGGGCCTGCCGACAGGAGCCGCGGCGCTGGCGGTCCTGGGGGCCGCCGCCGTGATCGTCGGGGTCAACCGCAGGCTCTCGGAGTACCGGTGAGAGGGGCAGTGATGAGCAGGCCGAAGGACCGGTCCGGGCGCGGCGGCCTGCGCGGCTGGGGTGGGGTGACGGGGATGGCGGCGGCCTGCGCGGTCACCGCCGCGCTCACCCTGCTGCCGCTGGTCCACCACAGCGACGGGGCGGCCGGAGCGGACACCTCGGGCGGCGCGGCTGTCACGGCTGTCCAGACACGGGCCGAGGAGTGCACCGAGCCGGAGGCGAGCCTGCCCGCGTCGGGCGACGACGGGCCCAGCATCGACACGATCAAGCGGCGCGGCAAGCTGATCGCGGGCGTCGACCAGAACAGCTTCCGCTGGGGCTACCGCAATCCGGAGAACCGTGAGCTCGAAGGGTTCGACATCGACCTGGTGCGGGCCATCGCCAAGGACATCCTGGGCGACCCGGACGCTGTGGTCTTCCGCGCGATCCCCACCAACCAGCGCATCGCCGCCCTGGAGAACGACCGGGTCGACGTCGTCGTACGGACGATGACGATCAACTGCAAGCGGCTGGAGCAGGTCTCCTTCTCCACCGCCTACTTCCAGGCCGGACAGCAGGTGCTCGCTCCGAAGGTGTCGACGATCACCGGCTACGACACGTCGTTGAAGGGCAAGCGGGTCTGTTCGGCCGAGGGCTCCACGGCGTACGAGGCGCTGGAGAGGAGGTCCTTCGGGGCGCTCTACAAGGACGATTTCGACGGCACCGAGCGCGACCCGGACCTGCTGACCGTCCCCAGCCAGCTGGACTGCCTGGTGCGGCTCCAGCTCGGCGAGGTCGACGCGGTCGTCACGGACAACGCCCTGGCGGCCGGTCAGGCGGCGCAGGACCCGGCGGTGGAGCTCAAGGGGAAGGCCCCGTTCACCACCGAGTACTACGGCGTCGCGACGAAGAAGGGTGCGAACGACCTGGTGGCCCGGGTGAACAAGGTCCTCGTCGACTACCGCGCCGGCGGCACGAACAGCGCCTGGATGACGTCGTACCACGAGTGGCTGGCGGCCGGACTTCCCGGCATCACCGCACCGCCCGCACCCAAGTACCGCGGCGACTGACCCCGTAGCGCCCCTGCGCGTACGAACCGGAGCGAGCGGACCGGAGCAGATTCGAAGCAGACCGAAGCAGACCGATCCCGCCGGGCCCACCGGCCTGGCGGGGAGAGCGGAGAGGTGATCGATGGGCGTCGCGGGATCCTTCCCCAGCTTCGCGGGGAGGCCCCCCGGCCCGGCCATGGACCGGGAGGAGGCGGACCGTGCGCTGGCCCGGCTCGGCGCGGAGCACGAGGCCATCGAGACCTCGCTCCTCGCGCTCCAGGATCATGCCGGCCGCCGGCTCCTGGAGGGTGCCGAGCTGACCGGCGTCACCCGGGAGCGCTGGGCCACGACCGAGCAGTCGATCACCCTGCTGTGGGGGTACTTCGAGGCGTACGCGGGAGCCCTGTCCGAGGCGCGGGAGATCCGCGCGCGGCGGCGCCACCCCAACCGGGAGGACCTCACCGCGCTGACCGCCCTGCTGCGCGGCGAGGCGGTCACCGTCGCCAACCCGGTTGCCGTGCCGCCGCCTTCGGCCGCGGGTCCGGCCAGGCTCTCCGAGCAGTTCTCGCTCCAGGAGCTGGTCGCCCGGATGAACGAGCTGTACGCCAGGTCCCTGGACATGGTCGTCGCCTCCGACTCCGTCTGGTCGGCGCTGCCCGCCCGGATCGACCTGCTCGCGGCCGAGCTGCACCGGACGCGATCGCTGGCGCACTCCGTAGGGGTGCGGCCCGGTGAGCATCCGGCCGGGGACGACCTGGCGGAGATCACCGAGGAGCTGACCACGCTGCGGGTGCAGGTGATCTCCGACCCGCTGGCGTTCTGGCTGCCGGGACCCGGCAGTGCCGCACCCGGCGGCGGCCGCCCCGACACCTCGCGCTACGACCGGGCCGCCCGCGCCCTGGAGGACGTACGGCGGGAGATCGAGGCGGTGCTCACGGTCCGGCAGGACGCCGAGGCACGTCTGGTGCGGCTGCGGGACGTGCTCTCGCGGGCCGACCGCACCCTCACCGAGGCACGGGCGGCGCGCGGCGAGGTGCTGGCGAAGATCGCCGCTTCCGAGGTGCCCGCGGTCAGCGGGCCGCCGACCGCCCTCCAGGAGCGTCTGGCGGCCGCGTCGGACCACCGCAGACACGCCCAGTGGCACCGGCTCTCACCGCTCCTGGAGTCGCTGGAGCAGGAGGCCGAGGCCGAACTGCTGCGCGCCCGCGAGTCGCTGACCTCGGTGACGGCCCCGCTGGCGGTCCGCGCGGAGCTGCGCGGCCGGCTCGACGCGTACAAGGCGAAGGTGGCCCGGCACGGCCTGGCCGAGGATCCGGTGCTGATCGAGCGGTACGACGCGGCACGCCGCATGCTGTGGAGCGCGCCGTGCGATCTGCGGGTCGCCGGGCAGGCCGTCCTGCGCTACCAGCACGCGGTCGCGGACCTGCTGACGCCGCGCCGGCCCGACGGACCGCAGGACCGGCGGGGCCCGGGCGAACAGGGGGAGACACGATGAGTACACAGTGCCAGCGCCCCGCGTGCGAGGGGGACTACGAGGACATGGGCGGCGGTGAGCTGTATTGCGGCACCTGCGGTCTGGCGCCGGTCGTCTCGCCGACGGGCATGGTCTCCTCGCCGCCCACCGGGGTCGCCGGGGGTGGCCGGGCGAGCAGCCGGGACAGCTCCTCGCAGCGCTCGGGATCCCGCGCCTCCGCGCGGTCCTCGTCCCGTTCGTCGACCTCGCGCCGTTCGGTCTCCGGCCGACTGTCGCGCTCGCTGTCCGGGGCGTCCACCTCCCGTTCGGTCTCGGTGCGTTCCTCCGGCTCGACGTCGGCGAACTCCGCCCGGGGCCGGCTCGGCGTCGGTCTGGTGGAGGTGCCGGACGTGCCGCGGCCCGACCCGCGCACGGCGGTGATGGAGAACCCGGAGGTGCCCGAACGCAAGCGGTTCTGCTCCCGTTCGGACTGCGGGGCGCCGGTGGGCCGTTCGCGCGGTGAGCGGGAGGGCCGCACCGAGGGGTTCTGCACCAAGTGCGGTCACCCGTACTCCTTCGTGCCGAAGCTGGGCGGCGGCGACATCGTGCACGGCCAGTACGAGGTCGTGGGCTGTCTGGCGCACGGCGGGCTCGGCTGGGTGTATCTCGCGGTGGACCGGGCCGTGTCGGACCGCTGGGTGGTCCTCAAGGGCCTGCTGGACACCGGCGACCAGGACGCGATGGCCGCCGCGATCTCCGAGCGCCGCTTCCTCGCCGAGATCGAGCACTCCAACATCGTGCGGATCTACAACTTCGTCGAGCACCTGGACCAGCGGACCGGTTCGCTCGACGGCTACATCGTGATGGAGTACGTCGGCGGCAAGGCGCTCAAGGAGATCGCCAACGAGCGCCGCACCCCGGCCGGGAAGCGCGACCCGCTGCCGGTCGAGCAGGCCTGCGCGTACGGGATCGAGGCGCTGGAGGCGCTCGGCCATCTGCACAGCCGCAACCTCCTCTACTGCGACTTCAAGGTCGACAACGCGATCCAGACCGAGGACCAGCTCAAGCTGATCGACATGGGCGCGGTGCGCCGGATGGACGACGACGAGTCGGCGATCTACGGCACGGTCGGCTACCAGGCCCCCGAGGTCGCGGAGCTCGGTCCGTCGGTCGCCTCCGATCTGTACACGGTGGCCCGGACGCTGGCGGTCCTCACCTTCGACTTCCAGGGGTACACGAACGTCTTCGTGGACTCGCTGCCGGATCCGGGCACCATCGAGGTGCTACGCACCTACGAATCGTTCTACCGGCTGCTGGTGCGGGCCACCGACCCGGACCCGGCCCGGCGGTTCGCCTCGGCGGCGGAGATGGCCCAGCAGCTGACGGGGGTGCTGCGGGAGGTCGTGGCGCTCCAGACGGGCCGGCCGCGTCCCGCCCTGTCGACGCTGTTCGGCGCGGAACTGCGCGTGATCGACACGGAGTTGTTCGCCCGGCAGACGGACGACGTCTCGCGGCTCGGTGGCCGGGACACCGGCTCCGCGCTGGGCGGGCTCCTGGGCCGCCGCAAGAGAGCCGGGCGCCCGCCGTCCGGCGATCCGGCGCAGGGCGGTGCCTGGCAGGCCCACGGCGGGACCGCGCCGGCCGCGCCGGGGGCCGTGACGTCCGCGGCAGCCGGGGCGCTGCCGGTGGGCGCCCGGACACCCGGTCCGGCGGAAGGCCGTCCGGCGGGTCCTGCGGGTGCCCAGCCGTCGGGTGGATCGGGGGCCGCTCCGCTGGCGGCGCCGCCGACCCATGTCCGGGGTTCCGCGCAGGGCGGCGCCCCGCTCGCGTACGCTCCCCCGGCGCACGTTCCGGTTCCGGCTCCCCGGGCGGCGGAGCAGACCCCGGGCGCCTCGGCCGGGCCGTACGTCCCGACCGGCCCGTACGGCCCCTTCGGGGCGACCGCCGGAGGTGTCCGGCTCGTCCTGTTCGACACCCGGGCCACCTCGCTGGCGCTGCCGGTCCCCCGGGTCGATCCGATGGACCCGAACGCCGGTTTCCTCACCGGCCTGACGGCCTCCGCCCCGGCCGAGCTGATCACCGCCCTGCACACGGTGCCGGCTCCCTCGCTGGAGACCCGGCTGCTGGAGCTGCGGGCCCGGCTGGAGATGCGGGAGCTGGACTCGGCCGCCCGTGCGCTGAGCACCCTTGAGGGTGAACACGCGGACGACTGGCGGGTCGTCTGGTACCGGGGCGTCACCTCGCTGGTGACCGGCGACCACGAGACGGCGGCGCTCTCCTTCGACGCGGTCTACGACGCGTTCCCCGGGGAGATGGCGCCCAAGCTGGCGCTCGGGATCTGTGCGGAGGTGCTGGGCCAGCTGGACAACGCCGCCGAGTACTACCGCCTGGTGTGGGCGACCGATCCGGGTTTCGTCAGCGCCGCGTTCGGCCTGGCCCGGGTGCAGATCGCCGCCGGGGAGCGGGCCGGGGCGGTGAGCACCCTGGAGTCGGTGCCGGAGGCCTCGATCCACTACACGGCGGCACGGGTCGCCGCCGTCCGGGCGCGGCTGCGCGAGCGCTCGCACCGGGAGCCGCTGCTGGTCGATCTGACGGCCGCCGGGATCCAGGTGGCGACGCTGGACGCCTTCGGACTGGACCCGGTGCGCCACGAGCAGTTGTCGACCGAGGTACTGGGCAAGGCGCTGGACTGGGTACTCTCCGGTTGTCCCGGTGTCCCGGGGCTGGGTGGGCCGGCCGCCGGTTCGCCGGACGCACAAAAGCTGCTCGGCGCCGAACTGAACGAGCGGGGACTGCGGTTCGGGCTGGAACGCTCGTACCGGATACTCGCCCGGCTCGCGCAGCGGGGCGACGAGAGGATCGAACTGGTGGAGCGGGCCAACCGTTTCCGCCCCCGGACGTGGGTGTGAAGATGTCACAGAGCCGCCAGCAGCCCGCCCTGTCGAAGTGCCCCGGCTGCGAGGAGCCGCTGGATGCGGGCGACCTGTTCTGCGGGGCGTGCGGCTACGACCTCTCGGCCGTTCCGGCACGCCCCGACGACCGGCCCACGGTGGCCATCACCGTGCCCCCGGCCGCCCCGGCGGCCGGCCCGGTGCGGTGGCCCGCCGCAGCGGAGACCGACAGCTCGGACGTGCCCGCGCCCGTGCACCATCCGGCTGACCTGCCGGGGACGGACTCGGGCGGCAGGCCGCTGTCGGAGCCGGAACACGGTCAGGAGCAGGTGCAGGAGCAGGGCTTGGCTTCGGGGCAGGGCTTGGCGTCGGCGCAGGGCGCGGCATCGGGGCAGGACCTGACGTCCAGGCCCGAGCCGGGGCCGGTGGGCGGCCCGGAGGCCGTGGCCGTCCCGGTGCGCCACGACGACCGGGCGGAGCCGGACGGCGCGGCGGACTCCGGTGACTTCGCGCTGGCCGCGCCGGATCCCCGTACGGCGGAGCACACCCCTGCGGCCGCCACCGCTCCCGCCCCCGGGGCCAAGGTCTGTGTGGCCTGCCGCTCCGGCCGGGTGGACCCCGACGGCTACTGCGAGAACTGCGGGCACGCCCAGCCCCGCGAGCGCGACCACATGGAGCAGGAGCTCGACGCGGTGGCCGCCGTCAGCGACCGGGGCCTGCGCCACCACCGCAACGAGGACTCCTTCGCGGTTTCCTCGACCGCGCTGCCCGACGGATCGCCCGCCGTCGTCGCGATCGTCTGCGACGGCGTCTCCTCGGCGAGCCGGCCCGACGAGGCGTCGGCGGCCGCAGCGAGCGCCGCCAACGAGGCGCTCCTGGAGTCCCTGCCGCGCGGTACGCATCCACAGACGGCGATGCACGAGGCGATCGTCGCCGCGTCCGAGGCGGTCAACGCCCTGGCACAGGAACCGGCCGGGGCGATGGAGCACGACGCGCACCGCCACCAGAACGCCCCGGCCTGCACCCTGGTCGGCGCGATCATGGCGGGCGGCCTGCTGGTCGTCGGCTGGGTCGGCGACAGCCGGGTCTACTGGGTGCCCGAGGACCGGACCCAGCCGACCGCCCGGCTCACCGAGGACGACTCCTGGGCCGCGCAGATGGTGGCGGCCGGCCTGATGAACGAGGCGGAGGCGTACGCGGACGAGCGCGCCCACGCCATCACCGGCTGGCTCGGTGCCGACGCGTACGAACTGGAGCCGCACACCGCCGCGTTCAGGCCGGACCGGCCGGGCCTGGTGGTCGTGTGCACGGACGGCCTGTGGAACTACGCGGAATCCGCCGAGGAGATGGCCGCCGCCGTCCCGGCCGACGCCCAGGAACGTCCGCTGCGCGGTGCCCAGGTACTCGTCGGACACGCGCTCGACGGCGGGGGCCACGACAACGTAACAGTGGCGCTTCTGCCGTTCGCCGTACGGCCCCGAGGGGCAGGATCGGCCTGCGAAACCGTTTGAGCCGATTCTCCGCCCTGCCCCGCGGCCCTCGCCCCGCCCCGACCCGCGCCCCCTCTTCGCCTGATCCCCTGGAGCCTCAAGGAGCCGACCGGATGGCCATCTTCTCCAAGTCGAACGTGCCGCAGTTCTCCGTCGAGGTGTACCAGAACGAGTTCCTGCCCGAGGGCGGCCGTGAGGTCAACGCGATCGTCACCGTCACCTCGACCGGCGGCGGCACCACCGGCGGGACACCGCTGGCGGGTTCGGCGCCCGCGTACGGGCCGGGGCAGGCTCCCGACGCGGCCGTGGTGCTGATGGTCGACTGCTCCGGCTCGATGGACTACCCGCCGACGAAGATGCGCAACGCGCGCGACGCGACTGCGGCAGCCGTCGACACCCTGCGCGAGGGCACCCGGTTCGCGGTGGTCGCCGGGACGCATGTGGCCAAGGACGTCTATCCGGGCAACGGGCGGCTCGCGGTCGCCGACGCGCAGACGAAGGCCCAGGCCAAGGACGCCCTGCGGAAGCTGAGCGCGGGCGGGGGCACCGCGATCGGCACCTGGCTGCGGCTGGCCGACCGGCTCCTGGGCGCGGCCGACGTGGGCATCCGGCACGGCATCCTGCTGACCGACGGGCGCAACGAGCACGAGGCGCCCGAGGATCTGCGGGCGGCGCTGGACTCCTGCGCGGGACGGTTCACCTGCGATGCCCGCGGGGTGGGCACCGACTGGGAGGTGAAGGAGGTCACCGGCATCGCCGCCGCCCTCCTCGGCACGGCCGACATCGTCGCCGACCCGGCGGGACTGGCCGCGGACTTCACGCAGATGATGGAGAACGCCATGGGCAAGGAGGTCGCGGACGTTGCGCTGCGGCTCTGGACCCCGGTGGGGGTGGAGATCCGCTTCGTGAAGCAGGTCGCGCCGACGGTCGGGGACCTGACCGGACGACGCACGGAGGCGACCCCCCGGGCCGGGGACTACCCAACTGGTTCCTGGGGCGACGAGTCCCGCGACTACCACGTCTGCGTCCTGGTCCCGGAGGCCGGGATCGGCCAGGAGATGCTGGCCGCCCGGGTCTCGCTGATCCTGCCCGACCCCTCGGGCGCGGGCACCCCGCAGCCCCTGTCGCAGGGGCTCGTACGGGCCGTGTGGACGGACGACATGGTGGCGTCGACCTCGATCAATCCGCAGGTCGCGCACTACACGGGTCAGGCGGAACTGGCACAAGTCATCCAGCAGGGCCTGGACGCACGCAAGTCGGGCGACTTCGACGGCGCGACGGCGAAACTGGGCCGTGCGGTGCAGCTGGCGTCGGCGTCCGGGAACCAGGACACCGCGAAGCTGCTTTCGAAGGTGGTCGACGTCGTCGATGCCGCGACAGGTACTGTGCGACTGAAGGCGAAGGTCGCGGAAGCGGACGAGATGACCCTCGAAACGCGCTCCACCAAGACCGTTCGCGTCAAGAAGTAACCAAGAAGCAGCACGGCCCGGTCATCGGTTGACCACCGGCCGTGAACACAGAGCAGCCACACGTAATCGCTGAGCAACGACGCCGCGATCGACAGCATGACGGCCTCCGCGGCCGGAAGAGGAGAGGGGGAAGCGCCGACATGCCGACCTGCCCGAACGGACACCAGTCGGGTTCCGAGGACTGGTGCGAGGTCTGCGGACACCGCATGGCCACCGGCGGTGCGCCCGCGGGCGCCGTGCCCTCGCCCCCTCCGCCGCCGCCCGCGCCCGGTTACGGCTACCCGCAGCAGGGTTCCGACGGCGGCCAGCCCACCATGCAGGCTGAGCTCTGCCCGCAGTGCCGCACGCCGCGTGAGGCGATGGCGCCGTACTGCGAGGAGTGCCGCTGGAATTTCCTCACCAACACGGCGACCTCGTACACCCCGCTGGCCCCGCAGCACGGTACGCCCGGCGGTCCTCCGCCCGGCCTCAATCTGCCGCCCGGATTCCAGTCGCAGGGCCCCGGCGGTCCCGGCGGACAGCCTGGCCCCGGCGGTCCCGGCAGTCCCGGCGGACAGCCTGGTCCCGGTGCGCCGGGCGGCCCGCCCGGCGCGCCGCAACCGCGCGACCCGTTCGACCACCAGGGCTCACGCCCCTCGCAGATGAACCGCCCCGCCGAGCCGCTCGCCCCCGAGCAGAACGGTCCGAACGGTGGCGGCGGTCAGGGCGGACCTCCGCCGCAGTCGTTCCGGCAGGGTCCCCCGCCGCCGCCCTCGTTCCAGCAGCAGGGGCAGCAGCAGTCCGGCCCCTCACCTTTCGAACCGCAGCAGTCGGCGCCCTCGGCACGCTCGCCGTTCGAGCCCCAGCAGGCCTCGCCCTTCGCGCCGTCGCAGCAACAGCAGTCTGCGGGGCACACCGGCGGCGGGGACGACTGGCTGCTGCCGCCGCCCTCGCAGGCCCAGCCGCAGCAGTCGCCGCAGCAGTTCCAACAGCCTGGCCCCCACCAGGGGCAGGGGCAGGGGCAGGGGCCGGACCAGGGGTACGACCAGGGTCAGCAGCACGGCGGGGTGCCCGGCCGGGGCCGGCCCCAGCAGTCCGCCTCCTGGACCGCCGTGATCGCCCCGGACCGCGCGTACTTCCTCGCGATGATGCAGCGCAGCGGCCCCGAGGCGACCGGGCTGAACCTGCCCGCGTACTCCCCGGAACAGCGGCTTCCGCTCTCCGGCAGCCAGATCACCATCGGGCGCCGCCGGCACAGCACCGGCGAGTCCCCCGACGTCGATCTGTCGGTGCCCCCGGAGGACCCGGGCGTCTCGCACCAGCACGCGGTGCTGGTGCGGCAGCCCGACGGCAGCTGGGCGGTCGTCGACCAGAACTCCACCAACGGCACCACGCTGAACTGCGCCGAGGACCCGATCCAGCCCTACGTCCCCGTACCGCTCCAGGACGGCGACCAGGTGCACGTCGGGGCGTGGACGACGATCACGGTCCGCCGGGACTGAGCACGCGCCGCCGGGCTCGGGCGCGGGCAGCCGCACGCGCCGCCCCGTCCGGTCACCCGGCGGCGAGCGGCCAGGTGTAGGGGCCCTGCGGGTCGTCGAGCCAGGCCCACTGCCGGCCCTGGCCGACCGTGATGCCGTACCTCTCCCGCTGCGGGCGCTCCTCGCGCTCCCAGAGGGAGAGTGCCTCGTGCGGATCGAGGGTGCCCGTGGTCAGGGTCAGGAGAAAGCGGAAGAGGTCGTCCCCGGCCACCCGGCGCGGCAGTCCGCCGAGGTGCGGGCGCCCGCCGGGCCCCGGGAGCGCCCCCCGCAGGGGCACGAAGTACGCCGGGGTGTGCAGGAAGTGCCCCTCGGCGCGCGGTCCGCGCGCCGTCGCGCGGACGTGGAGCGAGACCAGGCCGGTGGCGAGGGGTGCGAGGATCCGCGCCCCCGGACGGCACTGTTCCGGCCAGGTCCCCGGTACGGACGGCAGGGTGCAGGTCGCGATCATCCGGTCGTACGGGGCGCGCCGCGGGCAGCCCCGGGCCCCGTCGCCGGTGATCACCGTCGGGCGGTATCCGGCCGCGGCGAGGTGTCCGCGGGCCGACTCCGTGATCTCCGGGTCCAGATCGACGCTGGTCACGGCGGAGTCGCCGAGCCGGTGGGCGAGCAGCGCCGCGTTGTAGCCGGGGCCGGTGCCGATCTCCAGGACCGTGTTTCCGTCCCGTACGTCGAGGGCGTCGAGCATCAGAGCCATCAGGGACGGCTGGCTGGAGGACGAGACGAGTTCGCCGTCCTTGAGCCGGGTGGCCAGCGCCCCGTCCGCGTACACGCCGCGCAGCCAGCGGGAGCGCCGCTCCGGGTCGGGGTCCTCACCCCAGAGGCGCTCGAAGCCCCGGATTCCGGGCACGTAGTAGAACGGCACGAACAGATGGCGGGGCACCTCGGCGAAGGCCGTACGCCAGGCGGGGTCGGTGAACCCGCCCCGCGCGGCGATCTCCCGCACGAGGGCTTCCCGCGCCGCGTCGGCCTCGGCGTCGGGGACGGACGGGGCGGGGCCTTGCCGGTGTGCACCCATGTCTCCACTGTCCTGCGCCGGGGCCGCGCGGGCGAGCGGCGGGCCGGAGGCCATCGCTCCGGGCCCCCGCCCTTGGTCCTAGGACCCCTGTCCTCGGCCGGTGCGTCTGCGACCATGGACGGGTGACTGAGATTCCGCGCGACACGCTTCAGGAGCAGACCTTCTACGAGCAGGTCGGCGGCGAGGCGACCTTCCGACGCCTGGTGCACCGCTTCTACGAGGGCGTGGCGGGCGACGAGCTGCTGCGGCCGATGTATCCGGAGGAGGACCTGGGACCGGCCGAGGAGCGGTTCGCGCTGTTCCTGATGCAGTACTGGGGCGGTCCGCGCACCTACAGCGACAACCGCGGCCATCCGCGGCTGCGGATGCGGCATGCGCCGTTCCGGGTGGACCGGGCGGCCCACGACGCCTGGCTCGCCCACATGCGGGTCGCGCTGGACGAACTGGGGCTGGCGCCCGAGCACGAGCGACAGCTGTGGGACTACCTGACGTACGCCGCCGCCTCGATGGTCAACACCGTGGACTGATCACTTCCGGACGACCGTATGACGATCCATGACCGGATGACTCCGGAATTCGACGCCCCATCTCCGGATAACGATCACGAGCGCATTAAAGTGCACCTGTAAGCGGTTACCAGAACCCTGTTGCCTCTGGAAGCATCACCGGTACGCCGGGGGGCGTGCACATGCGGTGTTTCCGGGGCTGGGGGATCAGGTGACGGGTTTCGTCCTTCTTCGGGTGAGGGCTCATCGCCTTCTGCTCTCCGCGGCCGTCCTCGCCGTCCTGCTGATCACATCCGTCCTGGCCGCGACCACCGCGTTCTCCGGTTCCGTGGGCGACGCGACCCTGCGCCACACGCTCACCCACGAGTCGGCCGCCTCCGCAGCCCTCGTCGTCTCCTCCTCGGTCGGCCACGAACAGCGCGCGGAGGCCGATGCCGCCGTCCGCAGGGTCTCCCGCGACGCCTTCGACGGGCTGCCCGTGACGGTGGGGAAGCTGGAGAGCTCGGGGTCGTACGCGCTGCCGCGGAGTCTCCAGGGCCCGGCCGCCCGGCGCGGCGAGCCGGACCTCACCCACTTCGCCGCCCTCGACCGGGCCCAGGTACGGATCACCGACGGAAAGGCGCCCGCGGCCCCCGACGGCGCCGGACCCGTCCAGGTCGCGCTGCCCGTCGTCGCCGCCGAGGCGCTGAAGCTGAAGCCGGGCGCGCGGCTCACCGTCACCGACCGGCTGAGCGACAAGAAGCAGCAGGTCCTGGTCGTCGGCGTCTTCGAGGCCGCCGACCGGTCGGACACGTACTGGCTACTGGACCCGCTCGGCGGGCGCGGAGTACGCAAGCTCGCCTTCACCACCTACGGCCCCCTGCTCACCGATCCCTCGGTCCTCGCCTCCGGCGCACTCGGCGACGGCGAGACGTCCTGGCTGGCGTCCGCCGACTTCGCCACCCTGACCACCGGCTCCATGGCGGGGCTGCGCCGTGCGTCGGCGGACGCCCCGAAGGTCCTGGCGGCCGCACCGGTGTTCGCGTCCGGCATCACCGCGCGGACCTCGCTGCCCACCGTGCTCGACCAGCTCGACCGGGCGCTGCTGGTCTCCCGCTCCACGTTGATGATCGTCGCCGTGCAGCTGGTGCTGCTCGCCGCGTACACCCTGCTGCTGGTGGCCCGGCTGCTGAACAGCGAGCGCGACGGCGAACGCGAACTGCTGCGGGCCCGGGGCGGTTCCCGGGGCCGGATCACCTCGTTCGCCGCGATCGAGGCACTGCTGCTCGCGGTGCCCGCGGCGGTGATCGCCCCCCTGCTCGCGGGGCCGCTGACCCGGCTGCTGGCCGAGCACAGCGCCCTGTCCCGGATCGGGCTGAAGGTCGGAGAGGCCTCCACCGGCACCGTGTGGCTGGTC
>NZ_NEUE01000050.1 GCF_002910905.1 Streptomyces sp. SM11 | reverse complement strand
CCGCCGCGAGCGCGGCGAGGACCGCGCGGGCCGACCCGGGGCCGTGATGCCGCACCCCCAGGAGCCAGGGCCCGGCAGCCGCACAGGGTCCTGGCCCAGCCGCTCCGGTCGTCGCGGCCGTCCCGGCGGGGCTCGTCATGCGGATACCTCGCGGCAGGCGCGGTAGAAGTCCTTCCAGCCGTCCCGCTCGCGGACCACGGTCTCCAGATACTCCTGCCAGACCACCCGGTCCGCCGCCGGGTCCCGGACGACCGCGCCGAGGATGCCGGCCGCGACGTCGCCGGGGCGCAGGACGCCGTCGCCGAAGTGGGCAGCGAGGGCGAGGCCGTTGGTGACGACGGAGATCGCCTCTGCGGTGGAGAGCGTGCCGGAGGGGGACTTGAGCTTGGTGCGCCCGTCGGTGGTCACCCCGTCGCGCAGCTCGCGGAAGACCGTCACCACACGCCGGATCTCGGTCAGTCCCTCCGGTGCCGCGGGCAGGTCGAGCGAACGGCCGATCTGGTCGACGCGCCGGGACACGATGTCGACCTCGGCGTCCGGGGTGGCGGGCAGGGGAAGCACGACGGTGTTGAACCGGCGGCGCAGCGCGCTGGACAGCTCGTTGACGCCGCGGTCCCGGTCGTTGGCCGTGGCGATGAGGTTGAACCCGCGGACGGCCTGGACCTCCTGTCCCAGCTCGGGAACGGGGAGCGTCTTCTCGGACAGGATCGTGATGAGCGAGTCCTGCACGTCCGCGGGGATGCGGGTCAGCTCCTCGACCCGGGCGGTCATGCCCTCTGACATGGCCCGCATCAGCGGACTGGGCACCAGGGCGTCGCGGCTGGGCCCGTGGGCGAGCAGCTGAGCGTAGTTCCACCCGTAGCGGACGGCTTCCTCGGGCGTCCCCGCGGTGCCCTGCACGAGCAGCGTCGAGTCACCGCTGACGGCGGCGGCGAGGTGCTCGGACACCCAGGTCTTAGCCGTACCGGGGACGCCGAGCAGGAGCAGCGCCCGGTCCGTGGCGAGCGTGGTCACGGCCACCTCGACCAGGCGGCGCGGGCCCACGTACTTCGGCGTGATCACCGTCCCGTCCGGCAGGGTCCCGCCCTGCAGATAGGTGGCGACGGCCCAGGGCGAGAGCCGCCAACGGGCGGGCCTCGGCCGGTCGTCGGCGGCCGCGAGCGCTTTCAGCTCGTCGGCGAACGCGTCCTCGGCGTGCGGACGGAGCGCCTCGGCGGCCGCCTCCGGCTCGACGGCCGCGGTGGTTTCGGGCACGGTCATGGATCCCCCTCCAGATCGGTCGACCTGATGTGGTACCACCGTGCACCATGCCACTGACAACGGCCCTGACCGCAGGTCAGGACCCGTTTCGCCGGCGAGCAGGGCCGGCCGGGACAGCCCGTCAGCCCGTCAGCCCGTCAGCCCGTCAGCCCGTCAGCCCGTCAGCCCACGATCGGTGACACGGCGACGCAGCCGCCCGCCGTGAGCATGCCCTCCCCCTTCGCCTCCTTGATGACCTTGCCCTTGTAGGTGATGGTGCAGGTGACGTCGGCGCCGCCCGCGTCCAGGGCCATCGGCATGACGGCGGGCGGCATGATGCCGCGCAGCTCGACGGTCTTCTTCCACGGCAGGGTCGGCGTGGTGACGGTCTCCAGCTCGGGTTCCATGGCCTCACCACCGCCCCCGTGGTACGTGATCTCGTCGACGCTCGTGCCGGTGACCTCGTACGTGACCTCGTACGTCTCGTCCACGGTCTTGTCGACCGCCTTGCCGACCGCTTCGTCCACCGACTCTGCCGAACAGGCGCCGAGTCCGAGCACGAGGCCGGTGACAGCGAGAGCGCAGGCGGCGGCTCGTACGGGACGGGCGATTCTGGCCGTACGCGTGGTGCGGATGGTGCGGTACATCTGGGATCCCCCTGGATCGGTCCGCCCGGATCTGTTCCGTACGCGGAGACCGCAGAGAAGCGCAAAGGGACGGCGGAGTCAAATCCCCCTCGGGGACGCTGCTTCGCAGGTCGGAGGGATTGTCAGTGGCGCCCCCTACCGTCGGGGACATGCTGCTATCTCACGGGGGAGGCCCCTCGCACACCGGCGGACCGGTGGTGCGCTGGTCGGTGGAACAGGTGCTGGCACTGGCCCCTGACGATGCGTCACGCAAGGCGGGTACGCGACTCGGCGCGGCCGGACCGTGGACCGGCACGGGCCGCGATGCCACGGGCGGCGTGGTGTGGGGGCTGTGCAAGGGGAGCGGGAGCACGCCGTACCGGACGGTCGTCGACACCACCGGTCCGGCCTACTCCTGCAGTTGCCCGAGCCGGAAGTTCCCGTGCAAGCACGCGCTGGGGCTGTTGCTGCTCCGCGCGTCCGACGACGCCGCGTTCCGGCCGGGCGAGCCGGCCGGCTGGGCCGCGGCGTGGAT
>NZ_NEUE01000049.1 GCF_002910905.1 Streptomyces sp. SM11 | reverse complement strand
TCCCGCCGGCCGCCCGTCGCCGCCGGCCGACCCGAGGGCACCGTTGGCCCAGGACCCGACCGGCGGCGCGCTGCCGGGGATGCGGGAGAGCGGCGGCCGGTCCGCCGAGGAGGCCGGGGCACGTCCGCCGGCCGACGGGACGGTCACGATCCGCGCGGTGGGGCCGCAGTCGAAGGCGGTACGGGGGAGCGCTCCGGTGCCCCACGCCGTACAGCCCCACCCGGCACCGCCGAACTCCGGTACGCCGCAGGGGCCGCGGAACGTGAGTGCGCCGCAGAACCCGGGCCCGGCGCAGAGCAGCCCCGCACCGGATCCGGAGCCCCGTGCCCTTCCGGCGCAGGCGCAGCAGCCACAGCAGCCACAGCGGGCGCAGCAGGCGCAGCCGCCGGCTCCCGCACCGGCCCGGGGCCCTGCTCCCGCTCCCTTCCCCGCACCGCAGGAGGTGCGGCAGGGGCCGGTCCAGGCCCCCGCCGCCTCCGTACCCACGCCGTCCCCCGCGGCCGCCACCCCCGTGCCTCCGGCGGCCCTGCACACGCCCCTGACGCCCGGCCCCGGCGGTGGCTCCGCCTCCTGGGCGCAGCAGGTCCACCAACTGGCCCGGTCCGAACCGCCGCAGCAGCAACAGCCGCCGCACCAGCAGCAGGGACCCGGCCCGGGGGCGGACCAGCCCGTCGTGCCCTGGAAGCCGCCGGTCGACGACCCCTTCCAGCAACTCGCCCGCAACCAGGCCTCGGCCCGGCCCGCCGGGCTCGGCAAGCGGTTCGCCGCCCGGCTGGTCGACAGCCTCGTCCTCGGCGCGGCGGTCGGGGCGGCGGCGGTCCCGCTGGCCACCCGGGCGCTCGACCACATCGACCGGAAGATCACCGCGGCGAAGGAGACGGGGGAGACGGTCACCGTCTGGCTGCTGGACTCCACCACCGGTGCGCTGCTGGGGGCGCTGCTCGCCGCGTTCCTCCTCACCGGCTTCCTCCTGGAGGCGCTGCCGACGGCCAAGTGGGGCCGGACGCTGGGCAAGAAGCTCTGCGGGCTCGACGTTCGGGACATCGAGTCCCACGACGCGCCCACCCTGGGCGCGGCCCTGCGCCGCTGGCTCGTCTACGGCGTGCTGGGGCTGCTCGTCATCGGCGTGGTCAACGTCCTCTGGTGCCTGGTCGACCGCCCCTGGCGCCAGTGCTGGCACGACAAGGCCGCCCGCACCTTCGTGGCCGGCTGAGCGGCTTCCGGCCGGTCGGGGTGCCGGGCCGGTCGTCGGGACGCGTGGCCGGGCGCGCGGCGACATGCCCGTTTAGGCTCGTATGCCGCTCCGTGTCCCCCGAACGCACCTGAGCCGTTGCGGGCCCCGGTGGTGCGGGATGCACTGCCCCCATGAGTAACGACCAGCCGACGCCCGGCCAGCCGCCCGAGGACGACGATCCGTTCCTCAAGAAGCCGCAGGAGCCCTCGCCGCCGTCCGAGGGTCAGCCGTACGGCAGTGCGCCGCCGCCTCCTCCCCCGCCGAACGATCCTTACGGAGGCCGCGGCTTCGGGGCGCCCGATCCGCTGGCCGGGATGCCGCCGCTCGCCGAGCCGGGGAAGCGGATCCTGGCGCGGCTCATCGACTTCCTCATCATCTCGATCCCGCTGTATCTGATCTCGCTGCCCTGGGGCGGCGCGGTCGACGTCAACGGGGACGGCGGCGACGGGTTCGGCGACGCGGTCGCCAACGGGTACGGCGGGAGCCAGTTGCTGTGGTCGCTCATCGGCCTGGTGGTCTACGTCGCCTACGACACGTACTTCACCCACAAGGACGGCCGCACGGTGGGCAAGCGGCTGCTGAAGTTGCGCGTCGCGATGCTCAACGACGGGCGGGTGCCCGACACCGGGGCCGCGCTGATGCGGGCCGTCGTGCTGTGGGCCCCGGCGCTGCTGTGCTGCCCGTGCCTGTGGTGGCTGATCAACATCGTGCTGATGTTCACCGACAAGCCCTACCGGCAGGGGCTCCAGGACAAGGCGGCGAAGACGGTCGTGGTGGCCGCCCGCTAAGGCTGTCCCGGACAGCCCTAGCGAACCCGTGAGCGGCCCGCCGGGACCCGTTCGCGGGCCTCGATGCCCTCCAGGGCGTGGTGCGTCCGGGCGGCGGCCAGGCCG
>NZ_NEUE01000048.1 GCF_002910905.1 Streptomyces sp. SM11 | reverse complement strand
GCCCCTCGTCGCGCGCACCTCGGCGGCCACCAGCTCCAGCAGCTCGCCCGGCCGTTCGGTGAGATACATGTGTCCGCCGGCCGGCTCGGCCACCGTCAGTTTCCCCGTCGTCGCCCGGCCCCACTCGGCCGCCTCCGCCGCCCCGACCAGGGGGTCCTCCCGCCCCCGGACGGATATGACGGGCACACCCAGGGGCCGGTCCGTGGACGGGACGTACGTCTCGTGGAGCCGGACGTCCGCCCGGAGTGCCGGCAGCAGCAGTTCCCGCATCTCCGGGTTCGCCAGCGCCGGGTGGTCGTACCCGGCGAACGCCCGGACCCGGGCGGTGAACTCCTCGTCCGGCAGCCCGTCCGCCCGGTCCGTGCGCGGCGTCCAGGGGCCGGGCGCACCACTGACGACGAGCGCGTCCAGCCGGACCGCCCCGCCCGCCCGCTCGATCCGGTGGGCCAGTTCGTACGCGAGCACCGCGCCCATGCTGTGCCCGAACAGCACGACCGGGCCGCCGCCCCCGTCCTGTCTGCCGAGAGCCGCCGTCACCTGCGCGTACGCGTCGTCGACGGCCGGGGCCGCCGAGGTGTGGGCGGGCTCGGGGAACCGCTTCTCGCGGCCCGGCAGGGACACCGGGAGGATCCGCAGACCCTCCGGTGCCAGCTTCTGCCAGGGTGTGAAGAAGGAGGGGCCCGCCCCGGCGAAGGGCAGGCAGATGAGGACGGTCTCTTCGTCGGCCACGGTCGTTCCTGTTCTCTTCCGCTTCGCTGCTGTTCTTCTGCTTCCCCGGGCCGTTCGCTGACGCCCGGAGTCCGGTCAGTCCCCGACCATGATCGTGGTGAGGATGGCGGCGAGATAGCCCGGGTCGCGCACCCCGCACAGCTCGCGCGCCGAGTGCATCGACAGGCCCGGCACCCCGACGTCCACCGTGGTGACGCCGAGGCGGGCCGCGGTGAGCGGGCCGATCGACGTACCGCAGGGCATCGCGTTGTTCGAGACGAACGGCTGCCAGGGGGCCCCGGCCCGCTCGGCGGCCGCCGTGAACACCGCGATGCCGGTGGAGTCGGTGGCGTACCGCTGGTTGACGTTCACCTTGACGGTCGGGCCGCCGTTGGGCAGCGGACGGTGGTCGGGGTCGTGCCGCTCCGCGTAGTTGGGGTGCACCGCGTGCGCCATGTCGGCGGAGACGCAGAACGTGCCCGCCAGCGCCCGCGACCAGTCCTCGTCGCTGCCGCCGCGCGCCGACACCGAACGCGACAGGATCCGCTCCAGCAGCGGGCTCTGGGCCCCCGTCTCGGAACCGCTGCCGACCTCCTCGTGGTCGAAAGCGGCCAGCACCGGTACGACGGAGGGCTGCGTGGTCCCCGTCGCCGCGTCCACCAGCGCGGTCACCCCGGCGTGCACCGAGACCTGGTTGTCGAGCCGGGACGCCACCACGAACTCCCGGTCCACGCCCAGGTATCCGGGCGACTGGATGTCGTGCAGCATCAGGTCCCAGCCCAGCACGTCCGCCGGGTCCTCCCCGGCGGCCGCCGCGACCCGGCGCAGCAGCTCGCCCTCCCGCGGGTCGCCCAGAGCCCAGACCGGCGCGATGTGCCGCTGCCGGTCCAGCGCCACCCCCTCGTTCACCGAACGGTCCAGGTGAATCGCCAACTGGGGTACGCGCAAGAGGGGTTCGTCGATCTGTACGAGCCGGCTGCGCGGGATGGAGCCGGGGTCGCGCAGGGCGAGCCGGCCGGAGATGCCCAGGTCCCGGTCGAGCCAGGTGTTCAGCGGAACCCCGCCGTAGATCTCCACCCCGATCTGCCGCCAGCCCGAAGCACCGCTGTCCGGTGCCGGTTTGATCCGCAGGTTCGGGGAGTCGGTGTGCGTGCCGACGATCCGGAACGGGGTGTGGGCGGGTGCGCCCTCGGGGACGTACCAGGCGATCAGCGCACCGGCCCGGCTGACGAAGCAGCCGCCGGTCGCCCCCGTCCAGTCGTCCGTGCCGCGCAGTTCGCGGAACCCGGCCTTCTCCAGACGCTGGGCCGCGCCGGCCACCACGTGGTACGGGGAAGGGCTGGCGGCGATGAAGGAGAGCAGGTCGTCGGTGTGGCTGCGGTGGGGGGCCGGAGTCATACGGCGTCCGCCTTTCCGGTGTTCGGCAGTGACTGGGAGGGTGACGGTCCGCCGGGCTGGTCGGGCCCGGCGCTGGCGTCCCCGGCGGAGCCTCCGGAGCCTTGGTCCGAGGACTCCTGCGAGGGGCGCCCTCCGAGGAGTTCCCGTACCGGCCGGTCGGGCCGGGCACAGAACTCCGCGAGCAGGTCGGTGTACGACGAGAGAAGGTCGTGGGCGCTCGTGTGGTCCCACAGGTCGGTGGAGAATTCCAGGAACGTTCGATAACCCTTCGCGGGGTCCCGGCGCGGCGCAAGTCCGAAGCACAGTTCGCTGCGGGAAAGCGGCGGTGCCAGATCGGTCACCTCGACCCGGAGCCCGGGGATCTCGATGTCCGTGTCGACGGAGTTCTGGAACGCCAGGACGTGCGGCACCCGGTCGGGGACGCTGACAGCGCCCGCGTCCCGCATCGCCCGCATGATGCGCGCGGTGGGCAGCACATGCGCCATGGCGCCGAGCGCGCCCGCGCCCGTACGGACCGCGAGCTCCGCGCAGGTCTCGTCAAGATTGGCTGAATCCAGTCGTACGCGGACCATCACCGCGGTGGACGTCACCGCCACGAGCGACTCCGAAGCGGTGTTCTCACGGTTGGCGTACGGCACGCTCAACAAGGTGTCCGGCTCCCCGGAAAGGCGGGTCAGGAACACCCCGAGAGCCGCCGCAGCGACCGCGAACGGGGTGGTGCCCCGGCCGGCCGCCAGCTCCTCCACCGCCGCCCGCACCGCACCCGTCGCGACCCCGCGCACCGTGTCCCCGCGCCCGCTCAGCTTCTGCGGACGCGGCCGGTCCGTCGGTACGGGGACGGCGGACGGCACCCCGTCCAGGTAGCGGGCGCAGAACGCGGCCCGCTCCGCCTCGGCGTCGGGATCGTGGTGCTCCCGCTGCCACCGGGCGTACCCGGGCGCCTGCATCGCCGGACCGGGCAGGCCGTGCGGGACGCCCGCCGCGGCCGCCGTGTACAGCGCCGCGATCTCCGCTAGCAGCACGGACAGCGACCAGCCGTCGGCGCAGACGTGGTGCAGGACGAACATCAGCTCCCAGCAGTCCTCCTCGACCCGCAGCAGCCGCACCCGGGGCCGCAGGGACCGCCCCAGGTCGAAGGGGGTCGCCGCGTCCGCCCGGCACAGGGCGTCCGCCCGGGGGCGCCGCTCACCGGCCGGCAGCCCGGCCAGATCCGCCACCGGCAACGCCACCGGCTCCGCCGCCAGCACCTCCTGCCACCAGGGCCCGTCTGGCGCGCCCTCCTGCACGAACCGGGTCCGCAGCGCGTCGTGCCGGGCGATCACCTCGGACACGGCGGACCGCAGGGCCACCGGGTCCAGCGCCCCGGTGAACGTGATCCGCGTCGGCACGTTCCACACGGCCGGGTCGGGCGCGGCGTGGTGCCCGGCGATCATCCGGGCCTGCTGGTCGCTGACCGGGGCGCGGTCGACGACGACGTCCGCCGCGGCATCCGGTGCCGGGGCCACGGGTGCTTCCGCCGCCCGGCCGCCCGTCAGCTGCTCGGTCATGGCCCCCAGGGTGGCGTCGGCGAAGAAGTCCGCCAGCGGGTAGTCGACGCCGAGCGTGTCCCGGACCCGGTTCACGAGGCGGATCGCGGCGATCGAATTGCCGCCCAGGTCGAAGAAGTTGCCGTCGGCGGGGAAGCCGCGCAGGCCGAGGACGGACTCCCAGGCCTCGCGCAGGAGCACTGCGGTGTCGCGGACCGCGGCGGTGCCGGGGACCGCCGGGGTGTCCGGCTCGGCCGTGCTGTTCGCGCCCGGGCCCGTCAGCGCGTCCATCCGCTCGTCCAACTCCGCGAGATACCCCTCCGCCGTCGCCGCGTCGAACAGGTCCGCGTCGTAGCGCAGCCGCAGCCGCAGGCTGCCGTCCCGGCCGTGGGTGGCCATCAGCGCCAGCTCCAGCGGCGCCGACTCCGTCCCGGCCGCCACCTCCTGCGCCCGCAGCCCGGGCAGGTCGATTCCGGCCAGCGCCGCGCGGTCCAGGTCGACCGAAACCGTCACCAGCGGGCGTGGATTCCCCGGGTCCGGACGGACGGCGGCCAGCAGCGCGTCCAGGTCCACCCCGCTGTGCTCGTCCGCCGCGAACAGCGCCCGGCCGGTGGCCCGTACGGCCTCCGCCGGCGGGGTCGCGTCCGTGACGGACAGCGGCAACGGCAGCAGCGCCACATGGAAGCCGACCGCGTCCGCCGTCTCCGGTCGCCGCCGCCCGAACGTCGTGCCCAGCAGGAACGCGTCCTGCCCCGACCGCCGCCGCAGCACCAGCTGCCAGGCCGTGCACAGCGTGGCGAACAGGGTCACACCCTGCTGCCCGCTCCACTCCCGCAGCGCCTCCGCCCGCTCCCGGCCCACGGTCCGGGCCACCGCCGCGCCGCGCCCCG
>NZ_NEUE01000047.1 GCF_002910905.1 Streptomyces sp. SM11 | reverse complement strand
GGAGCCGGAGCCCGTACCCGTACCCGTACAGGAGCCGGAGCCCGTACAGGAGGCTGTGCCGCCGGCAGAGCCGGACGACAAGCGTTTCACCGTCCGGCTGGTGAACTTCGAGGGTCCCTTCGATCTCCTTCTCCAGCTGATCTCCCAGCACAAGCTGGACGTGACCGAGGTCGCCCTGTCGAAGGTCACCGACGAGTTCATGGCGTACATCCGCGCCATGGGCCCCGACTGGGACCTCGACCAGACCACCGAGTTCCTCGTCGTCGCCGCCACGCTGCTCGACCTCAAGGCCGCCCGGCTGCTGCCCGCCGCCGAGGTCGAGGACGAGGCCGACCTCGCGCTCCTGGAGGCACGGGACCTGCTCTTCGCGCGGCTGCTCCAGTACCGCGCGTACAAGCGGATCGCCGAGATCTTCCAGGGCCGCCTGGAGTCCGAGGCCCGCCGGTACCCCCGTACCGTCGGCCTGGAGGACCACCACGCCGAGCTGCTGCCCGAGGTGGTCATCAGCATCGGGCCCGAGGGCTTCGCGAAGTTCGCGGTCAAGGCGATGCGGCCGAAGCCCAGGCCCCAGGTGTACGTCGATCACATCCACGCCCCGCTGGTCAGCGTCCGGGAACAGGCGGGCCTGGTGGTGGAGCGGCTGCGCGAGGCGGGGGAGGCGCTGAGCTTCACGGTGCTGACCGAGGACGCGCCGGACACCCTGACCGTGGTGGCCCGCTTCCTGGCTCTGCTGGAGCTGTACCGCGAGAAGGCCGTCACCCTCGACCAGGACGAGGCGCTGGGCGACCTGCTGGTGGCCTGGTGCGGCGGGGCGGACGCGGAGCCGGTGGTGACGGACGAGTTCGACCAGGACCTCGAAGGGGCGGCCGAAGAGGAGGACGTACGGGAATGAGTGAGCAGCCGACTCACGGGACCGACGCGAGCACGGTCGCCGCGCTCGATCTGAAGCCCGCCCTGGAGGCGGTCCTCATGGTCGTCGACGAGCCCGCCACCGTCGACCACCTGGCCAGGGTGCTCCAGCGGCCCCGCAGGGCGGTGGCGGACGCGCTGCGGGAGCTGGCCGACGAGTACACCGTGCAGCGCCGGGGCTTCGACCTGCGGCTCGTCGCGGGCGGCTGGCGGTTCTACACCCGCCCCGAGTACGCGGCGGCCGTGGAGGGCTTCGTCCTGGACGGCCAGCACGCCCGGCTCACCCAGGCCGCGCTGGAGACGCTGGCGGTGGTCGCGTACCGGCAGCCGGTGAGCCGCTCGCGGGTCTCCGCGGTGCGCGGAGTGAACTGCGACGGCGTCATGCGGACCCTCCTCCAGAGGGGCCTGGTGGCGGAGGCGGGCGCGGAACCCGAAACAGGTGCGATCCTGTACAGGACGACGAACTACTTTCTGGAGCGAATGGGCCTGCGCGGCCTGGACGAGCTCCCGGAGCTCGCGCCCTTCCTCCCGGAGGCGGACGCGATCGAGGCTGAGACGCTAGAGGGTGTGCCGTCGTTCGATCCGGACGCACCGGACACCCCGGATACTCACGCAGACGACAAGACGGAATTTTGATGCGAAGCAGTGGCAGGAACAGCGGAAGCGGCAACGGCGGGAGCGGCCGGAGCAGCGGCGGCGGCAACCGGAACCCCCGGAGCGGCGGCGGCGCGGGCAGCGGCGGCCGCAGCGGCGGCGGGTCCTT
>NZ_NEUE01000046.1 GCF_002910905.1 Streptomyces sp. SM11 | reverse complement strand
CCTGCCCGCGTCCGCCACCGGCCCCGGGGCCGGTGGCGGACGCGGGCAGGAGCCGGAAACGGCCGATGCGACCGCCGCCGCAGTGGACGCGACCGCGGCGACCGCCGCCGAACTGCTGGCCGAAGTCCGCGCCTGCGCCCGGATCTCGAAGGGCACGTACCGCACCGACAGCGGCAGCGCCAAGGCCACGGTCCCCGTCTGCGGCACCACGGACGCCGTCTTCTGGAAGGCGGACATGGACATCGACTGCGACGGTCGGAAGACGAAGGCCTGCAACCGGAAGACCGATCCGTACTTCCTGCCGGAGACCGCGTTCCAGAGCTCCCGAGGCGAACCCCTGGACTCGGCCGCGCTCCCCCATGTGGTCGTACCCGGACCGAGCAAGCTGTGGGACTACCGGAAGTCGGGGCTCACCGGCGGCAGCGTCGTGGCGGTCGTGTACCGGGACCGGGTGCGGTTCGGTGTGATCGGCGACACCGGCCCCACGGGCATCATCGGGGAGGCGTCGTACGCCATGGCGAAGGCCCTGGGCATCGATCCGGACCCGTCGACCGGAGGCGTCGGGTCCGGCGTCACGTACATCGCGTTCAAGAACTCCCACATCTCCCCGATCGAGAGCCGCGCGCGGGCGCAGAGCGAGGGAGCGGCACTGGCCAGGGAGTTCGTCGGGCGCTCATAGCAGGGCCGCCCAGGTCACAGCGCGGTCAGGATGCGCGGACCGTCGTTCGTGATCGCCACGGTGTGCTCGGCGTGCGAGGCCCGGCTGCCGTCGGTCGTCCGCAGTGTCCAGCCGTCCTCGTCGTGGCGGAACTCGTCGCCGCCACCGCCGATCAGCATGGGCTCGATCGCCAGGACCATTCCGTGCCGCAGCGGCATGCCGCGGCCGGGCTGTCCCTCGTTCGGAACGGACGGGTCCTCGTGCATGGACCGGCCGATGCCGTGGCCACCGTAGCCCTCCAGGATGCCGTAGCCCGCCGTGCGGCAGACCGTACCGATCGCGTGGGCGATGTCGCCGATCCGGTTGCCCACGACGGCCGCGCCGATCCCGGCCTCCAGGGCCCGGTTCGCGGTGGTGATGAGCCGGGTGTCGGCGGGGCGGGCCTCGCCCACGGTGAAGCTGACCGCCGAGTCGCCGGCCCAGCCGTCGAGGATGGCACCCGTGTCCACACTGACCAGGTCCCCGTCCCGCAACGGCTCGGCCGAGGGGATTCCGTGCACGACCGCGTCGTTGACCGAGACACAGACCGTGGCCGGGAAGGGGGTGGGCGCGAAGTGTGGCTTGTAGTTCAGGAACGGTGAGGAGGCCCCGGCCGCCCGCAGCACCTCGCGGGCCGCCTCGTCCAGTTGGCGGGGGGTCACGCCGACCGCCGCGACCTCCCGGGCGCGGGTCAGGATCTGCGCGACGACCCGGCCGGCCTCGCGCATCGCTTCGATGGATGTGTCCGTCTTGATGTGCACCATGCCCATTACTATACCGGTCGGAGCGGTATAGTAATAACGGTATAGAAATGGCATTCCGTAGTAGGATGGCCTCATGGTCCGCACCCCCCTGACACCCGAAGAGCGCCTGCGCGGCGAACGGCTCGGTGTGCTGCTCCGCCAGGCGCGCGGGGAGCGCAGTATGGCCGCCGTCGCCGCGAGCGCCGGAATCTCCGCGGAGACCCTCCGGAAGATCGAGACCGGCCGCGCCCCCACCCCCGCCTTCTTCACCGTGGCCGCCCTCGCCGGTGCGCTGGGCCTCTCCATGGACGAGATCCTCGGCCGCTGCGCACCGGAACCGGCCGCTGCGCCGCTGATCGCGTAGCCGGGCGCGCCCGCGCTCGGCGGTCGGCGCTGAACCGGCCGGACGCCCTCCGGGGCGGGTAGGGTCGCGCCGTGACACTCCAGGACTTCGCACGCAGTGAATACGTCAGCCTGACCACGTACCGGAAGAACGGCGCACCCGTCGCCACGCCCGTATGGGCTGCCGCCGAGGGCGATGTGCTGTACATCTGGACCCGCTCCGACTCGTGGAAGGTCAAGCGGCTCCGCAACAACGGCAAGGTCGTCGTCACCGTCTGCGACGTACGCGGCAGGATCGCCGACGGTGCTCCCAGTGCGGAGGGCACGGCGACCCTCCTCGACGAGGACGGCACCCGCGCGGCGCGCAAACGGCTGGCCCGCAAGTACACCTGGAAGTTCTGGATCGTCGACTGGCCGGCGACGGTCGCCCGGCTCGGCAAGCGCCCGCACACCGGGATCGCCGTCACCTTCTGAGCCCGGTCGCCGCCGGAGCGCGCAGGGGCGCACGGCCGGGCGTCGCGCTCCCGCCGCAGTGCGCCCGAAAGCTGCGCGTAGCCGTCCCGTAACACGCCTGCGGTCGAATGCCTCCGGACTGGAAGGCTCCAGTCTGCGGTCGACGGTCGGCGAGGGCGACGATGACGGTGCATCAGCAGGCATACGAAGTAGGGGCGTTCGCGCAGTACCTGAGAGATCTGGTGGCCCGGCTGGACCCCGGACGCGGATGGTACGGGGTCTTCGCCCGGCGCGACCCGGCAGGTATGCGCTCCTGCCTCGACGGGGTGGAGATCCCGCCCTGGGACGTGGTGGAGTCGCTGCTCGCGGACCTCGCCGCGCTGCACGGCGCCCGGTTCGCCGAGCAGGTCTCGGTCCGGGCCGCCGCGCTCTACTCCGCGTCGGCCGCCACCCATGACCGGCGGCCCGGCGGACGCCAGGAGCTCGTCCACCGGCTGGAGTTGATGGTCGGCGAGCAGCACCGGGCGGCGGAACGCCTGCGCGGTGCCGGGCCCGGCGGCCCGGAACCGGCCGAACCGGAGGCACAGGCCTGGGCCCGCGACGACCATGAACGGGCCACCGCCCGGTGTGCGGAGCTGCGCAAGCGGCTGGCGGCTGTGACGGTGTCCGAGGGGTGGTTCGGGGAGGAGGGGGCCGATGGAGTACCCGCCGGTGCTGCCGGGTCTGCGGTGTCCGGTACGTCCGCCGG
The DNA here is from genome assembly GCF_002910905.1 of Streptomyces sp. SM11. Classification (GTDB taxonomy): domain Bacteria; phylum Actinomycetota; class Actinomycetes; order Streptomycetales; family Streptomycetaceae; genus Streptomyces. The sequence continues at coordinate 77 of NZ_NEUE01000046.1, read as the reverse complement.
GGCTGCCGGGGCCACTGGGATCGCCGGAACGGAAGCGGGAGGCGGACCCCTCGGCCTCGAACATGTCGCGCATGACT
>NZ_NEUE01000045.1 GCF_002910905.1 Streptomyces sp. SM11 | reverse complement strand
GGCCGGCACCCGCACCTGCTCGCCGCCCTCACCGCGGCGGGCGCCCCGCCCTCGGCCGACCGGGACGCCCTGTTCGTACGGCTGCTGCTGCGGCTGCTTCCGGCGATGCTGACCGATGACGTAGGGCATGAGCCGAACGAAACGAGGGGCCTGGAGGCTCCTGCGGCCGGGGTCAGCCCTCGACCGGGGCCACGCCTATCGGGCAGGACACTCCCGTACCGCCGATGCCGCAGTAGCCGCCCGGGTTCTTGTCCAGGTACTGCTGGTGATACGCCTCCGCCGGCCAGAACGGGCGGCCCTCGGCCGGGAGGATCTCCGTGGTGATCTCCTTGTGGCCCGAGGCCGTCAGGACCTTCTGGTACGCCTCACGGGAGGCGTCGGCGGCCGCTGCCTGGGCGGGGGAGTGGGTGTGGATCGCGGAGCGGTACTGGGTGCCCACGTCGTTGCCCTGGCGGAAGCCCTGGGTCGGGTTGTGCGACTCCCAGAAGAGCTTCAGCAACTCCGTGTACGGGACGACGGCCGGGTCGAAGACGACGCGTACCGCCTCCGTGTGCCCGGTCATGCCCGAGCAGGCCTCCTCGTACGAGGGGTTCTCGGTGTAGCCGCCCTGGTAGCCGACGAGCGTCGTCCAGACGCCCTCGGTCTGCCAGAACTTCCGCTCCGCGCCCCAGAAACACCCCAGCGCGAAGTCCGCCACCTCCAGGCCCTCCGGATACGGGCCCACCAGGGGGTTGCCGAGGACCGTGTGGCGGGAGGGGACGGTGAACTCGGGGACGGGGCGGCCGCGCAGGGCCTGCTCCGGGGTGGGGAGCTCGGGGGTGCGGCGGTTCAGGAACATGCGGGGGCTCCTCCGGGGGGTCGGGGTCCGCTACGGGCGGTGCGGCACGTGACGTACGACGTGGTGAAGACACCGTCGTCACGTACGACGACGCGGTGAAGCCACCGTGACGTACAACGCGGCGGGGGCACCGTGGATTCCTGTGCCCCCGCCGCGTACTCGTGTCCCCTTCCCGGGGCACCGGGTGATCAGGCCCCGGCCGCCTCCCGGACCTGCACGGCGCAGTAGTCGCGCACCTCGACGTACCGCTGCAGGGGATCGCCCGCGTACGTCCACGGGGCGCTGTCGATGTAGCCGTCGATCGCTCGGAACTGCTCCATCGCCTCGTAGCGGTCCTGCTAGTACAGCGTCCAGGCCAGCAGGTGCCGGACCCGGACGATCCACGGGTCGGCCGGGTCGGCCGCGACCGCCGCCGCCAGGTCGGTGAGGCAGGCATCGGCCGCTGCGACGAGCTCCGGGGTCTTGTGGAACGCGTCCGTGTCGGCCTCCTCCTCCGTCGTCTCCTGCTCGAACGCCGCGTACAGCGGGAGGAGGGAGAGCAGCTGCCCGGGGCTGCCCTTCGCCGCCGCCCGCCGGGCGAACTCCTCGGCCAGCTCGTGCGAACCCCGCCACTTCCGGCACCAGTACTGGAGGGCGGCGGCGTGCGCCGCCAGGTGATGCGGGGCACGCTTCTCGACCTCGGCCCACAGCGCCCGGAAGTCTTCGTGCCCGTAGCCGAGGGAGAGGGCGCACGATATCTCCGCGATGTACGGGGACGGGTCGTCGTCGCCGGCCAGTGCCTGGGCCTCGTGGCAGGCCCCCGGGCCTGGGCCATCACCCGGTGGAACCCGGCGAACTGCTCCTGCGTGGTGTACTGCGCCCGCAGTGCGAGCGCGGGTCCTCGCTGACCGCCGCGTTGACGTCGCCGGTGAGCAGGATCTCGTCGGGGGCGCGGGTCCCGACCTGGTGCGCGATGTCACGCACGGTCTGCCAGAGTCGCGGCTCGTGGCTGTCGTCCACCCGTACGCCGGGTACGTCCTCGCCCTCGGGCGTCCGGAGCATGAACATGCCCCGGATGATCGGGACGGCGAGCACGGCGCTGACGATGAAGACCTTCAGCGCGAAGGCGCCGGGAGTGTGTACGGCTGCCACCCGGTCGACGGCTGCCAGGGCGGCGAGCAGGACGAGGCCAGCAGATAGAAGCCTGCGAGCAGGACAAGAGCGCGCGTGGCGCGCAGTGTTGGGCCCATCGGGCAGTTCCCCCCCCCACGGGAAAGGAAGACGTCCCGCCCACGGGCACGCGGGGCGCCGGGTCGGTACGCGAGATGAACAAGGGGCGTGCCGACCGTGGGTGTCGGACGTGCGTGTGGGGGGAACCGGATGACGTCCCACCGGATGAGGCGGCGGCAACGCGGATTCGCCCTGGTCCGCAGCCGTTCCCGCACTGTTCTCAGTGGGCCGGCTTCTGCCCTCCGGGGGACAGCTGCCGCACCTTCAGTGCGGCAGCGTCGCCGGGCTGCCGCCGTTCGCCTCGTACCCCGCGACCGCCAGCGCCCGGTAGACCGTGTACTGCGCCGCCGGGTCCGTGTCCGCCGTCCAGGGCAGCGCGCCCACATGGCCGTCCACGCGGACCAGCTGGTGCATCGCCTCCGACCAGCGCTCCATGTGGACCAGGAACAGCACCAGCAGATGCCGGACATGGGCCAGCATCGGGTCGTCCGGACGCGCGGCGTGCACCGCGAACATCGCGCCCTCGACCGCCTTGGTCACCACCTGGCCGCGGTAGAAACCCTGCACCAGGTTGACCTCCGGCAGGTGCTCGTACACCGCGAACAGCGGCAGCGCCGCCAGCAGCGAACCCCGCGGGGCGCGGGCGGCGGCGGCCGTGGCGAAACGGTCGGCGTCCGCGCGCGAGCCGTGCCACTTCTCGCAGTGGAAGTGCAGCGCCGCGATGTGCGCGCCCATATGGGCCGGGGCCCGGTCGATGATCTTCGCCCAGAGCTGGTCGAACTGCTCGGGGGTGTAGTTCAGGCCCCGGGCCACCGCGAGCTCCACGATGTACGGGACGGGGTCGCCCGGCGCGAGCAGGGCCGCCTCGCCGCAGACCGCACGGGCCTCCTCCAGGATGATCCGGAAGTCGTCGCTGCCCGCGGCCGAGGACCGCCACGCCTGCTGCACCAGGAACTCCGCGTGCACCGCCGCACCGCCCGCGTCCTTCGGGGACTCCGCGCGCCAGGTCCGCAGCCACGCGCCGCCCGCGCCGGGCCGCTGTGCCAGCTCCAGCGAGGCCGCGCCCGCGAAGGCCTGGATCCGCTGCCAGCGCACCTCGCCCTCCTTCGGTGTCCCGGCGAGCAGCTGGGCGGCGGCCCGCCAGTCCTGGGTGCCCTGGACGACGTCGAGCACGTCCAGGAGGTCCTGGTCGGGGCCCGGCATCCGGACGTCGAGCTCCTCCTGGCGGGCGAAGCCGTACGTGTCCGGGTCGGCGGCGTCCGGTGAACCGGGGGCGACCTGGCGGATACCGCCCCGGCTGCGCATGACCCAGGGGCCGATGATCGCCGCGAGCATGCACATCGCGAGCAGGAACAACAGAATCTCCATGAGTCCATTGTCCCCGGAGCGGCGAGTGGCCGGTAAGGGCCCTCTTCACGAACTACGCTCGGCCCCATGAGCGACCAGCACAGCTTCGAAACCCTCGCCATCCACGCGGGGAACACCGCCGACCCCCTCACCGGCGCGGTGGTTCCGCCGATCTACCAGGTGTCCACCTACAAGCAGGACGGCGTGGGCGGACTGCGCGGCGGTTACGAGTACAGCCGCAGCGCCAACCCGACCCGCACCGCGCTGGAGGAGAACCTCGCGGCCCTCGAAGGCGGCCGTCGTGGTCTCGCCTTCGCCTCCGGCCTCGCCGCCGAGGACTGCCTCCTGCGTACGCTGCTGACCCCCGGCGACCACGTGGTCATCCCGAACGACGCGTACGGCGGCACGTTCCGGCTGTTCGCGAAGGTCGCCTCGCGGTGGGGTGTGGAGTTCTCCGTGGCCGACACCTCGGACGTGGCGTCCGTCCGGGCCGCGCTCACCCCGCGCACCAAGGCGGTCTGGGTGGAGACCCCGTCCAACCCGCTGCTCGGCATCACCGACATCGCCGCCGTGGCCCAGGTGGCCCGGCAGGCCGGGGCCCGCCTCGTCGTCGACAACACCTTCGCCTCGCCCTACCTCCAGCAGCCCCTCGCGCTCGGCGCGGACGTCGTCGTGCACTCCACCACCAAGTACATGGGCGGCCACTCCGACGTCGTCGGCGGCGCGCTCGTCGTCAGCGACCCGGAGCTCGCCGAGGAGCTGGCGTACCACCAGAACGCCATGGGCGCGGTCGCCGGACCCTTTGACGCCTGGCTCGTGCTGCGCGGCATCAAGACCCTCGCCGTCCGCATGGACCGGCACACCGAGAACGCCACCAAGGTCGCCGACCTGCTGACCCGGCACCCCAAGGTCTCCCAGGTCCTCTACCCGGGCCTGCCCGAGCACCCGGGCCACGAGGTCGCCGCCAAGCAGATGAAGTCCTTCGGCGGCATGGTGTCCTTCCGCGTCGCGGGCGGCGAGGAGGCGGCGGTCGAGGTCTGCAACCGGGCGAAGCTCTTCACGCTCGGCGAGTCCCTCGGCGGTGTGGAGTCCCTCCTGGAGCACCCGGGCCGGATGACGCACGCCTCCGCCGCCGGCTCCCCGCTGGAGGTCCCGGCCGACCTGGTCCGGCTCTCCGTCGGCATCGAGAACGGCGACGACCTGCTCGCCGACCTCACCCAGGCACTGGGCTGACGCGGCGGAAGTGACAGGGGCGCCCGCCGGGTCCGGTGGGCGCCCCTCGCGTTCAGAAGCTCACCTTCTCGTCAGCTCACCTTCTCGTCCTCCAGCATGCCCCTGACCTGCTCGCGCAGTTCGGGACCGTCCTCGTGCCCGTGGACCGAAGCGGCGTGCTCGCTCGCGGCGCGGACGACCTCGTCCTCCTCACCGGTGATGGTGAGGGTGCAGTTCGTCTCGCTCGGATACTTGCGACAGTCCGCGATCTTCCTGGTCATCACGGCCTCCTCGGCTCGTACGACGACCGACTCCTCCAGCGTAGGCCTCTCGGGGGTTGCCCGGCGGATCATGACCGGGACCCCAACGCCTCACCAGCCGTCCAACGGCGGAGTGACCCGGGCGGGCTCGGGCGCCCACGGCTGCTCGACGCCGACCCAGACGAGGAACGCGGCGAGCGCCAGGCCCAGCAGCCAGCCCGCCGTCCGGTGCGCCGCCCGGCGCAGCCGCAGACGGCGTCCGCCGTGCCGGACCGCCCGAGCGG
>NZ_NEUE01000003.1 GCF_002910905.1 Streptomyces sp. SM11 | reverse complement strand
GGCGCCCCGTACGCCGCACCGGGTCCCGGACGTTCCGTCCGCCACCGTGCCCGCCGTGCCGCGCGTCCCCGGCGGTGGGGCGGACGTCTGCGCGCTCGGCAGGGGGTACGGCGGCTGGCCCGCCGGCAGCCCGGAGGCCCGCATCTGCGAGGAGGCGTACGGCCGCTGACACGGAAACCTCGCCGGAGCCGAACAGGGTCACCGCTCCCGCATACGGAGCTCCAGCCGGTCGATCGCGGCGCGCACCCCACCCCCGTACCCGTCGTCCGCCAGCGATTCGGCCGCGGCACGGGCCTGCTGGAGGTGGACGCGGGCCGAGTCGGGACGCTGCAGCTTGAGGTAGTCCGCCGCGAGGTTGAGGTGCAGCGAGGGGTAGAACGCCCGGACGGCCGGGGTGTCCCGGTGTTCCGCCGCCCGCACGCCACCCGGCCCCTCAGCGGCACCGGGCCCTTCGCCGTCACCCGGCCTCTCGGCATCGCCCGGTCCCCCGGCCTCGTCCGGCCCCTCGGCGACTCTCAGCCCCTCGGCGGCCGTCAGGGCCCGCAGGTCCCAGGCCAGCTCGTCGCCGGGGTCGTCCTGGGTGTCGGCCATGTAGTGCGCCAGGGTGCAGCGGTGCAGGGCATCGCCATCCGCTCCGAGCTCCGACCAGAGCGCGCCGAAGCGGTTGCGTGCCTCCTCCCGGTCACCTCCGTGGAGCAGCATGATCGCCTGGCCGATCCTGGTCATGACGGCGTCGTCGGACGCCTCCTGCTGCTCCACCACTACGGTCTCCTCGTCGCCCGTCCAGCCGGTTGCCCGTCCGTCCGACGCTAGCGCCGGGCTTCCGCATAACCGGTCAGACACGGGCGCCCAGGGGGTGTCCGTCAGCCGAGGCCGGGGATCCGCCAGTCGATCGGCTGGTGCCCCTGGGCGGCCACGGCCTCATTGATCCGGGTGAAGGGGCTGGAGCCGAAGAACTTCTTGGCGGACAGCGGCGAGGGATGGGCGCCCTTCACCACCACATGGCGCTCCTCGTCGATCAGGGGCAGCTTCTTCTGCGCGTAGTTGCCCCAGAGCACGAAGACCGCCGGGTCGGGCCGGTCGGCGACGGCGCGGATCACAGCGTCGGTGATCTTCTCCCAGCCCTTGTTCTTGTGAGAGTTCGCCTCGCCTCCCCGCACGGTGAGCACGGCGTTGAGCAGGAGGACGCCCTGCTCGGCCCAGGGCATCAGATAGCCGTTGTCCGGGATCGGCAGGCCGAGCTCCTGCTCCATCTCCTTGTAGATGTTGCGCAGCGAAGGCGGCGTCCTGACTCCGGGCCGCACGGAGAAGCAGAGTCCGTGCCCCTGGCCCTCGCCGTGATACGGGTCCTGGCCGAGGACGAGGACCTTCACCTGCTCGTACGGCGTGGCGTCCAGGGCGGCGAAGACCTGCTCGCGCGGTGGATACACGGGACCCCTGGCCCGCTCCTCCTCGACGAATTCCGCCAGTTCCTTGACGTACGGCTTCTGGAGTTCTTCGCCGAGGACGGCGCGCCAGGACTCGGGCAGCAGGTCGATATCGGTCACGTCTACAACCTCCGGTGAGCAACAGGTTCTTGATCCCAGAACCTACCGGGCGCCACTGACAACGGGCCCCGACGCCCGTCCCGTGGAACGCCTGCCGGACAGCGTCTACCAGCTGGCCTTGCGGTACAGCTCCCACAGCTGCATGACGGTCTGCGGGTCGAGTGCGCGCTCGCCGCCGCCGATGTCCTCGCCCGCGGCCACGTACAGCTTGCCCTGCCACAGCGGCAGCAGACGGACGTCGTCGACGAGGATCTCCTGGGCCCGCTCGAACTGCTTGCTAACCGCGCCCCGGTCGCTCTCCTGCCGCGAGGAGGGGATCAGCTGCTGCGTAATCTCCTTGTTGATGTACGGGGTACCGGTGACGCTCTCCTTGCCGACGAAGGGGGCGACGAAGTTGTCGGGGTCCGGGAAGTCCGGGAACCAGCCTCGGCCGAAGACCGGGTACTCGCCCTTGTTGAAGCCTTCCTGGAACTTCTGCCAGGGCTCGCCCTGCAGCGTGATCTCGAACAGCCCGGAGCCTTCCAGCTGCCGCTTGAGCTCCTCGAACTCGGGCTCGGTGGAGGAGCCGTACCGGTCGGTTGTGTACCAGAAGCTCATCTTCACGGGCTCGGTGATACCGGCCCCGGTGAGGATCTCCTTCGCCTTCTTCACGTCCGGGTCGCCGAAGGTGTCGAAGAAGCTCGTGGTGTGTCCGGCGATACCCTTGGGGATCATGGAGTAGAGGGGCTCGGCGGTCCCCCGGTAGACCTTGGCGACCAGGGCGTCACGGTCCACGACATGGGCGATGGCCTTGCGGACGGCGGGGTTCGCGGCGGCCGGATCCTTCGGGTTGAAGACCAGGAAGCGGATGTCCGCGCCGGTGCTCTCGACGATCTGGAGGCCGGCGTTGTCGGCCTTGTTGTCCTCCAGGCCGACGACCTCCTCGGCGGTCAGACCCCGGTAGGTGGCGTCGATCTCCTTCGCCTTGAGCGCGCTCACCATGTCGCCGGACTTCTCGAAGTAGCGGATGGTGACCGCGTTGTTCTTCCGGTTGGCGAAGCCCTTGTAGTCCGGGTTCTTCTTCAGCTCGGCGGTGGCCCCGGCCTCGTAGGACTCCAGGAGGTACGGGCCGGAGCCGGTGACCTTGCCGTCGTCGCGGATCTTGTCCTTGCGGTAGTCGCCGGGGGCGACGAGCGACATGGCGGGCGTGGCCAGGATGAACGGGAACGTGGCGTCGGACGTGTTCAGGTGGAAGACGACCGTGTCGTCGCCCTTGGTCTCGATCCGGTCCAGGGAGTCGAGCATCCCGGCCGGGCCGCCCTTGAAGTGGATGTCCACGATGCGGTCGATGGAGTACTTCACGGCCTCGGCGTCGAGCTTCTCGCCGTTGGAGAACTTGAGGTTCTTCTTGAGCGTGCACCGGTACGCCATGCTCGTGACGTCGGTGAACTTGCAGGATTCCGCCGCGTCCGGCTCCGGGCTCGTGCTGCCGGTGGGGAAGCTCACCAGGGTCTGGTAAACATTCCGCATCAGTTCCCAGGAACCGTCCCAGGCCGCAGCCGGATCGAGTGTGGACGGGGAGCTGGTCGTCCCGACGGTTATCTTCTGGTCCGTTTCCGATCCGCTGTCGGAAAAGAGACCGCAGCCGGCCAGCAGAGAAAGGGAAGCTAGGGCTGCAGCAGCCTGCAGACTGGCCCGGTAGAACACGTGCACGCTCCTCGATCAGCCATGGGTCGGCAGACCATACCGCAGCGCCCCACCGGGTCAATCCGATGGCCCGGCGGGGCACTTGACTCAATCAGGCCCAAAACGGTTCAGGCCGCCCTCAGCCCACGCCCGCGTTGAGGAAGATCCCTCCGTCGACCACGAGGGTCTGTCCGGTGATCCAGTCGGACTGTGCCGAGGTCAGGAAGGCCGCCGCGCCGCCGATGTCCTCGGGCACACCGAGCCGCCCCAGCGGATAGGCGGCGGCGGCCTCCGCTTCGCGGCCCTCATAGAGGGCCTCGGCGAACTTCGTCTTGACCACGGCCGGGGCGATGGCGTTGACCCGGACGGCCGGAGCGAACTCGTGCGCCAGCTGGAGGGTCAGGTTGACCATCGCCGCCTTGCTCATGCCGTACGCGCCGATGAACGGCGAGGCGGAGACCCCGGCGACCGAGGCGATGTTCACGATCGCCCCGCCGTTCTCCTTCTGCCAGGCCTTCCAGGTCTGCTGGGCGAAGCCCAGCGCCGAGATCACATTGGTCTCGTAGACCTTGCGGGCTACGTTCAGGTCGAGCTCCGCGATGGCACCGAAGACCGGATTCGTCCCGGCGTTGTTCACCAGGTAGTCGACCCGGCCGAACCCCTCCATCGCGCGCTCGACCACAGCGGCCTGGTGCGCCTCGTCGTGCGCCTTGCCCGCGACGCCGATCGCCCGGTCGGAGCCGAGCCGCTCGACGGCGTCCTTCAGGGCGTCCTCGCCCCGGCCGGTGATGACCACCCGGTCGCCGCGGGCGACGAACGCCTCGGCGATCCCGTAGCCGATGCCCCGGCTCGCGCCCGTGATGAGGGCGACTTTCCCGCTGTCCTGCACCGTCATGATGTCCGCTGCCCTTCGGATCAGTTGAGGGGTCCGCCGGACACGTACATGACCTGGCCGGAGACGAAGCCCGCGTCGTCGCCCGCGAAGAAGGCGATGGCGTTCGCGACGTCCTCGGGACAGCCGACGCGCTGGACGGGGATCTGGGTGGCGGCCGCCGCCTGGAACTCCTCGAAGCCCATGCCGACGCGTGCCGCCGTCTGCGCGGTCATCTCGGTGACGATGAAGCCGGGCGCGACGGCGTTGGCCGTGACACCGAACTTGCCGAGCTCCTTGGCGAGCGTCTTGGTGAGGCCCTGGAGCCCCGCCTTGACCGCGGAGTAGTTGGCCTGGCCCCGGTTGCCGAGGGCCGAGGAGGAGGACAACGAGACGATCCGGCCGAACTTCGCCTCGACCATGTGGGCCTGGACGGCCTTCGCCATCAGGAACGCGCCCTTGAGGTGCACGTTCATCACGAGGTCCCAGTCGGACTCGCTCATCTTGAACAGCAGGTTGTCGCGGAGCACGCCCGCGTTGTTCACGAGGATCGTCGGCGCGCCCAGCTCGGCGGCGACCCGCGCGACGGCGGCCTCCACCTGGCCCGCGTCCGACACGTCGCAGCCGACGGCGAGGGCGGTGCCCCCGGCTGCGGTGATCTTCTCGACCGTGTCCTTGCAGGCCGCCTCGTCGAGATCGAGTACGGCGACGGAGCGGCCCTCGGCCGCGAGGCGTACGGCAGTGGCGGCGCCGATGCCCCGCGCCGCTCCCGTCACGATGGCGACGCGCTGCTCGGTGGTGGACATGCTTGGTTCTCCTCGCCCTTGGATCGCGGCTCAGCGGACGTCGGGGCGTTTCCCTGACAGTAAGGGCTCCCGATCACTGAGCAACCGCTTAGTACCTTCAGCAGACGAGACGCTAGAAGCCCTGGCACCCGGTGTCAACGGCGCACGCCCCGGCAGGCCGCACGTCACACCGGGCGGGAGCGCCCGCCGCTGTGCCGTCATGGTCCCGCCGGGGCGTGCATCAGCGCACGAGGAGGTCGAGCAGCCGTTCCACCTCGCCGGCCGGGTCAGTCGTCAGGCCGCTGTGCACGGCGCCGGGCTGGACGACCGTGGAGCGCGGGGCGATCAGCCAGCGGAACCGCCGTCCGGCGTCGTCGCCCGCCGCCTGACCGGCGCCCTCGCCCCCGCCGCAGACCCCCTCGACGGCGCGCAGGGCGGCCCGCACTCCGACGACGTCGGCCCCCGGGTCCAGCGCCTTCAGCTTCGCCTCGTCCAGGTGCGTACGGGCGGCGACGAACGAGTGCGCCCGGCAGTAGACGAGCACCCCTGCGTTGAAGCACTCCCCGCGCTCGACCCGTGGCACGACGCGCAGGAGCGCGTACTCGAAGACATCGCGCCGCGTCATCGGCCGCCCTCCTCACCGGTACGGACGGCTGCCGCGGCGCGGTCGCCGCCGGCCGGCTTCGACCGTGGGGGCAGTCGCTCGGTGAGCCACCCCGGGGCCCGGGAGGGCCGGGTCGCGGCCGGCTCGTCCAGCGTGATCCGCTGGTGGATGTCGGCGGCGCGCGCGAGCAGCGGTGCGATGTAGGCCCGGCGCACCTCCTCGGCGGAACCGAAGCCGGGCTCGGCGGCCAGCCAGACATCCGGCACGTCGGCGGCCACCTCGGTGAGCAGCTCCTCGGTGACCAGCGGGGCGAGCTCGGCGGCCGCGGCCGCGACGTCCGGCCCGAAGGGGGCCAGGACATGGTCCGAGGCGTTGTACGGCTTGGCCGCGGACGTCTGGGCGCCCGGCCAGTTGTGGTGCCAGATCATGGTCGCGCCGTGGTCGATGAGCCAGAGGTCGCCGTGCCAGACGAGCAGGTTGGGGTTGCGCCAGGAGCGGTCGACGTTGTTGATCAGCGCGTCGAACCAGATGATCCGCCCGGCCTCGGCTGCCCCGACCTCGTAGGCGAGCGGGTCGAACCCGAGCGAGCCCGGCAGGTAGTCCATCCCGAGGTTCAGTCCGCCGCTCGCACGGAGCAGCTCCTGCACCTCCTCGTCGGGCTCGGCGAGTCCGATGACGGGGTCGAGCTCGATGGTCACCAGCTCGGGCACCCGCAGCCCCAGCCGGCGGCCGAGTTCCCCGCAGATGATCTCGGCGACGAGCGTCTTGCGCCCCTGCCCCGCCCCGGTGAACTTCATGACGTACGTGCCCAGGTCGTCGGCCTCGACGATCCCTGGGAGTGATCCGCCCTCCCGCAGGGGCGTGACATAGCGGGTCGCTACGACTTCTTGCAACACTTTCCGAGGCCACCCATCTCTTCAGCCTTACAATCAACGGAGGGCTGCTGCCGGGCGCAGAGGCGGGAATCGCCGCTCGACGGCGCTGGGGAGAATCTGGGGAGTTTCGGCTAGCAAGCCGATGCCCCGCCCTTCCCAAGCAGACCGTCGATGGTGCCGCGCCCCTTGCTGCCAGCCTCCGACATGAAGTGAGCATAGTAACCGAGAGTGATCGCTGGCGAGGAATGTCCGAGCCACCGCGCCAAGGTCACGACGGACTCTCCGGCTTCCAGCATGATCGAGGCGTAGGTGTGCCGAAGCACGTGGAAACCGTCCTTCGGGGCCGCCGCCCACTGCCAGGCTTTCGCCCCTTCGGCACGTGGCGGGATGACACCGGCCTGGCCAAGGCGGGCTTCCAGGTGTAGGTGTTCCATGTGTTCACCGCGACGGCGTTGCCGAAGCGCGTGGTGAGCAGCAGCGAGAACTCCTTCCTCTCCCCCTCCGACTTTCCCCCCGGCAGCTCCACCTCTACCGGCGGGAACGCTTCGATATGACGCTTCAGCTCCTCGGCTACCGAAGGGGGCAGATCCACCGTGCTGATCTTCGTCTTAGGCTTCTTGCTCAGGTGGGTTCGCCGTCCGCTGCCGCTTGGGGTGCGCGCTCCGGCGTTCCGGTGTCCTTGAGGCGGACGATGCGGGTGTAGCTGACGGTGGAGCGGCAGCTCTCCATGCCGCCCTTGATCTTGAACTTCCGGGCTTCCGACGTGTGGATCAGCTCCCGGCCGATCTTGGTTACCTGACCATCGTGTAGCACCAGCGGATCTGACACGTCTCGTACTGAGCGACCAGGTCACCGACCTTGATGCCGTGGAGCACCGGATCCGGGGTCCGTACTGCCTTGTCGAAGTCCACGTAGGCGCTTGTTCGCCTGGAGGGTCAGGGAGCGGAGGTGTGGGGTTACGGGAGAGTGTGGGGGCGGGTGGCGGTTATCGGGGTGGTCGAGGCGAGGGCTGCTGTGTGGGCTTCGGGGGCCGGGAGGAGGTAGAGGTGGATCGGGGTGTCCGGCCAGCCGGGGATGGGACCCGCGGTCACCTGCGGGCCGCGTACGTCGAGGTGGCGGGGGACGGCGCGCAGGCCGAGGCCGGTGAGCTTCATCGCCGCCTCCTTGCGGGTCCAGGCGGTCAGCAGCCAGTCGGGCCGTTCGTGGGCGGGCAGTGCCGTGTAGTGCTCCCGCTCGGCCGGTGTCAGCGCCGCTGCGGGGAGGGCGTCGGCGTCCCGCAGGGAGCCGCGGGCCTCGATGTCGACGCCGACCACTCCGTGTCCGGTCACGGCGATGAGCAGGTGCTCCTCGGTGTGCGACACCGAGTAGTCGACCGGGGGCGGCGTGCCGTGCGCGAAGCGGGGCCTGCCGTGCGGGACGGGGGGCTCGGTCGCGCAGTGGGCGCAGTCGCGCCTGACCGTGACGGCGGTGGGCGGCACGCCCAGGTAGTGGGCGCCCACGAGGCGCTGGGCCGCGCGGGAGGTCAGGAAGACCTCGCGGGCCCGGGTGCGGGTGAAGCGGGCGGCGGAGGCGCGTTCCTCCTCGTCGAGGAGGGTGAGCCAGTCCGGGCGCGGCCGGACGGGTATGTCCCAGAGGTGGCATTCCCCCGGGGCGGGTATGGCGGGGTGGGTGTCCTCGGGGGCTGGTGTCAGTGCCTCGGGCATGCCTTCGGGCGCGTCTCGTGTCGGTGGTGGGGGTTGGTCGGTGGTGCCGGGTGGGTCGGGCCGCTGGTCGCGGTGTGCCGGAGGTCGCCGCTTCGGGAGGGGGCGCGGCCGCTCTCCTATGTGGCAGGTTAGCCCAGCCGAGGGGGATGGCGGGGCGGCTTTGCCGGGTGGGCAACGCATATTCCGCCGAATGGCTCGAAGTGACATACTACTGGCATGGCTGACGGCACCTCAGGCGCGCCGGCCGTGCGGCTCCGCCTCGGGGGGAGAGACTGGGTGCCGTGGAACGCGGTCGCTGGTCCGGAGGGCCACGAAGTACCGTGCGCAGGAGGTTTCTGCAGGTCGAGACGGGGGGCACGATGAGGACCGGGGTCCGGGCACAGCAGCGCGAACAGACCCGGCAGACCCTGGTGCGCGAGAGCCGGCGGCTCTTCTCGGCCCAGGGCTACGCATCCGTCCACCTGTCGGAGGTCGTCCAGGCGGTCGGCGTCACCAAGGGGGCGCTCTACCACCACTTCGAGGGCGGTAAGGCCGCGCTCTTCCAGGCCGTACTGGAGCAGGTCCAGCAAGAGGTCGCCACCCGTGTCGCGGCGACGGCCGACGCGCAGCAGGACTCCTGGAGCCAGCTCACGGCCGGCTGCCACGCCTTCCTGGAAGCCACCACGAACCCCTCCGTCCAGCGAATCATGCTGGTGGACGGCCCCGCGGTGCTCGGCTGGCGGAGCTGGCGGGCGCTGACCGAGGCCACCTCCGGCCGCCACCTGGCCCACGCCCTCACCGCGCTCGTCCTGGAGGGCACCATCCCGGCCCAGCCGGTGGCGCCGCTGACACATCTGCTGTCCGGCGCGATGAACGAGGCCGCCCTGTGGCTGGCCATGTCGGAGGACGCCGCCGATCTGGACGCCACGCGCCAGGCGCTGACCCGGATACTGGAAGCGCTGCGCACCAGGTGACCCTGCGCGGCGACCCCGTCGAGGCGCCGCGCGGTGCTCCCCCGCCCAACGCCGCGCGCTGGTCAGGCCGCCACGACGTCGACGCGGACCCCGTTGGGGTCGACGATGACGACGTGCCGCCCTTCCCCCTGCTCCGCGGCCTCTACGGCCCCAAGGGCGGCCAGCCTCTCCCACGCCGCGCCCCCGTTCGCCACGGCCACGGTGAGCCGCACCGCGCGCACGGGCGTGCGGAGGGCCTCGGGCAGCGCGGGGTGGGTGTGGTCGAGGAGCGCGAGCTCGTGCTGCCGCTGCCCGCCGCGGACCAGCGCGGCGTACCACGGGGTCGCATGGGCGGCGGTGAAGCCGAAGAGTCTCGCGTAGAAGCTGCGGGTCTCGTCCATGCGCGAGGTGCAGATCACCGGACAGAAGCTGGTCAGCATAGAGACGACTCCGCTCACGTACCTACGGCATGTCAGATGACACTAAAGACATACTCTCGGTATGTCAATCTGACTTCCGCAGGTTCAACGAGCGACTGGCGCAGACGTGACGCGACGGCGTGACGCGGGGGCGCTGGGCTCGTTGAGACGGAACGACCGATGCCCCACGCAGAACGGTGCCACCATGACGTCCTCCGCCCTGACCAGCTTCTATCCGGTCCTCTGCACCGAGCAGATCCACGAGTCCGTGGCCTTCTACCGCACGCACTTCGGGTTCGAGACAACCTACACGAGCGACTGGTACGTCAGCCTGCGCCAGCCTGAGCCGCTATACCACGAACTGGCCCTGGTCTCCGCGGGCCACCCCACCGTGCCCGAGGGGTACCGGCGGCCCGCCGCGGGCCTCCTCCTCAACTTCGAGGTGGCCGACGTCGACGCCGAGTACGCCCGGCTGGTGCGGGAGGCCGGCCTCCCGGTCGAACTCGACCTGCGCAGCGAGGCGTTCGGCCAGCGCCACTTCATCGTGGCCGCCCCGGACGGTGTCCTGGTGGACGTGATCACGCCCATCCCCCCGTCGGGTGAGTACGTCGACGCCTATGAGGACGGGGTCGAGTAGCGGGGTGGGAGGTTGGGGGTGGGGGTGTGCCGCGGTACAGGGCAGCGGTGCAGGTGCCGCTGGGGGCGGGGCCTGGGGTGGTACCTGGGTGCTTGCCGGGGCGCGGCCGGGCTTGCTGCCGCGTCCCGTACGGGCGCCGGGGCTGGTGCCCCCGCATGACGGGTCCGGCCCGCGTCGTCGTGACGCGGGCCGGATTCGGGGTCGCCCTTCGGGGCGGGACGGACGGCTTGTGTCAGCCCTCCACACCGACGGGGGCGGCCCCGTCGGCCGCGCCCTCGGAGTCGCCGGCGCCCTCACCCGCGCCCGTCGGGGGCAGCTTCACGACGAGCGCCACCAATACGGCCGAGGCGACCGCCACGACCGCCCCTATGCCGCCGATGATGTTCAGGCCGTCGGTGAAGGCGTCCCGCGCCGAGGCCAGCAGGCCGGAGGCCGCCTCCGCGGACAGGCCCCGCGCCGCGTCGACCGCGCCGGCCAGCGTGTCCCCGGCGTACTCCGGTGCCCCCTGAGGGACCTTCACCCCGGCGTGGTACACGGCCGCGCTGAGGCTGCCGAGCAGCGCCACGCCCAGCGCCATGCCCAGCTCGGTGCTGGTCTCCGACAGGGCGGCCGCGCCGCCGGCCCGCTCCGGCGGGGCCGATCCGACCACGATGTCGGTGCCCAGCGCGATCAGCGGACCGCCGCCCGCGTACACGAAGGCGAAGCCGATGACCACCTGGGCGATGCCCGAGGAGCTGTCGGCCAGGAACAGCGTCAGGTGGCCCACCGCCGAGACGGCCAGGCCGGCTGCGACGACGTACGCGGGCCGGAAGCGGCTCGCCGCCATCGGGGACACCACCGCGGTGACGATCAGCGCGAACGCCGCCGGCAGCAGCCACAGGCCCGCCTTCATCGGCGTCAGGCCTCCGACGAGCTGGAGGTACTGCGTCACCATCAGATACGTGCCGCCCGCCACGAGCATGCTGAGCAGCAGCGTCACCAGCGCGGTGCGGAACATGGGGGTACGGAAGAGCGCCAGGTCCATCAGCGGGCTTTCCAGGGAGCGCTGCCGGCGGATGAAGAGCACCCCGACGGCCAGGCCCACGACGACCGCGGCGACCGGGATGGCCCCGAAGCCGTCGTTGGCGATCTCCTTCAGGCCGTAGATCGCCGGCAGGATCGCGGCCAGCGACAGCGCGGCGCTCGTCAGGTCGAGGCGACCGGCCTGCTCGTCACGGTACTCGGGGAGCAGCAGCGGACCGGCCACCAGCAGCAGCGCCATGATCGGCACGCCGAGCAGGAAGACCGAGCCCCACCAGAAGTACTCCAGCATGGCACCGCCGACCACCGGACCGAGCGCGATGCCCACGGAGAACATCGTGACCCAGACGGCGATGGCCACACCGCGCTGACGGGCGTCGCGGAACATGTTCATGATCAGGGCGAGCGTGGAGGGCATCAGCGTGGCCCCGGCCAGACCCATCGCCGCCCGCGCCGCGATCAGCGTGACCGGGTCGTTGGCGAAGACGGCGGCCAGCGAGGCGACGCCGAACGCCGCCGCGCCGATCAGCAGCAGCTTCCGGCGGCCCATCCGGTCGCCCAGGGTGCCCATAGTCACCAGGAAGCCCGCGATCAGGAAGCCGTAGATGTCGATGATCCACAGCATCTGGGAGGCGGAGGGGTCCAGAGCCGCGCTGATGTGCGGCACGGCGAGGTGCAACACGCTCACGTCGATGGAGAGCAGCAGGGTCGGCAGCGCCAGGACTGCCAAGCCCAGCCACTCGCGTGGCCCTGCCTGTGCGGGGGTGTCGGTGTTGGTGGTCAAGGGGGAGGTCCTTTCGGGGTCGTGCTCATCGGTGCCCGGCTCGGATGCCGGGCAGGGGGGCGGGGGGCGCCGCCGGGAGCGGCGCGGCGGGCCCGGGCAGCAGGAGCGCCGCCACGGCTGCCGCGTTGGCAGGGGCGTACAGGTAGAAGTGACCTCCGTTGAACGTCTGGTGTGCGAAGCCGCCGGAGGTCTCCAGCGACCACAGGTGCATCCGGTCACCGATCACCACCGGGTCGTCCACCGCGCCCAGGGCGAGGATCGGGACGCAGACGCCGGAGCGGGGCCGCCGATATGTCTCCATCGCCTCCAGGTCGGCGCGGATGGCCCGGAGCGACGGGCCGACCAGGTCTGCGCGGTCCATCAGCCCCGGCGACATCCCGCCGATGTCCGTCAGGTGCTCCAGCAGCTCTGCATCGGTCCGCAGGTGCGCGAAGGGCGGTTCGCTGGGGAAGCACGGCGGTTGCCGCGCCGACACGGCGAGCAGCTCCGGGGGCAGCCCCTTCGTCTCCATGGCGCGGGTCAGTTCGTAGCCGAGGACGCTGCCGAAGCTGTGCCCGACCACCGCGTACGGCAGCGGCTCCAGTTCGGCCAGCTCGCGGGCGAGGGCGTCGACCATCGGCTCGACCCGGTTGACCAGCGGCTCGTTGATGCGCGCGCCCCGGCCGGGCAGCTGGGCCACGACGCACTCGACGTCGTCGGGCAGCACCTGCCACCAGGAGCGGAACGCGGACGGCCACCCGCCGGCGTGCGGAAGCGCTACGAGCCGGAACCGCGGGCGGGTCCGGAGCCCGTGCCCCGGGCCGTCGGCGGCCGTGCGGCGGGCACCGCCGCCCGCCCTCATCCACCAGCCGCTCATCCGGGCCCCGCGTCCCCGGACACGACGTGTCCGGCCGTCACGGGCCGCCCCCCGGCCTGGCGGCCGGCCAGCAGTGGGTGGTGCTCCTCCAAGTGCCGGATCACCCGCTCCTGATGGCGCTGGAGGCGCTGCCCCGGAAGATGCTCCAAGGAGTGCAGGAACGGGTCCTCGGGCGCCGGCAGCCCTGCGACCCCGGCGGCCGTGCCCAGGACCAGCATCGGCTGGTACCACGCCGAGTAGCCGCCCTCGTGGGCGAACACCACCCGGCCTCCGGTCAGTTCGTCGGCGAGCCGGCATATCGCCGAGGCCATGGTGTGGAAGGTCCGGCTGGTGCACATCATCCGGCCCATCGGGTCGTGGCCGCCCGCGTCCACGCCCGCCGCCACCAGGATCAGGTCGGGGGCGAAGGCGCGGGCCGCGGGTTCCACGATCCGCTCCATGACGCCCAGGTAGGCGCCGTGGCCGGAGCCGGCGGGCAGCGGCACGTTGAGCGTGCTGCCCGCTCCCGCGCCGGCGCCGGTTTCCATGACCAGACCGGACGCCGCCGGGAACAGCCCGTCCTGGTGGACGGAGATGTACAGGACGTCGGGGTCCTCGTAGAAGGTGCGCTGGATGCCGTTGCCGTGGTGGACGTCCCAGTCGAGGATCAGTACCCGCCGCGCCCCGTGGCGCCGGGCCGCGCGGGCGGCGACCGCCACGTTGTTGTAGAGGCACAGCGCCATCGCCCGGTCGGGTTCGGCGTGGTGGCCGGGCGGGCGCACCAGGCAGTAGGCGCGGTCGAACCGGCCGTCCAGGACGCCCGTCGCGGCCTGAACGCAGGCCCCGGCGGCGAGCCTGGCCGCCCGCGCGCTGTGGTAGTTGACGTGCGCGTACACGCCGGCGTCGCCCGCGCCGGCCGCCGAGGCGGCCTCGACCCGCTCGATGTGGCCGGGCGCGTGCACGAGGAGCAGCTCCTCGTCGGTGGCGGGCGCCGGGGTGTGGGCGGTGTAGTGGTCCATCACCCCGGTCGCCTTGACCAGCCCCTCGGCTCGCCGCAGGTCGGGGTCGACCGCGAACTGCCGCAGCGGTTCGACGCCCGGCCCGACCGGCACATACCCCGAACCGGCGCCGGGGTCGTGCCAGAAGCAGATCTCGTGACTGAACCACGCGAGACGGGAGCCGCTCACCAGCTGGCCACTCCGAGAGAGGCGCGGCTGACGCCGGACGCCTTCTCGATGTATTGCAGGTAGTACTCGCGCTCCTCGTCGGGTGTGCGCTTGGTGCGCAGCGTCATCTCCAGGAGGCGGAGGATCTCCTCGCCCTCGGCGAGGGTCAGGCCCCTCTCGCCGATCTCCTTCTCCAGCGCGCGGATGCGCGCCGCCGGCTCGGCCACGCCGGACGCGAAGGCCGCCGGGTCGCTGCCGTTGTTGCGGGTGGAGGCGATGGTCTTCAGAACCGCTCCGAAGAACGCCGTGGTGTCGGTCATGGTCGAATCCCCCTTGCTCGCGGTACATCGGTCGGTACGTCAGTCGGTCGGTTCGCCGGCGGACGGGTCCGCCGGCGACCGGTGCGGTGACGGTGATCGGTGCGGTGATCCGTGCGCCGGTCGGCGCACGGGCCGGTGCGGGTGTGCGGTGGCCTCCGGTCCCCGGGAGGGGGCGGAGCCGCGCGGCACCGGCGGGTCAGCGGATGAGGCCGCAGGCGCGGCCGGCCTTCTCGAGCGTGACGACCGCCGCGTCCAGGTCGGCGTCCGTGTGGCAGAGGTTGACGATCGTCCGCAGCCGGGGAAGGGTCCGCGGCACGGCCGGGTACACGATCGGCTGGACGAAGAGCCCGTCGAGCTGGCACAGCCGCGCCATCTCCACGGCCTGGTCGGCGCTGGAGCAGATGAGGGGCACAACAGGCGTCTCGCTGGCAAGCGTGTCGAAGCCCAGGGCGTAGAGCTGGTCGCGGTACCGGGTGGTCCTGGCCCGCAGCTCGCGGGGCAGGGACGGCGCGGCGGCCATCACCTCGACGGCGGCCTTGGCGGCGGCCACCTGCGCGGGCGTCGCCGCCGCGGAGAACATCCAGCCGCGCGCGTTGTTCTTCAGGGCGAAGATCAGGTCACGGGAGCCGGCGACGTAACCGCCCGCGCTCGGCACGGTCTTGGAGAGTGTGCCCATCTTGACGTGGACGCGGTCCGGGTCGATGCCGAAGTGCTCGGTGATACCTCGCCCGGTCTCGCCCAGCACGCCGAGACTGTGCGCCTCGTCGACCATCAGCGGGGCGCCGTAGCGCTCGCACAGCTCCAGGATGCCGGGCAGGTCGGCCACGTCGCCGTCCATGCTGAACACGGCGTCGGTGACCACCAGGCGGCCGCCGTCGCCCGCCTTGCGCAGGGCGCGCTCGAGGTCGGCGAGGTCGTTGTGGGCGTAGGTGACGACCTTGGCGCCGGAAAGCCGGTAGCCGTCGAGGATGCTGGCGTGGTTGTAGACGTCGCCGATGACAGTGTCGCCGGGGCCGACGAGGGCGCCGACCGTGGCCACGTTCGCCATGTAGCCGCTGGAGAACACAATGGCGTCCTCCGCTCCGAGGAAGCGGGCGAGCGCCAGCTCCAGCTCGCGGTGCAGGTGCAGGGTGCCGGCCAGCAGTCGCACGCCGTGCGCGCCGGTCCCGTGCTGCTCGACGGCGCGCAG
Source organism: Streptomyces sp. SM11 (assembly GCF_002910905.1). Taxonomy (GTDB): domain Bacteria; phylum Actinomycetota; class Actinomycetes; order Streptomycetales; family Streptomycetaceae; genus Streptomyces. Next base: position 236 of record NZ_NEUE01000003.1, on the reverse strand, counting down.
CGCCTGGTCGTCGATGTAGGGGTGCCCGATGAGCCCGAGGTAGCTGTACGACGCGAAGTTCAGGAACCAGCGGCCGTCGAATCTGATGCGGGAGCCCGATGCCTCCTCGACCACCGGCTCGTAGAAGTACTCGCCGCGCGCGACGATCCCGCGGTCGTCGCCCGACAGCGCGTCGATGCGGCGGTCGAGGAAGGTGCCGTGCGGGGCGTCGGCCAGCCGGCCGGGCAGCGTACGGC
>NZ_NEUE01000044.1 GCF_002910905.1 Streptomyces sp. SM11 | reverse complement strand
TCCACACCCCACCCCTCGCCCTGGCAGCAGCAGCCGACCTCGCCGCCAGCGCCCTCAACCCCTCCATGGACTCCTGGGACCAGGCCCCCGCCGCCTCCGCCCTCGAAGCCGACCTCACCAGCGCACTCGCCACCGAGATCTACCCCGACACCCCCTCACCCGACGCCGTCATCACCACCGGCGGCACCGAAGCCAACCAACTCGCCCTCCTCCTCGCCCGCGAACGCCACGGCCCCGTACAGACCATCTGCGGCACCAACGCCCACCACAGCATCGCCCGCGCCGCCTGGCTCCTCGGCCTCCCCGAACCCGTCGTCCTACCCGCCCCCGCCGGCACCCTCGACCTCGCCGCCCTCGACGACGCCCTCACCGAACTCCACCGCCCCCTCCTCGTCGTCGCCACCGCCGGAACCACCGACACCGGCGAGATCGACCCCCTCCACGCCATCGCCGACCTCTGCACCACCCACGGCGCCGAACTCCACATCGACGCCGCCTACGGCGGACCCCTCCTCTTCAGCCCCACCCACCGCCCCCTCCTCCACGGCCTCGACCGCGCCCACAGCGTCACCCTCGACCTGCACAAACTCGGCTGGCAACCCGCATCCGCCGGCCTCCTCGCCGTACCCGAACGCCACCACCTCACCCCCCTCCACCACCACGCCCCCTACCTCAACGCCGACGACGACACCGAAGCCGGCCTCCCCGACCTCCTCGGCCGCTCCCTGCGCACCACCCGCCGCCCCGACGCCCTCAAGATCGCCGTCACCCTCCAGGCCCTCGGCCGCACCGGACTCGCCGACCTCCTCGACCGCACCCTCGCCACCGCCCACCACCTCGCCGACCTCATCACCAAGACCCCCACTCTCGACCTCTACGACCACCCCACCATCAGCACCGTCCTCTTCCGCCCCACCGGAACCGACGACCACACCGTCGCCACCGTCCGCCGCACCCTCCTCCAACGCGGCCACGCCGTCCTCGGCCGCGCCCACGCCGAAGGCCGACTCTGGCTCAAGGCGACCCTCCTCAACCCCCACAC
>NZ_NEUE01000043.1 GCF_002910905.1 Streptomyces sp. SM11 | reverse complement strand
GGGTGGTGTCGGCGGCGGCCTCGTCCGCTTCGGCACGGGCGGTGCGTGCCTCGGCGAGGACGGCTTCGGCGCTTTCCGCGGCCGTACGGGCACTGGCGGCGGCCTCGGCCAGTTCGGCGAGCATGCCGGGCGGGCAGTCGGCGCGCCAGGAGCCGATGCGGGCGGCGAGGGCGCGGTCCCCGGAGAGGCGGGCAGCGAGGGTCCTGATGTCCTCGTCGCGGGCGGCGGCGCGGCTGCGCAGTGCGTGGCGTTCCTCGTCGGCGGCGTGTTCGTCGTGCATGGCCGGGTTCGGCGGGACGAGGAAGACGCCGTCGTTCTGCGCGTCGGAGCCGGTGCCGGGGGCCGGGACGGGGGCGAGGAGGGCGGCGGCGGTGCCGACGGCCACGGTCGAGCGGGGCAGCAGGGCCGCGCCGCCGAGGACCTCGCGGGCGCGGCTGTGGGCGTCGGGGTCGGTGATGACGACGCCGTCGACGAGCTCGGGGCGTGCGGCGAGGACGGCGGTGTGGTCGGCCGGGTCGACGGCCTGGGCGAGGTAGCGCCAGCCGGGCAGGGCGGGGATGCCGTGCTCGCCGAGATACTCGACGGTGGCGAGGACGTCGGGTCCGGGCGGCAGCAGCCCGCCCTCGCCGAGGGCGCCCAGGATGCGGGCGTCGTCGGCGGCGGCGGTGCGCAGGTCGAAGAGGCGGCGCTCGGCGGCGGCGACGGACTGGTCGAGGAGGTCGCGGAGCTCGTCGGCGCCGCGGTCGAACTCCTCTGCGGTCAAAGGCTGGACGGCGGCGGGCTGGTCGGCGAGGGCCACGGAGCGGTCGGCGGCCGGTTCGGTGGTAGTGGCCATGCCGTCGTCGTTGTTGCCCGGGCCGGTGCGCACGGTGGCACTCTGCGCGGGCGCCGACGCCTCGTCGGCGGCTTCCCGGCGGGGATGCGGGACGCCGGTGCCGGACGGCAGGCCCAGCAGGTCACCGAGGCGGGGGTCGGCGGCGATGGAGGCGGCGGCGCGGAGCTCGTCCTCGTAACTCTGCTCGGCCGCCCCGGC
>NZ_NEUE01000002.1 GCF_002910905.1 Streptomyces sp. SM11 | reverse complement strand
GCGGGGGCGGCGGCAGGTGCGGTGGGGACGTCGGGGTTCAAGTCAGGCGTCCTGTCCGGTGAGGTCGAGGAAGGCCTCGTCGAGGCTGGTCTCGGTGATCCGCAGCCGCCGGGCGGTGACGCCGAGTTCGGCGAGCAGGGAGATGAGCGGGGTGACGGTGTCGTCGGTGGCGTGCAGGACGAGGACGCCGGCGGCGTCGGGCGGGGTCAGCGACGCGACGCCCGGCAGTGCGCCGAGCCGGCTGAGCTCGGGGCCGGTCGGAGTACGGGAGGGGACGAAGGAGACGACGGTGGAGCCGGTGGACTGCCGGATCAGCCCGGCCGGGGTGTCCAGGGCGACGACCCGGCCCCGGTCGATGACGGCGATCCGGTCGCAGAGTCGCTGGGCCTCCTCCATGAAGTGGGTGACGAGCAGGACGGTCACCCCGCTGTCGCGGATCTCCTCGATGAGCTTCCAGGTGTCGCGGCGGGCGCGTGGGTCCAGGCCGGTGGTCAGCTCGTCCAGTACGACGACCTTCGGGTCGCCGATCAGGGCGAGCGCGATGAACAGGCGCTGCTTCTGGCCGCCGGAGAGCTGGACGAACCGGGTGGTGAGCCGGTCCGCCAGACCGAGCCGGTCCGCGAGCGGACGCCAGTCGGCGGGCGCCGGGTAGAAGGCGGTGTAGAGCTCCAGCGCCTCCCGTACGGTCAGTTTGGCCTGGAGCTCGCTCTCCTGGAGCTGGGCGCCGAGCAGTCGCGTCACCCGGTCGTGGTCGGCGACGGGGTCGAGCCCGGCGACCCTGACCGTGCCCGCGTCGGGGATGCGCAGGCCTTCCACGCATTCGACGGTGGTGGTCTTGCCCGCTCCGTTGGGGCCGAGGATGCCGAAGATCTCCCCCTCGTCGACGCAGAAGGAGACGCCGTCGACCACGTCGCGGCCCGCGTAGGTCTTGCGCACCCCGTTGACTTCGATGACTGCCATGCCCCCAGGGTTCCGGCGGGCGGGCGTGGGCGGTATCCGCCGTCACGCTCGACGGTGCGTCAACCGATCGGTTGATCCGGGGTACGACCGGACGTGCCGGAGCGGCCCCGGGCGGAGGGAAATTGGCAGGACCGATGTCAGTGGTGAAACGTAGGGTCGCCCCTGATGCCCGAAAAGCCTGCAGAGCCCACGGACCGGTCCGCCGTGCGCTCCCTCCTGCGTCTGTGGCCCTATGTCCGACCCGTGCGGGTGCGCCTGTTCACCGCCGCCTTCGTGGCGATCCTGGCGTCCTGCCTGGGGCTGGTGATCCCGCTGGTCCTGAAGTGGATGGTGGACGGTCCCGTCGCCGACCGCGATCCGGGCGGGGTGTGGCTGGGGGCGCTGTATCTGCTGCTGCTCGGCATCGCGGAGGCGGTGCTCTTCGGGTTCCGGCGGTGGCTGGTGGCGCGCCCGCTGGCCGGGGTCGAGGCGTCGATGCGGTCGGATCTGTACCGCCATCTGCAACGGCTGCCGGTCGCCTTCCACGACCGCTGGGCCTCGGGTCAGCTGCTGTCGCGCGGGACGACGGACCTGATGCTGCTGCGGATGTTCCTGGCGTTCCCGCTGACCTTCCTGATCGTCAACGCGACGACGATCCTGGTCGGGTTCGTCCTCCTGTTCGCCCAGGACTGGGCGCTCGGTCTGGTGCTGCTGGCGCCCGCGGTGCCGCTGATGATCCTCTGCTCGCTGTTCGAGACGAAGTACTCGGTGGTCGCGCGCCGGGCCCAGGACCAGGTCGGCGATCTCACCACGGTCGTCGAGGAGAGCGTGCTGGGCATCCGGATCGTCAAGGGCTTCGGCCGGCACCGCAGCCAGGCACAGGCATTCCGGGCGCTGTCGCACCGGCTGCGCACCACGGAACTGGGCAAGGCCCGGCTGCTCGCCGGGATCTGGGCGCTGATCACCGCCATCCCGGAGCTGGCGATCGGCGCGGCGCTGGTCCTCGGCACGATCCAGGTGGCGGACGGATCGCTGTCCGCCGGCACGCTGGTGGCGTTCCTCTCCACGGCGCTCGCCCTGCGCTGGCCGGTGGAGTCGATCGGCTTCCTGCTGGCGATGAGCCAGGAGTCGGCGACCGCCACCGACCGGTTCTTCGAGGTGATGGACGTCGCGGAGGAGCCAGGGGCCGTCGCCGTACCCGAGGAAGGGCCGGCCACCGCCGCCGGGATGGTGTTCGAGGGCGTCGAGTTCCGCTACCCGGACGCGGACCCGGGCTCGCCGCCGGTCCTCGCCGGGATCGACCTGCACATCCGGCCCGGCGAGACGCTGGCCCTCGTCGGGGGTACGGGGTCGGGCAAGACGACGCTCACCGCTCTGGTGCCCCGGCTGCACGAGGCGACCGGCGGACGGATCACGCTGGACGGTGAGGACATCGCCACGATGGAGCGCTCGCGGCTGCGGGGGCTGGTGTCGGTGGCGTTCGAGGAGCCGACACTGTTCTCCGCGACGGTCGGCGAGAACGTGACGATGGGCGCGGCCGACGCGGACGAGCGGCAGGTGCGCCGGGCGCTGTCGGTGGCCCAGGCCGACTTCGCGCACGAGCTGCCGCACGGACTGGACACCGAGGTCGGCGAGCAGGGCCTGAGCCTCTCCGGCGGCCAGCGCCAGCGCCTGGCGCTGGCCCGCGCCGTGGTCGGGGAGCCGCGCTTCCTGGTGCTGGACGACCCGCTCTCCGCGCTGGACGTGCACACGGAGACGCTGGTGGAGGCCGCACTGCGGCAGGTCCTGGAGCGGACGACGGCGGTGGTCGTGGCGCACCGGCCCTCCACCGTGATGCTGGCCGACCGGGTGGCGCTGCTGTCCGGGGGCCGGATCGCCGCGGTCGGCACCCATCAGGAGCTGCTGCGCGACAACGCGGAGTACGCCTGGCTGATGTCGGGCGCCGAGCACGGCGATCCGGCCCGCGCCCGCGAGGGCGCCGGATTCGCCGGCGCCGAGCACCAGGACGAGGACGAGGACGACCGGGGCGCCGTCCGGCAGGCCCCCGCCGAGGAGGGCAGTGCCCGATGACCACGACCACCGACGACGCCTCGTTCCCGGCCGCCGCCGACGACGGCCCGCCGAGGAGTACGGCCGCACCCGAACGGCAGCTCTCCGGCGACCCGTTCGATCAGGACGACCTCCCCGCGCCGCCCGGATCGACGAGGACGCTGCTGTTCTCGCTGCTGGCCCCGATGCGCGGCCGGGTCGCGGTGACGGCACTGCTCCTGCTGGTCCAGCAGATCGCGATGCAGGCGGGCCCGCTGCTGGTGGCGTACGCGATCGACCGCGGGGTTCCGGCGTTCCGGGACCACGACTACGGGCCGCTGATGGCGGTCGCGGCCGGCTACGCGCTGTGCTCCGTCGGCGCGGGCGTCCTCCAGTACGGCTTCATCCGGGCCGCCGCGCGGATCAACCAGGACGTGCTGCTCGATCTGCGCGGCCGGATCTTCCGGCACGCGCAGGCGCTCAGCGTCGACTTCCACGAGCGCTACACCTCGGGCCGGCTGATCTCGCGCTCCACGACGGATGTGGAATCGCTGCAGGAGCTGCTGAGCGAGGGGCTCCAGGAACTGATCGGCGTGGTCCTGTCGTTCGTGTCGATCTCGCTGGTCCTGCTCTGGCTGGACCCGGGGATCGGCGCGATCGCCACGCTCTCCTTCGTACCGCTGTATCTGATGGTCCGGATGTACCGGCGGCGGGCGTCCGTGGCGTTCACGGCGCGGTCGACGGCGATCGCGGCGGTGATCGTGAAGTTCGCGGAGACGATGAACGGCATCCGCCCGGTCCAGGCGTTCCGCCGGGAGCGGAGCAACGACGCGGTGTTCGGCGCGCTGAACAGCGCCCACGAGCGGCGCAACGGCGACGCGATCCTGGAGATGGCGCGCTATGTCGTCGGCTCGCGGCTGATCGCGAACACGGCGGTGGCCGGCATGGTCCTGTGGGGCGCCTACCGGGTGGCGGACGGGACGCTGGCGCTCGGGGTGCTGGCGGCGGCGGTGCTGTATCTGCGCCGGCTGTACGACCCGATCGACCGGCTGGGGATGTTCCTCAACTCCTACGAGTCGGCGGCCGCCTCACTGACGAAGATCGCCGGCCTGCTGGCCCAGACCCCGAACGTCCCGGAGACCGACCGGCCGAAGGAACTGCCGCCGCGCTCGGGCGATCTCCCGGGCCGGGACGTCACGTTCGACGGGGTGCGGTTCGCCTACCGTACGGGCGGCGAGGTGCTGCCCACCTTCGACCTGCACATCCCGGCGGGCCGGACGGTGGCGGTCGTCGGCTCGACGGGCGCGGGCAAGTCGACGCTCGCCAAGCTGCTGGCCCGCTTCTACGACCCGACCGACGGCCGGGTCCTGCTGGACGGCACGGACCTGCGCGACCTGGACACCGCCGAGCTGCGCCGGGGCGTGGTGATGGTGACGCAGGAGGCGTTCCTGTTCTCGGGGACGGTCGCGGAGAACATCGCGATCGGCCGCCCGGACGCCACCCGCGAGGAGATCGAGCACGCCGCGAAGGCGATCGGCGCGCACGACTTCGTAGCCGCCCTGCCGGACGGCTACGACACCGACGTACGCAAGCGGGGCGGGCGGATCTCGGCGGGCCAGCGGCAGTTGGTGGCCTTCGCCCGGGCCCTGCTGGCGAACCCGGCGGTGCTGATCCTGGACGAGGCGACGAGCTCCCTGGACATCCCCGGCGAGCGGGCCGTGCAGCGGGCCATGGACACGGTGCTGCACGGCCGCACGGCGGTGGTGATCGCCCACCGCCTCTCCACGGTGGAGATCGCGGACCGGGTGCTGGTGATGGAGCACGGCCGGATCGTGGAGGACGGCGCGCCCTCCGAACTGATCGGCGGAACAGGGCGGTTCGCGGGGCTGCACCGGACATGGAAGGACAGCCTGGCCTGAGGAGGGCGCTTCCGGATCCGCGACCCCGTCAGTACATCGGGTTGTCTGATACCGCTCCAGGGGTATCAGGCCGGAGGAGCCCTGGAGGAGCAGCGTGCGCGAACCGTCCGCCGATCGTGTCCTGACGGCACTGTGGGGTCTCGTCTCTCTGATCACCGGTGCGTCTCTCGCCCTGGTGGCCTACGTCTACGCCGACAAGATCGGCGACCCCACCCATGACCAGGAAGCGGAGCAGTGAACGCCCTCATCGACTGGCTCGGCATCCCGCCTGTGTTCGTGCTCGCCCTGCTCGGCGCGCTGGTCGGCATCCTGCCCGTCATCGTGGCCGCATCGGGCCGTGCGGCGGTGGACGCCCTGCACGACCGCGAGGGAAGGACCTCGCGCCTGCTCACCGCCATCTCCGACTGGTACTACTTCTCCAAGCCCGACACGCCCGAAGGGAAGCAGCCCCGCAAGCGGCCGGGCGTCCACAAGGTTCAGCGGCGCATAGTCCTGGAAAGGATCACCGTCACCGTCGCCCGCACATGCGACGCATACCGGGAGATGGGCTTCCACCGGACCGGGCACCCGCTCTCGGCCGAGCAGTTCGACAGGCAGGCCGCCCGGACCCGCGCCTGAGCCCCGACCGCGCGAGCTCCGGACCGTCACGGCAGGCGGCGCACCGCACCCTGCGGGGCCGCGCGGCACAGGCGCGCCGACCACGGGGGCACCGCCGCCCCCGGGCGCCCGCACAGACCCGCCCTCATCCCGGCAGTAGCCGCACCGCCCCATCGCGCAGCCGGGTGCGTTCCGTACTCATGAAGCGGTGCAGGGTCCGGGAGGCGAAGGCGGTCCGCTGGGCACTGCGGCGGCGTTCGCGGTCGTAGGCGCGCAGGGCCCCGGCGACGCCCTCCGGGCCCGGGGGTGCGACGGCGATCGCACGGGTCAGCGCGTCCGCGTCCAGGATCGCGGTGCAGGCGCCCTGACCCAGGTTGGGCGTCATGGCGTGGGCCGCGTCGCCGACCAGGGCCACGGGGGCGGGCCGGACGCCGGTGGAGACGAAGGAGGGCAGCGCCGGGTGGAGGTGGCGCATCTCGTAGCGGATCCAGGCGGCCGGGTCGGTGGCGTCGAGGATGCGCGGGATCGGGTCGTGCCAGCCGGCGAAGGAGGCGCGCAGTTCCTCGGCGGTGGTGGCCTCGGGCACGATGGCGTACCAGTTGGTGCGGCCCGGCTCGACCGGGGTGAGCCCGAAGAAGCGGCCGCTGCCCCAGGTCTCGCCGTGTACCGGGCTCCCGAAGTCGGCGATACCGATCCAGGCGACGGTGCCGACCCGGCGCGGGCCGCTGCTCCCGCCGAAGCGGGCGGTGCGGACGGCGCTGCGGATGCCGTCGGCGCCGATCACCAGATCCTGCCCGGCGGCGAGGGCGTCCACATCGGTGACCCTTTCGCCGAGCCTGAGCGGAACATCCCCGAAGGCCTCGATGCCGGCGAGCAGGGCTTCCAGCAGGTAGGGCCGGGCGATGAGGAGTTCGGGACGGCCCGCCCTGCGTTCGATGCGCTCCAGCGGCAGGCGGGCGAGGGACGTCCCGTCCGGGGTGCGGATGTGCGCGTCGCGGTAGGGCACGGCATGGTCGCGCAGCGCGTCGCCGACGCCGAGCCGGTCGAGCGCGGACTGCGCGGTGGGGTGGATGCCGAAGGCCGCGCCGTACCGCTCCAGTTCGGTGCGCCGCTCCAGCACCGTGACGCTCCAGCCCGCACGGCGGAGTCCGATCGCGGTCGCCAGACCGCCGATGCCCGCGCCGACCACGGTCGCCGTTCCTGTCATGTCTCACTCCCGAAGCTCGTCGATCCGAAGCTCGTCCGGACGCCCGGCGGGGCGCCGGGCCAGCTCGAAGCCCGCGAAGTCCCCGCTCGCCCGCCCGTCACCCCGCAGCGGGCCGCCGTCGGCACCCTCGCCCCGCACGCGGCGGTCCCGCATCCGCCGACGAACGGCCCCGGCACACTAGCGGCGGCGGGCTGGACGACCCGGACCGTTTCGTGCGCGCCCTCCTGGACGCGGTGTACCCGCCGGGAGCGAAGGCCAGAGCGCTCCGACCGCTCCCCCCCCTGGCAGCATCCTGACGGACCGGCATGTTCCGGCGTGCGGATCTGGCCAGAACCCGACGCTGTCTCATCAGGCGGTCAGCGCACCCCTTCCCGCCCGCGACGCCGAGGCGCCCGTCGCGCACGAAACCTGTGACCACCCTGAAAGTACCGGACTCCGCAACGACCGGTAACACTGCGGCAATGACCGGTGAAACGTCCGCTTAACGAACATGACCTTTCCGGCAACGAACGAAAATCGGCCAACTTTTTGACGCGGTCCTGACAGGACCGGTCATCTGCTGACACTGTTCACCCCGTTCTGCGCACCGCCTGCACCGTCCGGACGGCCCGTCCAGCGCCGCCGGTACCCCCCTCGCAGAAGGAGTCCGCGTGAGATCCACGCCCAGCCGTCGCGCCACCGCGACCGGCGCTCTGATAGCCGCCGCAGCCCTCATAGCCGTCGCCGTCCCGTCCGGCGCCGCTACCGCCACCCCCGCCCCCGCGTCGGCCCCGCTCGGCGGCATCACCGCCGGCACGAAGGCCGACCCCGGCGCCCTGCCCGCCAAGCTCTCCCCCGCCCAGCGCGCCGAGCTGCTCAGCGAGGCGAACGCCACCAGGGCGGCCACCGCCAAGGAACTCGGCCTCGGGTCCACGGAGAAGCTCGTGGTCCGCGATGTCCTCCAGGACCGCGACGGCACGACGCACACCCGCTACGAGCGCACCCTGAACGGGCTTCCCGTCCTCGGCGGCGACCTCGTGGTCAAGGAGTCCGCGGCCGGGGCGACCGAGGGCGTCAGCAAGGCGTCGAGGGCGACCAGCGCGCAGCTGAAGGCCGTGGGCCTCACCGCCGACGTGGCCCCGGCCGCAGCCGAGACGCAGGCGCTCGGCGCGGCGAAGGCCGAGGGCTCGAAGGCGAAGAAGGTCAGCGAGGCCCCGCGCAAGGTGGTGTGGCTGGGCAGCGGCTCCCCGCGGCTCGCGTACGAGACCGTGGTCGGCGGGCTCCAGCACGACGGCACCCCGAACGAGCTGCACGTGATCACCGACGCCACCTCGGGCGAGAAGCTCTACGAGTGGCAGGCCGTCCACAACGGCACCGGCAACACGCAGTACAGCGGCCAGGTCACCCTGGGCACCGCGCCCTCGTACACCCTGACCGACACCACGCGCGGCAACCACAAGACGTACAACCTGAACCGGGGTACCTCCGGCACCGGCACGCTGTTCTCCGGCTCGGACGACATCTGGGGCGACGGCACCCCGCAGAACTCCGAGACGGCCGGCGCGGACGCCCACTACGGCGCCGCGCTCACCTGGGACTACTTCAAGAACGTGCACGGCCGCGACGGCATCCGTGGCGACGGCGTCGGCGCGTACTCCCGCGTCCACTACGGCAACAACTATGTCAACGCCTTCTGGCAGGACAGCTGCTTCTGCATGACGTACGGCGACGGCTCGAACAACGCCAAGCCGCTGACCTCCATCGACGTGGCCGCCCACGAGATGACCCACGGCATCACCTCGAACACCGCGGGCCTCATCTACAGCGGTGAGTCCGGCGGCCTCAACGAGGCGACGTCCGACATCTTCGCCGCCGCCGTCGAGTTCCACGCGAACAACGCCCAGGACAAGGGCGACTACCTGGTCGGCGAGAAGATCGACATCAGGGGCAACGGCACCCCGCTGCGGTACATGGACAAGCCCTCCAGGGACGGCTCGTCCAAGGACTACTGGTACGCGGGCATCGGCAACGTCGACGTCCACTACTCCTCGGGCCCGGCCAACCACTGGTACTACCTGCTCTCCGAGGGCAGCGGAGCCAAGACGATCAACGGTGTCGACTACGACTCCCCGACCTCCGACGGACTGCCGGTCACCGGCATCGGCCGGGACAAGGCGTCGCTGATCTGGTTCAAGGCGCTCACCACCAAGTTCACCTCGAACACGAACTACGCCGCTGCCCGCACCGGCACGCTCGCGGTCGCCAGTGAGCTGTACGGGGCCACCAGCCCCGAGTACGCGGCCGTGGCCCACGCCTGGGCCGGCGTCAACGTGGGCGACCGCCCCGGCGGCGACCCCGACCCGGGCGGCGAGGTGTTCGAGAACACCACCCCGGTGAACATCCCGGACGCCGGTGCGGCCGTCACCAGCTCGGTCACCGTCTCCGGTGTGGCCGGCAACGCGCCGAGCGACCTCAAGGTCGGCGTGGACATCACCCACACCTGGCGCGGTGACCTGGTCATCGACCTGGTGGCCCCCGACGGCAGCGCCTACCGGCTGAAGAACTCCTCCGGCGGCGACTCCGCGGACGATGTGGTGGCGACCTACACGGTCAACGCCTCGTCCGAGGTGGCCAACGGTGTCTGGAAGCTGAAGGTCCAGGACCGCGCGCGGTACGACACCGGGCGGATCAACAGCTTCAAGCTCACCTTCTGATCCCACCGGGCCCACCGGCCCGCGGGGAGCACGCACACGGAACGGCCCGGGAGGAGTTCACCCCCTCCCGGGCCGTTCGCCATGGCGCGCGCTCAGCGCAGCAGCACGCCCGCGCCCTCCCCCGTCGCCTCGGTCGGCAGTGCGACCAGGCCCAGTTCGGCGCCGGTGGCCAGCAGCTCGTGGGCGGGCAGGACGCGCACGGTGTAGCCGTACGGTCCCGTCCGGTCCAGGGCGAGCGGACCCTCGTACAGCCAGCGGTCCTCCAGGTCCTGGCCGCCCGCCGGCTTCAGCGGGAATACCTGGGCGTCCGCGATGGCGTCGCCGGAGTCGACCCGGCCCGCGACCACCTGGACCTCCACGTCGTCCGGGTCCAGTCCGCCGAGTGCAACCCGCACCCGCAGCGCCAGGGTGGCGCCGAGCTCCGCCGAGCCGCCCGCCGCGGTGTCGGTCACCGACTCCACATGGTCGACGGAGACCCCGCGCCAGGCCGCCCTGACCTTGGCCTTCCACCGGGCCAGGTCGCGCGCGGTCCCGGGCTCCAGGGCCCGCCGGGACTGCGCGGCGGGGGCGTACAGGCGCTCCGTGTACTCACGCACCATTCGCCCCGCGAGCACCTTCGGCCCCAGGGAGACCAGCGTGGAGCGGACCATCTCGATCCAGCGGCCGGGCAGGCCCCCGGCCCCCCGGTCGTAGAAGCGCGGGGCGACCCGGTCCTCGATCAGGGCGTACAGGGCGTTCGACTCCAGCTCGTCGCGGCGGTCCTCGTCGACCGCCGAACCGTCGGCGGTAGGGATCTCCCAGCCGAAGTCCGGGTCGAACCACTCGTCCCACCAGCCGTCGCGCACGGACAGGTTCAGGCAGCCGTTCAGCGCCGCCTTCATCCCGCTCGTACCGCACGCCTCCAGCGGGCGCAGCGGGTTGTTGAGCCAGACGTCACAGCCCGGGTAGAGCTTCTGTGCCATGCCCATGCCGTAGTCCGGGAGGAAGACGATGCGGTGGCGCACCCGTGGGTCGTCCGCGAACCGGACCAGCTCCTGCACCAGCCGCTTGCCGCCGTCGTCGGCGGGGTGGGCCTTGCCCGCGACGACGATCTGGATCGGGTGCGTCGGGTGGAGCAGCAGCTCCCGCAGCCGGTCGCGGTCGCGCAGCATCAGCGTGAGCCGTTTGTACGAGGGGACCCGCCGGGCGAAGCCGATCGTCAGGACGTCCGGGTCGAGGACGCCGTCGATCCAGCCGAGCTCGGCGGTGCCCGCGCCGCGCCGGCGCCAGGAGGCGTAGAGGCGGCGGCGGACCTCGGTGACCAGCTGTCCGCGCAGGTCCCGGCGCAGGTCCCAGATCTCCTGGTCGCCGATGCCGGTCACCGCTTCCCAGCGGCGGGGGGTGCCACTCCCCGAGGAGGCCTCGTCGGGGACCGGGCCGCCCGCCAGCACCTGGTGGGCGCGGCCCTCGCCGACCTGGCCGGCGCCGAGCCGGAACACCTCGGGGGCGACCCAGGTCGGTGCGTGGACCCCGTTGGTGACGGAGGTGATCGGCACCTCGGCGGGGTCGAAGCCCGGCCAGAGCCCGGAGAACATCTCCCGGCTGACGGCCCCGTGCAGGGTGGAGACGCCGTTGGCGCGCTGGGCGAGCCTCAGGCCCATCACCGCCATGTTGAACAGCTCCGGCTCGCCGCCGGGGTAGGTCTCGGTGCCGAGCCGCAGGATCTTCTCGACGGGTACGCCGGACAGCTCGCCGTCGTCGCCGAAGTGGCGGGTGATCAGCTGCCGGTCGAAACGGTCTATCCCGGCGGGCACCGGGGTGTGGGTGGTGAAGACGGTCCCGGCCCGGACCACTTCGAGGGCGGCGTCGAAGTCGAGCCCGGTGGCGCCCAGTTCACGGATGCGCTCCAGGCCGAGGAAGCCCGCGTGGCCCTCGTTGGTGTGGAACACCTCCGGCTCCGGGGTGCCGGTCAGCCGGCACCAGGTGCGCACCGCGCGCACCCCGCCGATGCCGAGCAGCATCTCCTGGAGCAGCCGGTGGTCGCTGCCGCCGCCGTACAGCCGGTCGGTGACGTCGCGTTCGCCGGGGGCGTTCTCCTCGACGTCGGAGTCGAGCAGGAGGAGCGGCACGCGGCCGACCCGGGCCAGCCAGACGCACGCGTGCAGCGAGCGTCCGCCGGGCAGGGCGAGCACCACCCGGGCGGGGGTGCCGTCGGCCTCGCGAACCAGGTCGAGCGGGAGTTCATTGGGGTCGAGGACGGGATAGTGCTCCTGCTGCCAGCCGTCGCGCGAGAGGGTCTGGCGGAAGTAGCCGTGCCGGTAGAGCAGACCGACGCCGATGAGCGGGACGCCGAGGTCGCTGGCGGCCTTGAGGTGGTCGCCGGCCAGGATGCCGAGGCCGCCGCTGTACTGGGGCAGTGCCGCGGTGACGCCGAATTCGGGTGAGAAGTAGGCGACGGCGGAGGGGAGTTCCACTCCGGCGGCCCGTTGTTCCTGGTACCAGCGGGGGCCGTCGAGATACTCGGCCAGGTCGGCGGATGCCTCGGTGAGGCGGGCGAGGTACTCCTCGTCCCCGGCCAGTTCGGTGAGCCGCCGGGCGGACAGCGAGCCGAGCAGGCGTACGGGGTCGGCGTCCGCGGGCCGCCAGCCCTCGGGGTCGGCGGACCGGAAGAGCTCACGGGTCTCGGTGTGCCACGACCAGCGCAGGTTGCGCGCGAGGTCGTGGAGGGGTCGGAGGGGTTCGGGGAGGACAGGACGCACGGTGAATCGACGAATGGCCTTCACGTACTCCACCTTTACAGGGGACTTGCGCATCCGAGGGGACGCACGACGGCGTGCGTCCCTTCCGTCACCCCTGACGGTAGCGGCCGTCCGTGGCGGGCTGCCACGGCGCGCGGACGGCGTACGAGGTCCCGGAGCGGCCGGTACGCGCCTCCTCACAGAGGTACCTCGCGCCCCGCCCGTGATCCTCCGCCACTCCGTTCACCTGGGGTTTGGCCGATTTCACCACCGTACGCAGCCTTGTGGACCTCCCTGCCACAGGGAAGGCTGCCGGGTGGCGCCGCAGAACGGGTATCCGGAACCCGCGGGGGCGCTTCGGACTCCCCTCGCCCACCGGGGGCGTGCGCGCCGCGTGCGGCGGGGCCCGAGCGGTCGGCTACGACCGAGTAGTTAACACAGCGCCGGATTTCCCGCTCTCGGACGCGGGGAAGGCTTCCCCGGTACACGGCGCGACCCGGCCCGCAGACGTTCTCCGTGCATCTCGAAACATGCACGAAACCCCCGCGACCCACCCATTCGAGTGCCATTCGAGTGAACGCGGACAGGAGCGGCCATGCCCACAGCCCGTCAGCAGACAGCTGAGCAGCTACAAAGGACAGATCCCCGTCTTCGCGGCACACGCGGTCGGTCCTCCGCGCCCGTGCCGTCCCCCGTGCACGCCGAGCTCCTCCAGCCCTCAGGTGATTCCATGATCGGTCGTATTCCCGTCCTGGACGTCCGTCCTCTCGTCGACTGCGGCAGACGGGCGGCGAAGGCCGTTGCCGGTGAGACCTTCCAGGTCACCGCCACCGTCTTCCGCGAAGGCCACGACGCGGTGGCCGCCAATGTCGTGCTGCGCGATCCGGGCGGACGGGTCGGGCCGTGGACCCCGATGCGCGAGCTGGCCCCGGGGACGGACCGGTGGGGAGCGGAGGTCACCCCGTCGTCCGAGGGCCGCTGGACGTACACGGTGGAGGCCTGGAGCGATCCGGTCACCACGTGGCGGCACCACGCCTCGGTCAAGATCCCGGCGGGCATCGACACGGACCTGGTGCTGGCGGAGGGCGCGGCGCTGCTGGAGCGGGCCGCCGCGGGCGTCCCGAAGAAGCACGGCCGCGAGGCGGTGCTGGCCGCGGTGGACGCGCTGCGCGACACCGCCCATCCGCCGGCCGCCCGGCTGGCCGCCGCCCTGACCCCGGCCGCCGGCACCGTCCTGGCCCGGTATCCGCTGCGCGAACTGGTCACCCGCTCCAAGCCGCTGGCGGTGCGCGTGGAGCGCGAGCGGGCGCTGTTCGGGTCGTGGTACGAGCTGTTCCCGCGCTCGGAGGGGGCGCGGCGGGTGCCGGTGGACCCGGCCGACACCTCGCCGGGCGCGGAGACCCGGCTGGTCAGCGGCACCTTCCGGACGGCCGCCGAGCGGCTGCCCGCGGTCGCCGCCATGGGGTTCGACGTCGTGTACCTGCCCCCGGTCCACCCGATCGGGACGACCCACCGCAAGGGCCCGGACAACAGCCTGACGCCCGGGGAGCACGACCCGGGTGTGCCGTGGGCGATCGGTTCGCCGGACGGCGGGCACGACGCGGTCCATCCGGAGCTGGGCACGCTGGAGGACTTCGACCACTTCGTGTCGGTGGCCCGGAACCTGCGGATGGAGATCGCGCTGGACTTCGCGCTCCAGTGCTCGCCGGACCACCCGTGGGTCAAGGAGCACCCCGACTGGTTCCACCACCGCCCCGACGGTTCGATCGCGTACGCCGAGAACCCGCCGAAGAAGTACCAGGACATCTACCCGATCGCCTTCGACAAGGACATGCGCGGTCTCGTGGCGGAGGCGGTGCGGATCCTGCGCTTCTGGATGGACCGCGGCGTGCGGATCTTCCGGGTCGACAACCCGCACACCAAGCCGGTGGTCTTCTGGGAGAAGGTCATCGAGGAGATCAACGGCGCCGACCCCGACGTCATCTTCCTGGCGGAGGCGTTCACCCGCCCGGCGATGATGCACACGCTCGGCGCGGTCGGCTTCCAGCAGTCGTACACGTACTTCACCTGGCGCAACACCAGGCAGGAGCTGACGGAGTACGTCACGGAGCTGTCCGGCGAGGCCGCCTCGTACATGCGGCCCAACTTCTTCGTGAACACCCCCGACATCCTTCCCGGCCACCTCCAGGAAGGCGGCCGCCCGGCCTTCGAGGCACGGGCGGTCCTGGCCGCGACGCTCGCCCCGTCCTGGGGCGTGTACGCGGGATTCGAGCTGTGCGAGAACACTCCGGCCAAGCCGGGGAGCGAGGAGTACCTGCACTCGGAAAAGTACGAACTGCGCCCGAGGGACTGGGAGTCGGCGGAACGCGAAGGCCGCACGCTGACCCCCCTCATCACCTCGCTGAACCGGATCCGCCGGCGTAACCCCGCTCTGCGGCAGCTGCGCGACGTCCACTTCCACCACACCGACAACGAAGCGCTGATCGCCTACAGCAAGCGCTCCGGAGCGAACACCGTTCTGGTGGTCGTGAACCTCGACCCGCACCACACCCAGGAGGCCACGGTCTCGTTGGACATGGAGCGGCTCGGCCTCTCATGGCACGAGCGCGTACCGGTGCGCGACGAGCTCACCGGCGATACCTACCACTGGGGCAGGGCCTTCTATGTGCGCCTGGAGCCGGGCGTCACGCCCGCGCACATCGCCGTCCTGCGACCGTCCCCGCCGACCGGAGGGTCACCCACACCATGATCGTCAATGAGCCTGTCCACGACACGTTCGAGGACACTCCCGCCAAGGACCGCGATCCCGACTGGTTCAAGCGTGCCGTCTTCTACGAGGTGCTCGTCCGGTCCTTCCAGGACTCCAACGGCGACGGAATCGGCGACCTCAAGGGCATCACCGCCAAGCTGGACTACCTCCAGTGGCTCGGCGTCGACTGCCTCTGGCTGCCGCCGTTCTTCAAGTCGCCGCTGCGCGACGGGGGCTACGACGTCTCCGACTACACCGCCGTCCTGCCGGAGTTCGGCGACCTCGCCGACTTCGTGGAGTTCGTGGACGCCTCGCACCAGCGGGGCATGCGCGTCATCATCGACTTCGTCATGAACCACACGAGCGATCAGCACGAGTGGTTCCAGCAGTCCCGCACCGACCCGGACGGGCCCTACGGCGACTACTACATCTGGGCGGACGACGACAAACAGTTCCAGGACGCCCGGATCATCTTCGTCGACACCGAGACGTCCAACTGGACCTTCGACCCGGTGCGCAAGCAGTACTACTGGCACCGCTTCTTCTCGCACCAGCCGGACCTCAACTACGAGAACCCGGCGGTGCAGGAGGAGATCCTCGCGGCCCTGCGCTTCTGGCTGGACCTGGGCATCGACGGCTTCCGGGTCGACGCGGTGCCCTACCTCTACCAGCGCGAGGGCACCAACTGCGAGAACCTCCCCGAGACCCACCACTTCCTCAAGCGGGTCCGCAAGGAGATCGACGCCAACTACCCGGACACCGTGCTCCTCGCCGAGGCCAACCAGTGGCCGGAGGACGTGGTCGACTACTTCGGCGACTACGAGCAGGGCGGCGACGAGTGCCACATGGCGTTCCACTTCCCCGTGATGCCGCGGATCTTCATGGCGGTGCGCCGCGAGAGCCGCTACCCGGTCTCCGAGATCCTGGCCAAGACCCCGGCGATCCCGAAGAACTGCCAGTGGGGCATCTTCCTGCGCAACCACGACGAGCTGACCCTCGAAATGGTCACGGACGAAGAACGCGACTACATGTACGCGGAGTACGCCAAGGATCCGCGGATGCGCGCCAACATCGGCATCCGGCGTCGGCTGGCCCCACTGCTGGACAACGACCGCAACCAGATCGAGCTGTTCACCGCGCTGCTGCTGTCGCTGCCCGGTTCCCCGATCCTCTACTACGGGGACGAGATCGGGATGGGCGACAACATCTGGCTGGGCGACCGGGACGCGGTGCGCACCCCGATGCAGTGGACGCCCGACCGCAACGCGGGGTTCTCCTCCAGTGATCCGGGGCGGCTCTACCTCCCCACGATCATGGACCCGGTCTACGGCTACCAGGTCACCAACGTCGAGGCGTCGATGGCCTCGCCGTCCTCGCTGCTGCACTGGACGCGCCGGATGATCGAGATCCGTAAGCAGAATCCGGCCTTCGGTCTCGGCGAGTACACCGAACTGCCCTCCTCCAACCCGTCGGTGCTGGCGTTCACCCGCGAGTACAAGGACGACCTCGTCCTGTGCGTGCACAACTTCTCGCGGTTCGCCCAGCCGACGGAGCTGGACCTGCGATCGTTCAACGGACGTCATCCGGTGGAGTTGATCGGCGGGGTACGCTTCCCGGCCATCGGCCAGTGGCCCTACCTGCTGACCCTTGCGGGACACGGCTTCTACTGGTTCCGGCTGCGCAAGGACGCGCCGCCGGCCTGATGCCGGGCCTGCCCGTGCGGGACGGTTTCCGCCGTCCCGCACGGGGCACTCTGACCCTCATCGGGCCTTCTCGGCTCACCGATCGAGGCTTCACGGTTCCGCCGTTCGAGTCCGTAAGGACCCTCCTCTCCCGACACGTCCCGCACAGCCGGACAGCCATTGCCGCAATCCGGGACACTCTTCGCATCCTGTGGTGTGCCCGGGGAAAGGACGCGATGCCATGTCGGAGGCTGCATCCACTCACGTCGCCCTGGCGAAGAGCACGAGGATCGGCGCAACGCTCAGCAGTACGTCGGACGGGGCCCTGCTCCCGTCCCTCACCCCACTCCTGCACGCATGGCTGCCCCGGCAGCGGTGGTTCGCCGGCAAGGGCCGGCCGGTCACCGGCTTCTCCCTGGTCTCCGCGACCGAGATGCTGCCGCTGGACGGCACGACGGGCCCGGGGCTCCTGCACCTGCTGGTGCGGGTCGAGCAGCCCTCCCGGCAGGCCCGCCCGGCCGAGGACTGCTACCAACTGCTCCTGGGTGCAAGAACGTCACTGCCACCGCTGCTCGCGGGCGCTCTGATCGGCCGGGTGGAGCGGGGCCCGCTCGCCGGACGGACCGTCTACGACGCCCTGCACGACCCGCGGCTGGCCGATCTGCTGCTGGAACGCTTCCGCGCCCCCGGGCGCCTCGGCTCGCTGCGCTTCGAGCGGACCGCCGCGATCCCGGCCGGTCTCACGCCACGGGTGCTGGACGCCGAACAGTCCAACTCCTCGCTCGTCTACGGGGACGCGTTCATCCTCAAGATCTTCCGGCGCGTCTTCCCGGGCACCAACCCGGACCTGGAACTGCCGCTCGCCCTCAGCGGCGCGGGGTGCGAGCGGGTGCCGGCCCCCGTCGCCTGGTTCGAGGCGCCGGGCCCCGAGCCACTCACCCTCGGCGTCCTCCAGCCCTTCCTGCACGGCGCGCGCGACGGCTGGCAGCTCGCGCTGGCCGCGCTCGCCGCGGGCCGCGACTTCCTGCCGGAGGCGCGGGCGCTGGGCCGGGCCACCGCCGAGGTGCACACCGCGCTGGCCACCGCGCTGCCGACCCCGGCGCTGCACGGCACCCAGACCCGGCAGCTCGTCGCCCGGATGACCCAGCGACTGGAGGCCGCCGCCCACGCGGTCCCGGCGCTCGTGCCGCACGTCCCCGGACTGCGCGCCGCGTTCGAGGCGGTGACGGACCTCGGGGTGCGGGGCAGCGGCTGGGCCCAGCAGCGGGTGCACGGCGATCTCCACCTCGGGCAGACCCTGCGCTCCGCAGACGGTTTCTGGTCACTGATCGACTTCGAGGGCGAACCGGCCCGCCCGCTGCCCGAGCGCCGCAGACCCGCGCATCCGGTGCGCGATGTGGCGGGCATGCTGCGCTCCTTCGACTACGCGGCCCGCTCGCACCGCCCGTGGAACCCGGAGTGGGCGGCCCGCTGCCGTGCCGCCTACTGCGAGGGCTACGCGCAGACCTCGGGCACCGACCCGCGCGGCGAACCGGAGCTGCTGCGCGCCCACGAGACCGACAAGGCCGTGTACGAGGTGCTGTACGAGGCCCGGCACCGACCCGACTGGCTGCCGGTTCCGATGGCGGCCATCCAACGGCTGGCCCAGTCCGCCGCGGCCTGATCCGGGCCGCACCCACCCTCTCCCGCGCGTCCCGCCCTTCCCGTACCTCCCGTGTGTCTCCCCTCCGCCCGTGTTTCCCCCTCCACCCTCCGAGGAGGCAGTCCCTGTGACCGCCCGCAAGCCGTCCCGCAAGGCATCCCGCAAGACCGCCGACGTGCCTGTCGAGGTCCCCGCCGAGGCTGTCGTCGAAGTCACCGCCGAGGCCGCCGTCGACGTGGCTCCCGC